>JAUMWS010000047.1:0-11234 GCA_030529525.1 Porphyromonas sp. | reverse complement strand
GTTTTAATTCCACTAAGGTACAATTGATAGCCGTAAAAGTACACAGAAAAATTGACGATAACAAAGGGATAAAGCGAGATAAAAGGCGATAAAATTTAAGAAAGAAGTCGTCGAACACCAATAATATAAAAAGGGGCAGGCTTCGACAACCATAGTAAAACACTGATAATCAAGATTTCTATAATCTTTCTTCCAGAGAAAGCATATAATAAAAGAATCAAGAGAGAACGATAGACGACAAAAACAGAAGAACAAGGATTTTACTCACAAAAAGATGTCTACAGAAGCCTTCTCTTTTCCCAAGATCTCTTTTTCCAACCAACGATGTTGTCTGGATGAAAATATTATAATACTATCCTCTTCTTCATCCATAATGTCGTGAGCAGCCATTTTTAGCTCAAGAAGCTTTACCTCTGTTATTTCTCCTTCAAATACAGAATTTTGGATCCAGTTAAGATATTGTCGGCATAGCTTTAACATCTTTGCCACTCGTTTTTCACCTACATCGTACACCAAAATTACATACATTACCAATACATTTTAAATGGTTCGTATTCTTCTATTCCGAGTAAATCTTTAGCCAACTTATAACATTCGAGTTTTACCAAGTGTTTATAGCTTACCGATCGTCCCAATCTTCTGTGTTTAATAGTTTCTGTGAGTCTCTCTTCGAAAGCTTGAACAAATATCTTTTTACCATTTGGATTAAGGACACACTTATTCAGCTTCCTATCAAAATGTTTCTCTTGAATAAGTCTTTTATTTAACACCTTAAATATAGTTCTATCAACAAGAATTGGCTTAAAAATCTCAGAGATATCCAAGCAGAGAGAATAACGCCTCTCTCCGGGAGTGTGAAGAAAGCTAATAGTCGGATTCAGTTGTGTTTGATGTATTGCCTTTAAGCATATTGAATAACACATCATATTACCGAAAGAGATCAATGCATTAACTTCATTCCTCGGAGGTTGCTTGCTTCTTGTACCCATTTCAAAATGCTCAATAATGGTATTAAAAGCTTCATAGTATGAGATTCTAATATTACCCTCCATTCCCATAAGTGCCTCTATAGAGTCTGCCCCATTTAAGCTGGAAGAAAGAGACTCTATCTGATTGATAATATCTTGCACATCTTTGCCTCTATTGTTGTAGTAGCTAAGATTCTTCTGCATATTAAAAGCAGCTCCTCTGATAAATTTCTTTGCGAGACTTAATCGCCTGTCAAAGTCCAAATGTGCTTTAGTTTGAGCCAACAACATTTTACCGGATAGCAAGGCATCTCGAGACATGAATGAGCCTGTATAGTTTTCATAATAATCAAAGAAGTGAACTGCAACGTCATTTTGTCCAAGAAAGTTGAACAGACTACTATTTGCCCTTAATGCTCCAAATACAAACAGATCACTGACTCCCTCTATAGGAATATACCGTGATTGGCCAAAGTGCTCAACACCATTTCCATCTTCTTCTATCGGTGTAAAGCGAAGAGTATTGTCCTTACGAGACAGCTCTCCCGGATTGAATAGATAGTAACTCTTTTTCATAATTGATCGGACTCTTTTCCAGAAAAACAAAAATCACAATAGCTACAGTTTTTGCATATCTTAGACTCTATTACAGGAGGGCACTCTTTACTTTCTGCTATTCTTTCTATTTCAAATCCAATTTCTCTGATCTGTTCTCTATCAACATCCGTAAGTAAAACTTCCTCTCTTCGTCTAAGCTTCGGATATTCCAATATTCCGGTTGCTCCAACAACACCGTTTCGCTCAAGAACATAAAGATAATATAACAGTTGAAGTCTATGTGCAGGAGCTATCTTATCCGACTTCTTTATCTCATGTACAACCTTATTTCTTGCATCATAAAAGTCGATCTTTATACCATCAAGTTCCAACTCTTCATACCTCATAGAGCGTTGTGGATAACTATTTTCATGGATTAACATTCCTTCATATACCAAATCGGAAGTATGCTCCATAGTTATCCCCGAAGAGAATAACCACAGCTTTCTATGACAAACTAAATAATAGTTGAAGTGAGTACCGGTAATAAACATCTGTTTCTTGTAGACTATAAGAAAATATCCGACTCTTTTAAATCTACTCCTCTTTCAAAAGAATAAAAACCTGTATTTACAATAAATAAGCTCATTTCTTGCTCCCCTACAATAATACCCTCTTGGATTATCATATGATTTTTAAGCCCTTTCTCGAGCAGATATATAGGAATATCTACCGTATAAGCCAACTTCCATATTTCAAATTCCGCACGTGATGAAAAGTATGTTTTACAAGGTCGTTCTATATAAATAGTCTCTTGCTGGGCAATATCCCTAGATTTCCAGAAATCATTATTAGTATCCTCTTCCTCTGGATTATTCTTAGGATTGACGATCCAATTATCTCGAAATGAGTTTCTAAGTCTTCTCGCATTATCTTGAGCTTCGAATGAATATTGACGCTCCTTCAAATACACCTTATTAACTAGGTCAATGAGCATTTGAGCAGAATAACAATCTTTAGAGATCAAGTCTATTGTGCTTGTTAGTGCATTACAAGCCTTCCAACTCTTTGTTTTGTTGTCATAGGATCCATAAGGCGCCGGATACATACAACCATTCTTTTGAGGGAGTATAATATAAAGCTCTCCTCTCTTATTGTTATCAAAACGACAGAGTCGTCCGGCTCTCTGAGTAAGTCTATCTATCGGACATATATCCGATATCATAATATCAGAACTTATATTTATACTCATTTCTCCTATTTGGGTTAGAACAGCAATACCTTTTGCCTTGCCTTTTTCCCAAGCATTTCGCCCGAGCATCTCTATTAAGAGCTCTTCCTTTTTCTTTTTATCCGGCTCCGAAAATCTACTGTGATACAGTACAATATCTTCTACTCCTATGCCTCTATTCCTAAACCAATCATAATAGATCATTGCCCTATCTACTGTATTGGCATAGATAATCGCAGTCTTCTTCTCCAATGCTATTTGCAAGGTGTTCTCAATATTTTCTAAACCTTCGCTCTCTTGTATATCCTTTATAGAAAATCTGATCCTTTCATAATCAGAAATATCTTCAATAAGCTCGGCATTGGAATACCCAAGTTCACGATATTCAGAAAGAGTTGAGTCAGGAAGAGATGCACTCATCATAAGAACGGGGACTTTCCAGTAACCTAAAAGTTCTAACAAGACTCTAATATTCGCTTGTGTGAAATCATCATAAAAGTCCACTTCATCTATTACGAGGCAAGAGTTCGCAAGATTAAAAGTAATAAGATGATGGTCCTCTCGACTCAGCGTTAATGCCATTAGCAGATGATCTATAGTACAGACAGTTATAGGAGTAGCCAAATACCTAGCTAATTGGTGAGTCATTCGCTCTTTTTGTACATTGGAATACTCTATCTCTATAGCACTCTGATGCTTTACATACCACGATGTAGAATGATACAATCCTATATCAGAAAGTGTCTTAGAAATATTAATAGCCAAAGCATTAGATGTAAACCTAGTTGGCATCGCTATGACCAATCGATCGGCTCTCTTGTTTTCTATCTGTTTGGAAGCCCATAACAAAGCTGCATCTGTCTTTCCCGCTCCTGTAGGAGCACGCACTAAAAGAAAATCTTTCTTCCAATTTGCCTCCACAAGTTTTTGGACAGTGCGTTTTTCCCAGTTTGGAGGGAAGGAATACTGAAAAGAAGAAATATCAACTACTTCGAGCCCTTCTTCTTTTGCACTTGCTCTGTGATCTGCGAATCTTAATAGTCCTCTGGGACCGGCATAACAGTAGTGCTCTATTGCCGATCTTTCAGTATTCTCTAATTCTGAAATATTGTTAGATCCCTTTAGAAATTCCGTCCAAAGCTCCTTCCCTGCTTCTTGTTTCCACCGTTCTTCATATCGAAATCCCAATTTTCCATGGTGTGCTCCAATGGCGACTTTAAGCCAAAGAGGATACTTTTTTTGAACATACTTTATAGAAGAAATCTCATGACGAACACCTGCAATACGAAGATTTTTTCCAACTTCGGTTCCTCGTTCTAACTGATATTGTGAAAAAGATCCATTACTCCTTTCCTGAGACCACAAAATAAAGTTATTATAGTCCCTCTGACAAGCTTGTTGCCAACACTTTTCTCTTTTTCCATCATCGTGGTGCCTACAAGCCAACTCCAATCTTCTAGATAAATCTTTTCCGCTAAAACTATAATATTTCTCCTTAGTAGCCGGTAATTTAGAAACAATAGCCTCCCCTTCGCAAACTACATTAGAGGTATGCTCCTCTAATGTAATTCCCGAAAGTTTGGCCAAAATCTTAGGTTTTTCCTCCGATAATATGTTTGCCCTATTTGAATAAGTCTTCATACTTCATTATAATCTCTTTTCCATTCTTATCTTTTTCAGAAGGGTCAAAGAGATTATTTGCTTCTAAGAAAGCAAATGCATCATTATATGCCTTATTAACGCTATTCTCTGTCTTGTCGTCACCAATAAAATACTTTGCATTTCTACTATCTAGCTCTGCTATGATATTCTTTTTCTCTTGCTCATCAGCACTAAAGTATCTCATCGCCTTTCTGCTCAAATGCTCATCAAAAACAATAAATACTTTTTCCGGTTCTCCACAAATAGCATTTCTTGCTTGATTTGCATAGTCATTCATCATTCTGGTTGCTTCCAGATAGAGCTTTACTCTTCTCTTTCTTTCTTGCTCGGTAGCATGCTTAAAGTACTTAACTCCAACATTTAGAGTTTCTTTATAATCAAAAACTTTGGATACACTTAGGGCACTCACATCCAAGTGAAAATTCATCAACATAGAATCTCGTTCACTGAACTCTTTCGTTGCCATAGCTTGTTCCTTAGCATTAGCATCATACTTTATCCTTACCAATAAATCTCTTCCCACATTGCTTTCATTTAGAGAGACTGCATAGGTTGCAGAGAGAGGAGCAATACGCCGGTCTGTATATCCTCCCTTACTAGGATTCATAAAACCTCCGAGGTCTGCACGCAAATCTTTTTCGACCGAAGAGGTAATCCCATCGGCATTAGAAAGGAAGGTGTCTTTTCTTTCCGGATCTACCATATTCAGCCTGTCCATCGCAGAAAATAAAACATGTCTCTGCATTTGTCCACTCACGTAGACTCGACCGTCAGGTCTTCTTTTGATAGAATTAGCATTACCCAGCAATTTATCTCCACCATTAGCAATATGGTTTTCAAAAGGTGCTACTATAGACACCAAAACTCCTGTAATATTCATACTATTTCTTTTTTATTCGTTGTTTAAATCTTCGCTATTGTCTTCTATGTTGTTAAAGTCTTCTGGTTCCATTACCTGCTTTTCACTTTTGATTCGAGAAAAAGCTATAAGAACATCCTTAGCACTGTCCAATGGTACATTTCCAGTAATCGTATTCTCAATAAACAGAGAGGCCTCAAAAGGAGCATCTGTATTTGAAATCCGACCGGCTCTTGTCAAAATTTGAGCAACCATGGCAGAACCACTTTTAGCTGAAAAAATTGAACTTTCCAATTCTATCAAAGTTTTAAACTTTATCTCTTCCCACTTTTGCCAATAGTTTGGAGAACCTTTGGCTTTTTCTAGCTCTTTGAAAGCCACCCTAGAGGCTATTTTATTTAGCCATTGTCCAAGGCTTTTCGCCGATTCTACTACTTTCTGATCCATTTTTTCTATCCTTATGAAATATGTATTAAATAATAATTCTGTACTAACAGGATATTCCGCTCTAAATATCATAAAGTCCCTGAAAGATGAGGAATTAAATAAGTGCAAAAAGCGAGACAATGCAAAATCAAAGCGTTCATACTCAATGCTAACAGACCTCTGTGCCACTCTTTTCCCACACTTATAGAGTTTGGCATAGTACATTCCATCAACTATGCCACGCAATTGTTTTTGTTTTGCCAACTCTATAATATGATGACTATATGAAAATGGCTTTGCATCACCATATTGTATCAGATAAATGTCAGCAGATTTAAGTGCATCCAAAACACGTTCTGACCGAGTAGAGCATTCGGAATCTTTTGTCATGTCTCCCAACGCAGCCAGTAAAGAAATTCCATTCATTATAAAACTTCTAGGAGCTCCAGGGTAATTTCCACGATATAGGAGCGAACGCTTTGGTTTATTTTGAAAGACTTTTCCCAGCATTAGTTTGTCCGTCTCCTGCCTCATCATTCTGTCAAAAACATATATGAAGTCAAACATTCGCTCTATAGAGAGATCCGGAATAATACAAAAATTATTTCCTTCATGCTGACAGCATGGTTTTAAGGCTGTTGTAGTTGCTATGGTACCCAAAATTTTCTCTCTGATGGAGGCTTTAGGTTTACTTCTTGTTATTCCTCCTTTTTCAGTAAATCCCAAAAATTCTCCGGTGAGAGGTATTTCAGACATCACGACCTCTTTTATTTTTTCAAGATCACACCCCGACTCTCCAAGAGCTTCCTCATACGCATTCAAACTTTTCCAGACATTACCGGCAAGCATATCTGTAGAAATAACGCTCGGAGAAAGAAATACGCCCTTAGCCGTATCCCCCTTCTCTTTTGCAACATACTTGTAAAGAACTTCTTCTTTTCCTTCCCAAGCCTCACTAGGCATTATACGAAAGTGCTCTTTGCTGCGTTTTATCTCTTCTAAAAGATTCTGCTCATATGTTTTTGCATCAGAAGAATCTTCCTTTCTAAACAAAATAAGAGCTTCCGCATATTTAACAAGAGGATGTTCATTTATTTTCATAGCACCCAATTTCAATATTGATCCAACCTTCACTCGTTCCTAAGTAACCAATGTTATTATCCAGAGATTCATGTAGGCATTTCCCAAGAAAAGATGAAACTTTAAGATCTATTACATAATAACCTCCAATATCTACATATTCTCTATTCGTAGGCGTTGTATAATAGGTAGGAAAGTACCCCTTTTGGGCCTCAAATAACATTGGATCTTTCACAATATTTTCAAGATCTTGAATTACTCGATAATCCATATTGGCGCATCCTCCCACATGTGTCTTTCCCGCATCTCCTCTTCTATACTGCCTTTTCCAAAAATCATTAAACTTTATGCTCTCTCTTTCCGACTTTATCTCACATTTTAAAACATCAAAATGTTCCATTAGAAGTGGCTTATAACTTGAAGAATAGTCATACTTTTCGTGTTTATATGCTTTATCTTTCTTCTTTCTTATTTTGGAAATATCCTTAATTATCTCCTCCCTATACTTAGGACTAAAATGCCATCCAAAGATGTTTTCAAACAGTCCGCACAGCATCTTTTTACTTGGAATATCCAATGTCTTATAGTAAGATCCGGGAAACTCTGAGACCATAGAAAGAGGAACAAGAGGTTCCAAAATGAGTTGAATCCTGTCTGTAAGCTCCGGCACCTCTTTAAGCATTTCAAGATTAATCCTTTTTTCTTCTACATTCATGTCTCTAATCATTTGTCTGTTATACAACCGAAACCTATGCCGGTAGAGTGACCTATCCCTATATTCCAGATATACAGTTTTGTCTCCGGCTTACCGATAATTCTGATTGGACACCAACTGGTTTTATTTTTAACTCCTCTGTAATCTATAAGCATTTCTTTAGCTCCTTCACTATCTCTAATAAATTCTGCGCGAGCTGAAGGGTCTTCAATACCGCCCATTCGAAGTTTTGCTTGAAGTGACTCAGTTAGAGCCTCATCTGCTTCTTTTTTATTTGAAAAAACTATATGAGAGTATCCTCCTTCCGGACATTTTTGCTTCAATAAGATAGGACTTACCGGATAAAATATATCACAATCAGATAGATCAGGATCTCCCATAACCAATATTTCTTGAACTACTAAGCCGTTGAACATCGTTGGATCTTTAGAAATTCCATTTATGAATCTATCCAAAACTTCCTTATACGGAGTACCTATAACAAGGCTACCGGTAGATTCAAACATCATTCCATTCATACCTTTTACTGCTCTGCCCCCTCTAAGTCGAGAAAAACTAAAAGGAGATTTGTTTCCATGCCACTCATTATCTCCCAACCATTTTTGAATAGTTCCAACGAGTAAAGGTTGATGAACAAAAGGAACAAAGCTATTATTTCCGGATATGGTCAGTTTTATCTTCATAAGATAGTAAATATATTTTTATGTTTTCCCCAAATATAACTAATAAATATCAATCCCCAAATTTGGAATATAAGATAAAAAAGCACTAACAGAACAATTATAAAAAGCTTCCATTCCTCCCATACGAAGTCTATATACAGAAGATCTCAAATGAATAAACAATTAGAAATTAATAAAATAGTAAAGAAAGAATAGAATAAAGAGGAGAGCATTCTTTTGGAAAAAGAGAAATATTAGAAAGCTATCTATCAAATAAGAGGAGAAAAAGAGAATAAGCCTATTTACAAATATTATTTATCGAATACAAAAGAACATCTTAATACTAACAGATATAAAAATCGTGGTTTGGTCTGCAAAAATCAAGGTGTGATTTGCAGAAATCGGAGCTTGATTTTTGAGAGTCAGGGGTTGATTTTGGCTTTTGAATGTGTTTGAGAAAAGATGTGAACAGAGTAAGCAAGTTTTCTGTAAGTGTATACGAAAAAGAGTGGCAGCATAGTATGAAGTGCAAAGTGAGATACAGAGAAAAAGTAGTATCTTTATAGCCACGTCTTTATAGACACAGAAGATTTAGTAAAACCCCTTATAAACCCTTCTATTTATGACAAATACAAGAGCCGACTATGCGTCTATTCTTCAACACTTCCCTATTGAAGGAGAGGTTGTGGAGGTTGTTCCCGTAGGTAACGGACACATCAATGACACCCTTGGAGTAAAGATGTCCGATGGAGCGTTCAAGTACATCTTACAACGTATCAATCATCTGATTTTTACGGATGTAGACACGCTTCAAAACAATATCTTTGCTGTGACGGAGCATATCCGTAAGAAACTGTCCGAACGAGGAGAGAAAGATTTGGATAGAAAAGTTCTGACATTTTTCCGAACAAAGGATGGCAAGAACTATCATTTTGATGGAGAGAGTTATTGGCGCGTGTGTCTGTTTATTCCGGACAGTGTGAGCTACGAGGCGGTTACTCCGGAGTTGTCCTACGAAGCAGGAAAAGCGTTTGGTGAGTTTCAGGCAATGCTTGCCGATATTCCGGCAGGAGTGTTGGGAGATACTATTCCGAACTTCCATAACATGACGTTCCGCCTTGGTCAGCTTCGAGGTGCAGTAAAAGAGGATAAAGTGGGCAGACTGGCGGAGGTACAGTGGCTGGTAGATGAGCTTGAAAGCCGTGCCGAAAAGATGTGTATCCAAGAGAAGCTGTACAAAGAGGGTAAACTCACGATGCGGACAAACCACTGCGACACGAAGGTGAATAATATCCTTTTCGATAAGAACGAGAAGCGAGTACTATGTGTGGTAGACCTCGATACCGTAATGCCGGGATTTGTGCTTTCCGATATAGGAGACTTTATCCGCACTGCTGTGAACACAAGTAAGGAGGATGAGCCGCAACTTGAGAAGATAGGCGTTAATATGCCGATATTTGAGGCTTATACCCGTGGATATATGGAGAGTGCTCATTCGTTTCTGACTCCTCAAGAGATCCGGCTACTCCCTTACGGAGGAAGATTGCTTACCTACATGCAGACCGTTCGCTTCCTTACAGACTATATCAATGGGGATACCTACTACAAGATAGAGAGCCCGAAGCATAATCTGCAACGCTCTTTGGCTCAGTTTGAATTCTTCAAAAGGCTGGAAGAGAAGGCAGAAGAGATGGATGCTTTCATGAACCAATGGCTGTAATAAGGAGAAATATTCAAACATAGTATCTCCTGTACGGATAAAAAATAGCCCGATTTGAGTGGATCAAATCGGGCTATTTGTATGATATAAAAGTATTGTTTATTAGCAGTAATTCAAAGGTTTAAAGATCAGAATAGTGAGAACTTAACGTAACGCTTCGGATGCGCTTTGATGTCTACAAGGAGACTGTCTGCAGAGAGGGTTAGTTTGTTAATCTGTTCGTACAGCTTTCTGTCCGTCAAAAGAAGACCAAGCGTATTATCCGGCTGTTGAAGCTTTTGGGTTAGTCTGTTGAGCTGCTCCGCAATGCTTTGAATTTCGGCATAAGTAGAAGCATAGTCCAGACTGTCGAGCTTGGATGTTACGCTAGCTATTGAGGCTGTTCCGGCACGGAAATCGCTCATCATTCCCGGAAGATGAGCATCTATCGAATGTTTGAGCGAGCGAACAGCCTTACTTATATCGTGAGAAGCGGTATTGATTTCCCTAAACGTATCCGGAAGATTGCCTTTTTCGATAATATCTTGAACTCCTGCAATAAGTGTATCTATCTTGCTAACAGTTCGGACAAGATTGGGAAGCAACTCTTCAGATACCTGAGCAAGAAGATCTTGAGTGGGCTTGCTGCCAATAGATTCTCCCGGAACATGAAAGTTTGTATTGGAGGATCGGATAATAATCAGTTCGGCTCCACTCAAGGGATTACCCCGAACTATGATATAACTTCCTTTAGGGATATTCAGCTTTTTGTCTATGGACATCTCTACATTTGTTCCGGAAAAGTTTTTGTAGTCGTACTCCACATCTGTAACCAATCCCACTCTATAACCATCTATAAGAATGGGTGTAGAGATGGTAACATCCTTGGCGTTTTCCAAACTGGTATAGTAGATATGCTCCCGGTTAAAGATATTCAGTCCTTTCAAGAAGTTTAGACCAAAATAGAGAATAGCCAAAGCAATGATTCCGGCTATCCCGATTCTAAACAACTGTTTCTTCTTGCCAAGTGTCTCCATATATTAATGTCTTGATATAATTTTGTGCTAATCGATTTTCTAATCTACTCTTTTATCTCCGACAAAGGTAACTATAAAACATCCATTAAATACGTTCTTCAACTTCTTTTGTTGTTCTGCTGCCTCTTTTCGAGTAGCAAAGTCGTATAGCGTGTACTTGTATAAGTTGCCATCCCTATACCACTTGAGGTGTTCTCCATAGCCTTTGAAACGACGATCCGAAGGGCTTATCTTTTTTGTGTGGCTGAGGATCTGAATGCGATATCTCTTCTCTCCCACAGGAGCAGGCTCTTCCGGAGTCTTCCCCGCCACGGTAGATTCTGCATGGGTAAGATTCTCTTCCTTTACGGAAGGAGAG
>JAUMWS010000046.1 GCA_030529525.1 Porphyromonas sp. | reverse complement strand
GCTGCTGCTTACAACTTCAAAAGAGCCATGAGAGCTCTTTGGATCCTGCTCAAAATAATAAGCGAGAGACCATGGTTGGAGGATCTCTCGCTTATCAATGCTTTTTAAGGGACGACTAAATATGTATAGCAGACACTTGTCCAAGGACAAATGTCTGCTATTTGTCTTTTATAAGAAACGGATACTAATAGACTATAGATTTTCTCTCAACCGCTTTGGAATTTTTGAGAATACAAGCTCGTATGATGCTCTTATTTGCTCCAGAACTTGGGCATCGTTCATGTCTTTATTTACATATATAGTATTCCAATGCCTTTTGTTCATGTGATATCCGGGAATAACGGCGTTATAATGCATGCGAAGATTCTCGGCTATTTCGGGATCGCACTTCACATTAAAGCACGTGCCATCCTCGCTGTCTAAGGGAAGAAGCATGAAAATCTTATCCAAAATGCGGAACACGATTACTTCCGGATCGAAGGGAAGATCTTCTGTTACATGCGGTAGAGACAGGGCGAAATCTCTTAGTTTTTCTATATCCAGTGCCATTTTGAAGAGTATTAGAGTATTACAAAGTTAGTTTCTTTGTGGCAGAATCAAAAGAGAGATACTCATCTCTGTGTCTTTTGATGAATATATCATTTTAGGTGATTTGCGTTAAACACAAATTAACCATGATTGTGATGCTGAATTTGCGAAATAAAATACTTAGTAGAGGTTAAATATTCGTATTCCGGATGTTTTACCGCAAATTTTAATAGATTTCTCTCCAAATAGCTATTTTTATTAACTTATATTTTGATTGCTGTCTTGCTCATCTCTTTTTTACATATTATCTTTGCACTGCATATTTAAGCAGTAGTTAATGTGCATATAATACAACCTCATCTAACATAACAAAAGAAAAAGACATGGATTTCAAGAAAGGTTTATGGAATGACGAAATAAATGTTCGTGATTTCGTTGTGAGAAACGTTACTCCTTATAACGGAGACGCATCTTTCCTTCAACCCGCATCAGAGAGAACAAAGAAAATCTGGAGCATTTGTACTGCAGCTTTGAAAGAAGAACGAGAAAACAACGGAGTTCGTTCGATAGATGCAAAAACGATTTCGACTATTACTTCTCACGCTCCCGGTTACATAGACAGAGAGAACGAAGTGGTGGTGGGTTTACAGACAGACGAATTGCTTCGCAGAGCAATTAAGCCTTTTGGTGGTATCGGTGTTGTGGACAAGGCGTGTGAAGAAAACGGAGTACACTTGGACGAAAAGGTAAAAGAGATCTTCCATTCTTATCGCAAGACACACAACGATGGTGTATTTGATGTTTATACTCCTGAGATTCGTCTTTACCGCTCTCTTGGTTTCCTTACCGGTTTGCCGGACAACTATGCACGTGGTCGTGTAATAGGGGACTACCGCCGTCTTGCTCTTTATGGTGCGGACAGATTGATCGAAGCAAAGCAAGCAGATCTTGACTCTCTTCTTGGCTTTATGTCGGAAGAAAAAGTTCGCTTGAGAGAAGAAGTAAGTGAGCAGATCAAGGCTCTTAAGGATATCAAAGTTATGGCACAGTCTTACGGCTTTGATGTTTCTCGTCCTGCAACATCGGCACAAGAAGCTGTTCAGTGGGTTTACTTCGCTTACCTTGCAGCAGTAAAGGAGCAAGATGGAGCAGCGATGTCTTTAGGAAACGTCTCTTCTTTCTTGGACATATATATAGAGTACGATCTTAACCAAGGCAATATCGATGAAGTTTTTGCGCAAGAGCTTATAGACCAGTTCGTAATAAAGCTACGTATGGTACGTCAGTTGCGTATGAACTCTTACAATGAAATATTTGCAGGAGACCCCACATGGGTAACAGAATCTATCGGAGGACGCTTGCAGGATGGAAGACACAAGGTTACAAAGACCAGCTTCCGCTTCTTGCAAACGCTTTATAACCTCGGTCCTTCTCCCGAACCAAATATGACAGTTCTTTGGGCACAAGATCTTCCACAAGGTTTCAAGGACTTCTGTGCTCAAGTATCTATAGACACATCTTCCATTCAGTATGAAAACGATGACCTGATGCGTGGCGTAAGAAAGTCCGACGACTATGGTATCGCATGCTGTGTATCATTCCAGGAGATAGGTAAGCAGATTCAGTTCTTCGGAGCAAGAACTAACCTTGCCAAAGCGCTTCTATTGGCATTGAATGGAGGTCGTTGCGAGTTTACAGGACATGTGGTAGTAAAGGATATTCCTGAACTTAAGAGCGATGTTTTGGACTTTGATGAAGTAATGGCAAACTACAAGAAGGTTCTTGTAGAAGTAGCTCGTGTCTACAATGATGCTATGAACATCATCCACTACATGCACGATAAGTACTACTACGAAAAGGCTCAAATGGCTCTTGTAGATACCAATCCGGCTATCAATCTTGCCTATGGAGCTGCCGGCCTTTCTATCGTTGCGGACTCTCTTTCTGCTATCAAACATGCAAAGGTAACAGCATTGAGAAATGCAGACGGTCTTACTGAAGACTTCAAGATAGAGGGCGACTTCCCTTGCTATGGTAACGACGACGACCGTGTAGACTCTTTGGCAATAGATGTAACTCGCTACTTTAGCGATCTTCTAAAAGCTCTTCCTGTCTACAAGAATGCAGAGCCTACACTTTCTATCCTTACCATCACATCCAACGTGATGTATGGAAAGAAGACAGGTGCTACTCCGGACGGACGCGCCAAGGGTGTTGCATTTGCTCCGGGAGCCAATCCAATGCACGGACGTGATGAGAATGGAGCTATTGCTTCTCTCTCTTCCGTATCGAAGATAGACTATTCAGACTCTCTTGACGGAGTAAGTAACACATTCAGCATCGTACCTCACTCTTTGGGTTCTAACAAAGAAGAGCAGGTAGAGAACCTTGTAAGCATGATGGACGGATACTTCTCCAAGATGGCTCACCACTTGAACGTGAATGTATTGAACCGTGCTATGTTGGAAGATGCAATGGAACATCCGGAAAACTATCCACAGCTTACAATCCGTGTTTCCGGTTACGCTGTAAACTTCATTAAGCTAAGTAGAGAACATCAGTTGGAAGTTATTTCTCGTAGCTTCCACAAGAGAATGAGATAATCAGTTTTACTTGCTGTTATGCTAAGAATACACTCATTTGAATCGATGGGTACATTCGACGGGCCGGGTCTCCGGCTCGTCGTATTTATGCAAGGATGCAATTTTAAGTGTGCATACTGTGCCAATCCCGATACGATTCCTTTCACCAAGGGGCGTAACATTGAAGAGAACGAAGTGGTACGTAGAGCCATAAGTGAAAAAGCTTTCTTTGGGAAGAAAGGCGGTGTTACTTTCAGTGGAGGTGAGCCTATGTTGCAGGCGCATGTCTTGATTCCGATCATGAGACAGCTCAAAGAGAACGGAATTCATATCTGCGTAGACACCAATGGGAGCATCATGAATGAAGATGTGAAAGAGGTGTATAATCTGATAGATATGGTTCTGTTGGATGTGAAGCAGGCAGACAATGAAAAGCATCGAGAGCTTACGGAACAATCCTGTAGCCAAGTCTGGAAGACAGCAAAGTATTTGGAGGGGATCAATATGCCTGTACGCCTCAGGTGTGTTATGGTTCCGGGGTTCAACGACTCGGACGAGGACATCCGGTTGCTGTGTGAAAAGTATTCTACGCTTACAAACATAGACAGGGTGGAGATACTTCCTTATCATACTTATGGTGTTCATAAATATGAAACCATGGGGTGGCCATACAAATTGGCAGGTGTAAAAGAGCACACACCGGAGCAAGTAGAACATTTTACGGCGCTGTTCCAAGAGTATTTTCCTAATGTTTGGACTCAGTAACAGCCGTTATTTCAAGTAAAGTACAAGAACGCTTCCTCCAAGTGGGGAAGCGTTTTTTGTTTCCGGCTTCTTGATTTTGTAGATTTTCTAAAGCAATTAAGAGGATTCCCCAAACACGTTTACATCTTCTTTTTGACCTGTCTGAAAACAGTCATCAAGCCCCGACCGGCAGAAATCAAGATTCGATCCCGACAATTCAAAGTATGAATGTTGCAAATCAGCTTTTGATTTGCAACTCTTTTCAGTATTAAAGACTTTTGTTTTCAGGTCAAGAAGAATTTGTATTAGCGTTAAATCGAAAGACTTTTCATACCGGTTGGAAAGAGACGAGCAGATAGAGCTTCCGAATATAAAACCACAACGCCTCTTAAGCATCTGAACAGACGACTTAAGAGGCGTTGTGGTTTTCTGATTGTGTCGGGCTTTGCCTATACCAATCCGCCGAATCCCATAAATGAGAGAGCAAGAATACCTGCCACGATAAGAGCAATGGGAATACCTTTTAGGGCTTTCGGTACATCTGTCTGAGCAAGCTGCTCACGGATGACAGAAAATATTACCAGTGCAATGGTATAGCCTATCGCTGTTGAGATAGCGAAGGTAAGGCTTCGGAGCAGATCGTAGTCTTTCTGTACAATGATAATGGCAGCACCAAGTATCATACAGTTTGTTGTGATCAGAGGTAAGAATACCCCCAATGCCTGATACAGAGCCGGAGAGATCTTTTTAAGGATGATCTCCACCATCTGAACCAGTGATGCTATAACGAGGATAAACGATATCGTCATCATGTATCCCAGATTGTATGGCACAAGGATAAAGTGATTGATCGCCATCGTAACAAGTGTGGCTATCGTTACCACAAAGGTTACTGCAGCACCCATACCCAATGCTGTGGAGAGCTTTTGGGATACACCAAGGAAAGGGCATATTCCAAGGAACTGGGAGAATACGATATTGTTGACTAATATGGCGGAAACGAATATGATAAAGTATTCCATACTGTTTTGTATTTGTCTGTTGAAAGATTATGTGCGTTATGCCTTTGATCTGTTACGAAGCGTATTGATAATGGCAATCAGATACCCCAACGCGATGAAAGCACCGGGCGCAAGAACGAATACCAATGCTCCGTACTCTTCTCCCAACCCGGGAACTTTGTACCCGAAAGCGTGCCAAGTGCCGAGGAGTTCGCGCACAAGACCGAGAAGTGTAAGTGCCACGGTAAATCCGAGACCCATGGCAAGACCATCCACGATAGAGGATAGCGTGCCATTCTTAGCGGCAAAAGCTTCTGCTCTACCAAGCACAAGACAGTTCACCACAATAAGTGGAATGAATAGACCCAAGCTTTCGTAGAGTGCAGGAAGAAAGGCTTCCATCAGGAACTGAACGAGGGTTACGAACGTAGCGATAACAACAATAAATGCAGGTATACGCACTTTGTCCGGAATGAGATTCTTGATCAGGGAGATCACTATGTTGGAACAGATGAGTACGAACATAGTAGCCATTCCCATACTGAACCCATTCATGGCAGAAGAAGTCGTTCCCAACGTGGGACACATACCCAAAAGGAGGACGAAGATAGGGTTTTCGTCTACGATTCCGTTCTTTAATGACTTTAATATATTCATGGCTTGTTTATTGTTGTTCACTTTCTGTTGATGATGATGCAGCACTGTTTCTGCTTGCAACGAACTCTTTTTGTGCGATGTGTGCCCGGGCTGCAGCATCCAGGAATGCACGGCTGGAAATGGTGGCAGCCGTTATGGCGTCCACATCTCCTTGGTCTTGTTTTACTTTCAAATCGCCGCTGTTAAGATTTCTACCAAGTACGGACTGGTTGCCTTTTTCTGTTTTGAACCAGTCTTTCATCTTAGTACCGAGTCCCGGAGTCTCTTGCATTGATAACACAGAGTAGTTGATGATGTTTCCCTCTAAGTCGAATCCGAACAGGATAGAGATATCTCCACTAAATCCTTTGTGGGTAACGGACTGCACGGCAGTGGCTACGAGAGTCCCATTCTTTGTGGCAGGAAATACCATAAGGCTGTCCGTGTCTACAAGAATCTTCACTTGTTCCTGATAAGGAGAGTTGTCAAACTCCGGTGTTACCTCACCTATCGCACGCTCTAAGGCTGCTACTTTGGATTGCGCAATGATATCTTTTGTCCCATTATAAACGAAAGCCAGCAAGGCTGAAGCTACCAGACATATCACGGTAAGAGATAAGAACATATTGGGCAATGTGGATCCTAACTTCTTCATTTCGCTACTTTACCTCCAAAGTGTTTAGGTTTAACATACAGGTTAATAATGGGTGTGATACCATTCATAATGAGAATGGCAAAAGACATACCCTCCGGGAATGAACCGAAGACACGGATAAGCATCGTGATAAGACCTATGCAGACACCATAGATGATCATTCCTCGGTTGGTCATAGGCGATGAAACATAGTCCGTTGCCATAAATATCGCACCGAGTAGCATACCTCCCGTCAGCAGATGAACCTCAGGAGAGGGATAGATAGTAGGGTCATACAAGTACAATGCTCCTGCAAAAATCACCACTGTACCGAGTATGGCTACCGGAATGTGCCATGTGATAATTTTCTTTATCAGCATATAAGCCAATCCCAAAAGCAGAGCTATGGCACTCACTTCCCCGAGAGATCCTCCCATTTGACCCATAAGAAGATCCATGGTATTGGGTATCATATCCAAGCTGTTGCCCTGTATGCCCATCTTTACGCCTTTAAGTATTCCGAGAGGAGTGGCTCCGGACTCCACATCAATGTATTGAGCCCATTGGAGAGGCTTGGGCCAAGACGTCATCTGTACGGGGAAAGAGATGAGTAGTACCACACGTCCGAGAAGAGCGGGGTTGAATATATTACATCCCAAACCTCCAAAAGACATCTTACCTATACCTATGGCGATGAATGCACCTACGAGTATAATCCATATCGGAAGGTTTGAAGGGAGATTCAGAGCCAGCAACAGACCGGTAAGAATAGCACTTCCGTCTGTAATGGTAAGTTCATTTCGGCGCAATAGATACTTGTTGATGAGATATTCGGTAGCCACACATCCCAATACGGATGCTATGGTAACGACAACCGCACCCAGTCCGAAGAAATAAAATGAAGCCAAAAGAGCAGGTATGAGAGCTATGACCACTCCATACATATTCTTCTCTATACTGTCTCCACTGTGTATATGCGGAGAGGGAGATACCAGAAGTTTATTATCCATTATTCTGATTATGTTTAGTCTTTAAGATTTACGAGAGCGGATGATGCCCATTACTTTCTGCTTTCCTAAGCGGATTTCATCAAGAAGAGGGCGATTGGCCGGGCAGGTGAAGCTGCAAGAGCCGCACTCTATACAGTCCACGATATTATTCTTTTCGGCTTCGTCCCAATTTTTGAAGGTAACATCACGCATCAGGAATGCGGGATTTAGTCCCATCGGACATACTCCGACACACTTTGTACAGCGAATACAGTTTCGCATAGGCTTCCGTTTTGTATCCGCTTTAGGTAGTAGCAGCACACCGCTTGTACCTTTGGTGACAGGAGAAGAGGTTTGAGCCAATGCTTTACCCATCATCGGACCACCGCTTACGATCTTTCCTGTTCCGGCAGGAACTTCTCCCACATGAGAGATAAGAGAAGATAAAGGAGTACCGATCCTGACCATAAGATTGGACGGACGAGCCAAACGTTTTCCCGTAATGGTAACAACCCGTTCTACGAGAGGCTTGTTTTTCTGCACGGCTTCGTAAACGGCAAAGGCTGTACCCACGTTCTGAACAACTGCACCCTCAGAAATGGGTAGCTGTCCACTCTTTACGGCTCTTTTGGTAACTGCATCTATCAGCTGTTTTTCTCCTCCTTGAGGATACTTCACCTTTAGAGGCTGTATCGTGATGCCTTTGTATTCTGTCGCTTTCTGCGTCAAGAGCGCTATCGCATCCTTTTTATTGTTCTCTATGCCTATTACTGCACGCTCTACTCCGATGGCTTTCATCAGTATTGTAGTACCTACAAGCACTTCATCTGCATACTCCAGCATGAGACGATGGTCGGATGTAAGGTAAGGCTCACACTCTACTGCATTGATGATCAATATCTCTGCTTTGCTATCTTTAGGCGGCATCAGCTTGACATGAGAAGGGAATGTAGCACCTCCCAGACCTACTATGCCTGCAGCTGCAACCTTATCTATAATCTCTTTGGAGGTGAGATTACACTCTTTCACAAGGGTAGTAGATCTGTCGATGCTCTCTTCCCAAGTGTCTTCGTTATCGCATTCTATATATACAGCAGGCTTTTTGTACCCGGAAGTGTCTACGATATCGTCTATCTTCACAACCTTACCGGAAACGGACGAATGTATGTTCGCAGAGATAAAACCGGCGCTTTTGCCTATAAGAGTACCCACTTTAACGCAATCTCCACGCTTGACTACCACTTCTGCCGGAGCTCCAATATGCTGTCCGAGAGGTATGGTTACCGTGTTTGTGGTATGGAATACTTCGATAGGTGCATCGGCACTAAGTTTCGCTTCGGGAGGGTGTATACCTCCTATTCTGAATGTCTTGAGCATATCTTTTGCTTTATTCTAAAAGTCTTATACTTGTTCTGTCTTGGTTGCCGAACTTTCTGTCTCTTCTACTTTTGGCTTTGGAGGAGGAAATCCGATCTCATGAATAGCTTTGGTCGGACAGACCGCCACACATTTGCGACAGAGACGACACTTCGTATGATCTATGTATGATAGATTGTTTGCAATGGTAATAGCTTCAAACTTACACTCCTTAAAGCACAACGAACAACCTATACAAGCGTTGGCACAAGCCTTCTTCGCAGCACCGCCTTTATCTTTATTGATACAAGAGACGAATATGCGTCTGTTCTTGGGTCCTTTCTTACGAAGTTCGATGATGAACTTGGGACAGGCTTTTACGCAAGCTCCACAAGCGGTACATTTATCCTGATCCACTTCCGGAAGTTTGGTTTCGGGATTGATGTGTATAGCATCAAAGTCGCACACTCGAACACAGTCTCCAAGACCGTGGCAACCGTAAGAGCAGTTGGTCTCTCCGGCATATAGAGCCGTGGCTACAGCGCAGGACGAAACGCCATCGAAGATATTTGTCCTCGGTCTGGCTTCACAATTTCCATTACAGCGAACCACCGCTACCAGCGGATCGGACTGTACAGAGGCAAGTCCTAAAATATCCGCCACTTTCGTCATGGTCTCTGCGCCACCAACCGGACAGAACAATCCCTCCAAAGAAGAGGCTTTGGCACAAGCCGTGGCAAAGCCACCACATCCGGGAAATCCGCATCCTCCGCAGTTTGCTCCCGGTAAAGCTTTCTGCACTTCACCTATACGTGGGTCTTCTTCTACGTGAAACTTCTTGGATACAGCATAGAGTAACGCTGCTCCGCAAGCCCCTAAGGCTCCTAAAAATGTAATAGTAAGGAACATATCTGATTATAACTTTTTCAAAGTGTATTGGTATTTCCTGGTAAAATAAGCGTTGAACAACTTTAGGATGACAAAGTACACAACCAAGGCTCCCAGTGCCGAGAGATAACTCACAGACTCGGATACGGCAAAGAAGTGATTGGCAATAAATACAATTCCAATCAATAGTACCAAGGGAAGTACAAATGCAAAAAGTATGGCGTGGAAGACGTTGAACAGTGGTTCAAGGCTAACTCTATCTCCCGGTTTGTAGCTTGCGGCATCGGGTGTCTTCACAGAAACATCTATGTGACCCACATCGGATGCCAAACAAGCACCTTTGGCATGGCACTCTTTGCATGCACTATTGCGCTCCATGCGCACATATACGGTGTTGCCTAATGCTCGAGATACTATTCCGCTCTTACATGTGTTGGCTTTTGTCATCGTAGTAAATTAAGTAATAGTAATGCAAAAACAAAAATAAGTTTTTTTACTCAAACAGTCAATCTCTAAGATGGCTGTCGGTAAAAGGATTATTCTTCCCTTATATTTTATCTTGCAAGCAAGTGTAGTCTCTTTCTGTTAGTGTTCTTCTCCCTAAAAAAGGGGAGGGGCTATTCCGAAGGACAAAGGTAGTAAAAGGAAAATTAAATTAAAGCATCTTGCAAAATTTTTGGTAGTATAATCTCCTTTTTCCCTATTTCTGTATCCCGAAGATCTGAGATAAGCGTGGGCTTTTTCTATTGTGAGGATATAATAGGGCTTGAACCCGTTTATAAAATGGTTTGAACGTTGAAGAAAGAGAGTTTAGACCGATAAAGAGTTAGAAATCAAATTTTTGTTTGTGCAGTTCAAGACTTGATTTGCTGCAATCGGCTCTTGGTTTTCAGAAACCGAGCCTTGCTTTGTCTTGTTTAACTTGTTCAGATCCGGTACTGAACGTAATAAGAGCAACTTTTTATCCTTGCCAAAATTTTATTGGAAGCTCTTTATGGAGTGAGATAGAGATTATGCCCAAAACCATGAAAGGGGATTAGTGAAGTTCCTTTTGATTGTATCGTGTTGAAATATAGCGATTTATATAGGATATTCCACGATTTGTAATGTCTTACTCCTCTGTGTTTTTACGCTTAGTTGCTTTAGTCTGTTATTTTTTTGCTTATATCCGCAAAAGGGATATGCTTCGTTTTATGTCCCTTTGTGTTCAAATAATCAATCAAGGGAGAAGCCCTGTCAATATTCACACTAAAAAAAGGAACTATGAAAAAGATTTTAACCTTAGCTTTTTTGCTTTTTTGTATGACTGCTGTTGCTCAGAATCGTCCGACATTTATCATTCAAGGAGGATATCAGGGATCCAATGTTCTCAATGGTAAGGATCTAAACATGCTACACGGATTTCGTGCCGGAGCAGCTGTGGACTATGCGTTTGTGACCTCGGATACTTATGAACTTTCGTTGCAAACCGGCCTCAACTACTCGATGAAGGGGTACTGGGGGAAAGTGCGCATTGCAACGGTAGGAGACCTCAAGGTGATAGCGAGATTGCATTATGTGGATCTTCCTGTGCTGCTAAACAGCAGATTTAAGTTATCTGATAATTTCAATGCCTTTGTCAATTTCGGGCCATACTTTGCTTATGGTCTCTCCGGAAAGAAGATTGTAGAGTTTAAGTCGGGGGAAAAAGAGACTGCCAAAGAGAATCTTTTTAGGGAGTATGAAGGAAAGGAGTCCAAACTACATCCTTTTGACTTCGGTGCGCAAGTCGGCGCAGGTATCGACGTCAGTCGCATTATGTTTGGTGTCGGGACTCAATACGGAATTACCAAACTTTTCAGGGATAAAGACCGAAATCTAAAGAATATCAGCTTCTATGCATCTGTGGGTTACAGATTTTGATGAAGCATAGATGCCAACAGGCATTTGAAGATATATGTCGAGGCAGAGAGCGGAAGATCTATCCGTCTCTCTGCCTCGTTTTTGGCTCATTGATACACAAACAAAGTTTTCTATCCTTTGTCCTTTCACCAATTCTCAATTATTTTTTCTACATTCGCAGCGTGAAATAAAGAATAACCTATCGGTATGAAAGGAAAAAACTTACTTGGAGTCTTTCTCTTGCTTTTCTGTGCGGGAGTGTTGGTGAGTTGCTCTCAGGATATAGATTCGGAATCTAAAGGTTTTATGAGTAAGGCAACCGTGGTGGAAAATCAGGGTGGAGGCTTTCTCTGTTATCTGGATGGTGGAGGAGTTGTTACTTCTAACAGTCCGGTTCTTAAGGGTATAGAGAGAGGATATTTTGCTTTCTTATATAAGGAGCATCAGCGTAAAACCTCGGGCAAGAAGGAGTTGTTCGTAGAGAATGCTCTTGTCTCACCCTACATGAAATATAGTGTCATCCACCCTTTGACCCTTGATGAGGCAAACGAGAGCGGTATCACAAATCCGGCAAATAGCGAGGAGTCTACCTCTTTTTCACTATCCGGAGCTTATCGAGGCTTTATTGATGTTACCGTCGGGACCTCTGTTCAAGAAGGGTTTACAGGAGAAGAGGTGATGACGAAGGTGAGTTTGGTCTACGATCCGGCAAGGCAGAGTCCGAATACTCTATTATTGAAACTCTATCGCAACCCGGGAGTCTCAAAAGATTGGGCTTCCAAGAAAGTAAACAAAGAGACTCTTTCTTGCGATATCTCATCGTTGAGAACGTTACAACATTGGGCAGACTCGGTAGAGGTTATAATAGAAGGAGATAAGGAGAATCACTATATAAAGATTGCTAAAGAGGACTTTTCCAAACCTGAACTTGGTCTGTAGCGACATATTGATACGTTGCGCTCTATACCTTTATCTTAAGGGAGCCGATTTCTGACAAGTATACAGGGAGTGGATAGGAGTGCAAAATCAAGAGTCTTCCGTTCCTATAAGCAAAAAAGGTTAGCCATCACTTGTGAGGCCAACCTTTTTTTGCTTTTATTTTATTGTGTCAGACACGAATCAGACATCGCTTTCTTTCTCTTTGATATCTATCTCAAGAAAGTGAGAGAGGTCGTTCTTTTCATTGTCTATATACAAAGCTTCTACAATACCAAGAGACTGATTGGGAACAATAGTGAGTCCTTTGCCATACTTCTTCCTCCATTTCGCTTGTATGGATCCGAACGAAAGGAAGCCTTTGGTGAGGTATGCTGCAACGAACGGATGTACATGTATATTCAGTTTGCTTACATTTTCTTGTTTCATCAGGACTTCTATGTTGGATTCTACTTCCTCTACGAAGAATAAAGTAGACTGTACCTTGCCTCGTCCTCCACAAGTAGGACAATCTTCTTTGGTCGATACCGTTGTCGATGGACGCACACGCTGGCGAGTTATCTGCATCAGACCGAACTTGCTAAGCGGGAGTATGCTGTGTTTGGCACGGTCGGAAGACATCACTTCGTTCATGTATTCGAATAGTTTTTGCCTGTTGGCTGCTACTCCCATGTCTATGAAGTCTACCACGATGATGCCTCCGAGATCTCTTAGACGAAGTTGTCTCGCAATCTCTTCCGCAGCGGAGAGGTTTACATCTATGGCAGTATCTTCCTGATCTTTGCTTCCCCGTGCCCGGTTGCCACTATTGACGTCTATGACGTGCATGGCTTCGGTCTGCTCTATAATAAGGTATGCACCGCTCTTATAGGTAACCGTCCTGCCGAACAGATTCTTTATCTGTTTCGTGATACCGAAGTGATCGAATATCGGAGCCTTATCTCCGTAATATTCTACGATATCTCCGCGTCCCGGGTCTATGAGTTCAATGTACTCTTTTGTTGCTTCCAGCACATTCTTATCGTTGATATAGATGTGCTTGTAGTTGGAGTTATAAGTGTCTCGAAGTAGGCTAAGGAGTCTGCTTGTCTCTTCATGGAGGAGCAGATTTTTTGGCTTTTTCGCCAAGGTTTCGGCGGTGTCTTCCCATTTTTTGATGAGAGAGCGGAGTTCGTAATCCAGCTCCGCTACTCGGACTCCTTCGGCAGATGTTCGTACTATTACGCTTACATTTTTAGGCTTAATGCTCACCACGAGCTGTCTCAGCCTTGCGCGTTCTTCTGCCGAACGTATCTTTTGGGATACGGAAACCTTGTCTTGGAAGGGGATTAGTACCAAATACCTTCCTGCAAAGGATAGCTCTCCGGATAGTCTGGGGCCTTTGGTTGAGATGGCTTCCTTGGTAATCTGAACCATCACCTGGTCTCCCGCTTTCAGGATATCCGCAATAGCTCCATCCTTACTGATGTCTTTTTCCAGCTTCATCTTCTTCCATGAAGGCTGGTCTCCATTTTTGCCTTTATTCTTCTCAACGTCTTTGAGAAAAGTTTGTACCGAAAGGTACGATGCTCCAAGGTCTCTATAGTGTAGAAAAGCTTCTTTCGGATGGCCTACATCCACAAAGGCCGCATTGAGTCCGGGCATTATTTTTTTGATTTTGCCCAGATAGATGTCTCCCACAGCGAAAGCTACATTTTGTTTCTCTCGCTGAAGCTCTACCAGTCTGTCGTTTTCAACTACAGCGATAGAGACTTCTTTGGGCTGCACGTCAATGATGATGTCGCTTTTCACACGGAAAGTTTTGTTTGTCTATTTCTTTTCTACTTAGGTTGCTGAGATAACAAAAAGAACAAACGCATTATCTTAAGTACCACTTTAGACTGATGCGTTTGTTCTACCTTATGTTACCTTGTTAGATGTGCCACTCTAATTAAAGTCGGGTCGTAGCCCTATCATTAAAGTAGCAAACAGAAGCTCACATCTAAAGATGGCTTATTTGCGCTTTTTGTGTCTGTTCTTTCTAAGTCTCTTTTTTCTCTTGTGAGTGGCCATTTTATGCCTTTTTCTCTTTTTTCCACTTGGCATGGTAGTAATGTTTTTATATGTTAAACTTTATTTTTGTCTCAGTTGTATTCTGTCCTGACAAAGAGGAAAATATTACTGTTTGATCTTGGCGGTGAAAGTCTTAGATGGCTTAAATGCCGGGATCTTTCTCTCCGGGATCTGGATAGTAACGTTCTTGGAAATATCTCTGGCTGTCTTGCTGGCACGAGTCTTCACGATAAAGCTGCCAAACCCTCTCAAATAAACGTTCTCATCAGAAGCAAGAGCATCTTTTATAACCTCCATAAACTTCTCTACTGTGTCCAATACGAGATGCTTTTCCAAGCCTGTATCTTTGGCTATTTTATTCACAACTTCAGCTTTAGTCATAGCTTTATTTCTGTATATTATGTACTGTTATTAAAATATTTAGCGAGGGTCAAACGCCGGCGGAATACTACAGCTAAAAGCCGAAAGGCGAATAACTGTTTCCGAAAGCGTGGTGCAAAGATACTCTTTTTTCTTAATAGTTAGCATCTTACTACTATATTTTTGCTCCTGAAACTCTCTTTCTATTCGGATATACCGCTTTACTTCCTTTCTCTATTCGATTATCCATAAGGGTGAACGCAGATACTTTTTGCTGCATAACGCTTTATACAAAGGATTGTTCTCTTACGAACAGTATTGTGAGCTTTTTTCTTGTCCTTCTTTTCGGGTAAAAGACTATGGAAGATCCGTGTCTAATTACTTCTTATTTAACTTAAAATACCTATATATAGGTAATATTGGGAATAGAGTAATTGCCTACCTTTGTCCCCGTTTAGTAGAAAAAAATAACGTACTAACAGTAATCAATCGTAATTAATAATGAAAAAGAGTATTTATCTATCTCTCTTAGGATTGTTCTGTGGCGCTGTTTTTGGCACAGGACAAATCTATGCGACTCCTGAAACAGAAGTAGAACAGCAAGCTCGGGTAACAGATGCAAACATCGTGGGACACGTGCTGGACTCTAAGACCGGAACTCATATCGCCGGTATCAGTATCAGAATAAAAGGCACTCCTTATGGGGCTTACACGGATGCTTCGGGGCACTACCGTATCGTGAACATCAAGCCGGGCAGATATGTTTTGGTGATGCAGGGAACAGGATATCTGACCCAAGAGCATACAATAGATATAGTGGCAAAGAAGACCATCGAGATGAACTTTACAGCCGTAGAGGATGTACTAAGATTGGATGAAGTGGTTGTTACTGCCAATCGTCAGGCTACACTTCGCAAGTATGCTCCTACGCTTGTGAGTGTTATCGGTGATGCTCAACTAAAGCAATCGAATGCGGTGAATCTTGCACAGGGATTGTCTTTCCAGCCGGGTCTGAGAGTAGAAAACAATTGCCAGAACTGTGGCTTCAATCAAGTTCGTATCAATGGTCTTGATGGTCACTTCTCTCAAATACTTATTGACAGCCGTCCTGTCTTCTCTTCACTTGCGGGTGTTTACGGATTGGAGCATATCCCGGTGAATATGATCGACCGTGTGGAGGTTGTAAGAGGTGGTGGTTCTGCATTGTATGGATCTTCTGCCATTGCGGGGGTCATCAACATTATCACAAAGAACCCTACAAGCAACAGTTTCTCCTTCTCCAATAATCTTACGTTTACCGGAGGCAAG
>JAUMWS010000045.1 GCA_030529525.1 Porphyromonas sp. | reverse complement strand
AATTAAACCCGTTAAGCCGAAAGAATATACTTGTTTTCGTTTTTTACTGAACAGGTATCGAAATTAGTGTTAACAAGACAACTCCGATTTAACAATTCGATCATGCTCTGAAAACACTCCCTTCGATCAAAATAGAGAGAGCAAAAATCGGACGAGAGCTTCGGTACGAAATATATAAAAATAAGTGTTTCCGAAAGAGAGCAATTTCTCTTTTCGGAGACACTTATTATGGTAAATCTTTGGGGTTGGAGGCACTACTCCTCTGCGTATTCTGCTATTCCCTGTTCGTAGCTGTTGTTTCCCTGCGAATCTATCGCCACTATCACCGGCAACTCTTCTACATACAGCTCACGGATAGCCTCAGGACCGAGATCCTCGAATGCTATCACTTTTGCACTCTTTACGCTCTTACCCATCAGCGCAGCCGCACCGCCTATGGCAGCAAAATAGACTCCCGTGTACTGCTTCATGGCATCTACGACCGAGGAGTGACGGGATCCTTTGCCAATCATGACCTTAAGTCCCTTTGAAATGAGCAGCGGAGAGTAAGCATCCATACGGCCTCCCGTTGTGGGGCCTACAGATCCGATGGGTTGTCCCGGCTTGGCAGGGCAGGGACCTGCATAGTAGACCGCTTGCCCCTGAAAGTCGAACGGCATCTCTTCTCCCCGCTCTATCATCTCGCACAGACGCTGATGAGCCGCATCCCGTGCCGTATAAATGGTTCCCGTAATGTAGTACATCTCTCCCGCTTTAAGAGATGCGAGGAGAGCATCTGTAAATGGAGGTTCTATAATCTTCTTCATCGCTTTGATATATTGGTAGGGGTACTGTTTTCCCTTTTTCAATCTGTCCGAAACGCTTTGTACCATCAAGTGGTCTTGTGAAGCGTCTCGGGTCTGTTTAGTCGCAGGAACAAAGGTACAATTTATCCGTCAGAGGATAACCGTAGGAGGAGACACTTTTTTTTCCTACTTTTGTGGTTGCATCTTTAGATGGTAGTATAAGATTACCCATGAACAAAAGCACAGCATACATCATCCTGGCAGGTTGTATCGTTCTACTCCTTACAGCACTTTCTCTTCCCGTAAGAGGAGCGAAAGGCGAAGGGATAAGAGACTATACATCGTACCGGAAAAAGGATAGTGTAAAAAAGACAGACAGTACTGCGGAGCGTACAGCCCGGAGCAGAGACACCGTATCCGCTGATGCTATGAAGGGTGATACACTCCCCATCTTGGAGGTTAAGAAAGACTCTCTTTCGGGTTCGTCTGCGAGCGGAGACACGGGAACGCTATCTGCCAAAGCAAAAAAGGACTCCCTCCCCGCCCTTAAACCATCTTCTTCCAAACGTAAAAAAGGGCCTCGTCCGCAGGTTGCTCCATCGGACACTACAGAGCAGTCCGGAGAGATGTTTACCGCTCCGATAGAGTTTGAAGCATCGGACTCCACAATCGTTTACCCGAAAAAGAATATGGCGCGCCTGTATGGAAACGCACAGGTAAAGTATACAGAACAGGAGCTGACCGGGGACTACATCCGAATGCTTATGGATAGTGCTTCGGTCTATGCCACGTACAGAGATGTGCCGGACTCGTTGAAGTCTACCACGGAAATCAACTACCCGAAGTTCAAAGACGGTGAACAGAACTACGAAGCCAAGACAATGACCTACAACTTTCGTAGTAAGAAAGGGTATACAACAGATATCGTAACCCAACAAGGCGAGGGTTACATCATCGCTAAAAAGACCAAGAGACAGGCAGATGAGAGTATGTTCATGCAGGGAGCAGAGTACACCACCTGCGAAAATCATGATCACCCACACTTCTATGTCTCTATCACAAGATCCAAGGTAAGGCCTCAGAAAAACCTCATATCGGGGCCGTTGTACCTCGTTATTGCGGATGTTCCGCTGCCTTTGTTCCTTCCGTTCGGGTTCTTCCCGTTCTCGAAGTCTTACGCCAGCGGTATCATCATGCCTTCTCCGGGAGAAGATTCCGAACTCGGATTCTATATGCGTAACGGCGGATACTATTGGGCAATCAGCGACTATATGGACTTGCAGGTTACGGGAGATATCTACTCGCTCGGCTCGTGGGCGCTGAATGCACAAGCCAACTACGCCAAGCGGTACAGATATTCGGGAAGCTTCGATGCAAGCTACCTCAACACCGTGCGTGGGGATAAGCTCTCAGGAGATTATAGCAAGATCAACAACTTCCGTATATCCTGGCAACACAGACAAGATCCTAAGGCCAACCCTTATAGGACACTGAGTGCAAATGTCAATTTCTCCACTTCCACCTACAACCATAACAACCTCGACGCACTCTACAATCAGGCTCGGATGGGAGAGAATACGAAGAGTTCGAGCGTCAGCTTCACGCAACGTTTCCCAAACAGCCCCATTACCATAAGCGGTTCCATGGATATAGCGCAGCGTTCGCAGGATAGTACCATATCGCTTACTCTGCCTAATATCTCTATAAGTATGAGCCGGATCTATCCGTTCAAGCGGAAGAAGCCGATAGGTAAAGAGCGTTGGTATGAGAAGATACAGCTGTCGTACGACGGACGGATAAGGAACTCCATCACGACGAAAGAGAGCAAGCTGTTCCAGTCGAGCCTTGTGAAAGACTGGACAAATAGCTTTGAGCACTCCGTTCCGATAAGTGCATCTTTCGACCTGTTCGACTATATCAAGATCAGTCCATCTATCAGCTATAAAGAGCGTTGGTTTACAAGACGGATAGAAAAAGCATACGACCCGGCAAAACAGCGGGTTGTGGTTACAGATACGACCTATGGGTTCAATCGTGTGTACGACTTTAACACCTCCATTTCAGCCTCTACGACCATCTACGGATTCTGGAAACCGCTTCCGTTCCTCGGTAAAAAGCTGGATATGATACGGCACAGGCTCGAACCGTCTGTATCTCTATCGTGGCACCCGGACTTTGGTGATCCGTTCTTTGGATTCTGGAAACCGATCAACTATCAGACTCCGGATGGAAAGCAGATGCAGGAGTTTTATTCTCCTTTCGAGGGACAAGGTGTACCGGGAAGAGGTAAGTTTGGTGGTATAAGCTTCAATCTTTCGCAAAACATCGAAGCTAAACTGAGAGATAGTAAGGACTCCACCTCTTTCTATAAGAGGAGCATCATAGACAATCTGACTACCGGAATAAGCTATAATATGGCTGCAGACTCTCTGAACTGGAGCGATATCAATGCCTCTATAGCCCTTCGGTTTACAAATACGATAGCTCTACGTCTGGGAGGAAGCTTCGAAACCTATCTCTACGACTACGAAAAGAATGGAGACAATATCCGCCCGTACAAGACCAACAAGCTGCGTATCTTGAATGGTAAAGGCTTCGGACGATTCAGAGGAACAAGTACGTCATTCTCCTACAACATCAATCAGGATACATTCAAAAGCATTGCAAACTTCTTCTCGGGCAAGAAAGATGACAAAGAGAAGGGGGAAGGAAAAGGAGATGATAGCCGTTCGGCTTCTTCAGGAAGCAGTCCGGGCAGACAAGATCAATCTTTTGGAGACGGACGGGAAGAGGGCGGATCGCTCAGAAGGTCCCGCTCCAACGAACTCGGAGAGTACGATGAAAACGGCTATCTGAAGAGTGATATGAGATGGAATCTCGGATTAAACTACTCTATCAGCCTTGGATACAGCAACGAATTCGATACTCGGATAAAGGAGTATAAGTATCAACTCCGCCACGACCTCTCGCTTAATGGGCAGTTCAACCCGACCAAAAATTGGAATTTCAACTTCTCGGCAAACTACAACTTTGAGTTGAAGAAGATCACCAATATGTCTTGCAACATCACAAGAGACCTTCACTGTTGGTCTCTTACAGCGAGTTTCATTCCGATAGGCCCGTATAAGTCTTACAACTTTACTATTCAAGTAAAATCAAGTATACTACAAGATCTAAAATATAAACAGAATGATACCCCAAAATTCAACACAGCAGAATCCTGGTATTAACCCGGACGAACAACTTCCTATCCGGCAAGAAGAGATTCTTTACACGCCTTATCCTCCAACTCCTTACCCTAAAAACAAAAACCTTGCACCCGTATGGGTGGCATTGGTTTCACTCGTAGGAGTTTATCTGGTGCTTGCTTTTCTGCTTGCTCCACTCATGGTCGGGCTCGATTTTATACAGATAGAGCCCTTCACCGAATCCCTATTGACCAATATCATTGTGGCTATTGTTACGTTTCTCTTGCCCGCAATTATCCTAAACCATCTACACTTTAAGGGCTATCGAAATAGGATATTCACGGTAAAGCATGAACAGAGAAAGGGAATGCTTTGGATCGTAATCGCTGCCACGGCTGTAACGATTATTATCTCCACTCTTCTGGCTCAAGCGGTAGAGAAAATCCCTATTCCCGAAACTCTCGAACCACTACAAGAGTTTTTATCAAAGGCGCGAGAGATGATCAATCAAATGGCATCATCCTCCAAGAACAGCCCCTTTGCCATAGATCATATTATGTTTTTCGTGATCATTGTAGTGCTGGCTCCGGTAGGAGAAGAGCTCTTCTTCAGGGGAATGTTGCAAGGCTATCTCTATAAAAAGACAGGGCGGGTACACATGGCTGTCTGGATTACGGCTATCATTTTCAGCATTGGACACCTCGAATATGTAGGGTTCCTCTCTCGTACCATACTCGGAGCCGTTGCAGGCTATGCGGCTGTATATGGTTCTCTACGCCTTGCCATTCTGGTACACGCTCTCAATAACTTTTCTGCATGGGTGGCTATCTACATTTTGCCGGAAGAGTTTACTTTCTCTCCTCTACCCGAATCCCCTGCCCTCTACTACTCTCTATTGGTAGTGGTGGCTATAATACTGATGTATCCTCTATACCGTATCATCGGACGGATGCAAAGAATATTCCATGATTCTTGCATTTCCGGGAAAGAAAGAGTACATTTGTAGTACAAAGAGATCATAGATAGACCCTTAGGGGTATCAGTATAAGCTGCGTCGGGCGATCGGGAAACTCATCAATTATTACAAATTCCGAGATAAGCAGTATATCGTAATGGCGGGCCGCACCTTCGGGCATTGCGTGCAATGATAACAGCGGATTACAAAGCGTTTGCTGCCCTCAAATCCTATCTTTCGGAGTTTTTTACGTTATCCTCCGGCGTGGCTTTTTATATAACCAAAGGGGTGTACCGAGTCTTGGACTTGGTACACCCTTTTGTTGTATCATCAGCGAAGGTTCGCTTATTTATTCTATATGATCTCCGTACATCCGTCGGATATAGTTCTGATACTCTCCGGAGGTTATGTTACAAAGCCACTCGGTATGTTCCAGATACCACTCCACCGTATGGGCAATGGCATCCTCGAAAGAGACAGAAGCACTCCACCCCAACTCCCGACGCAGTTTTGTAGAGTCTATGGCATACCGAATATCGTGCCCGAGCCTGTCCGGCACATGGGTTATAAGTGAAAGAGAGCTACCCTCGGCGCGGTTGAGTCTTCGGTCTACCAAAGCGATAAGAAGCTTTATCAGCTCTATATTGGTCTTCTCATTGCCTCCACCGATGTTGTATGTACTTCCGGGTGTTGCATTGTGCAGTATCAAGTCCAAAGCCCGAACATGGTCCAACACAAAGAGCCAATCCCTTACTTGTAGACCGTTGCCATAGACAGGGATCTTCTTCTTCTCCACAATATTATTGATTACAAGAGGGATAAGCTTCTCCGGAAACTGGTATGGGCCGTAGTTGTTACTGCAATTGGAGATAGCCACAGGCAGACCATAAGTGTCTGCATAAGCACGTACAAAGTGATCCGATGACGCTTTACTGGCAGAGTAAGGAGAGTGAGGCTCATACCTGTTCTCTTCGGAAAAAGGAGGATCGAACGGTAAGAGCGAACCATATACCTCATCCGTGGAGACATGCAGGAAGAGACGGGACGAAGCCGAAGCTCCCTTCCACGCTTCATGGGCGGTATTGAGAAGGGTAACCGTACCCAAAACATTGGTACGAACAAACGCCAAAGGGTCTCGGATACTCCTATCCACATGGCTCTCCGCAGCCATATTCACCACATGAGTGATGGCATACTCCCGAAACAGTTGTTCCAAAAGAGTAGCATCCTCTATGCTTCCATGCACGAAAGTGAGGTTGGGTAGCTGCAACAGCGACTCTATGTTCTGTAAATTCCCGGCGTAAGTAAGGAGATCCAAACAAACGAAATGGTACTCCGGATAACGGGCCACCATATAGTGCAAAAAGTTGGAACCGATAAAGCCGGCCCCACCTGTGAGGAGAATAGTCTTCTTATCCATATCTCAAAGTTAAGCATTATCTTTGCATCCACATATCGAAAGCAACATTTGGGCACACTCTTGCGCCATCTTGTCTTTCGTTCTCTGCGGTCAGAAAGACCTATTCGATACTTATTCCTAACATTGCAAAAGACAATGCCGAGTTCGAGCAAGCTAAAAGAGAAAGACCTAACCACCGGAAGCAACATCGCTTCACAGATTGTACGTTTGGCTTTACCCATACTGGGGACATCTTTCGTACAGATGCTCTATAACTTTACGGATATGGCTTGGTTGGGTCGTCTCAGTAGCGAAGCCGTATCTGCCGTGGGTGCTGTAGCGCTTTACGGTTGGCTGGCAGGCTCGTTGGGATTGATGACAAAGGTTGGAAGCGAGATCACGATAGCTTACTACCTTGGAAAGAAAGAGTTCAAGACCGCCTCTCACTACGCCTCAACAAACAGCACCATATCTCTACTTGCCGGGATGGCAGTAACGATACTTTTCCTGCTGTTTACCCCCACATTCTTATCCATATACACTCTTGGCGACAGCATAGCCCGGACGGCAGCCGAATATATGAGGATATACTCTCTCGGATTCCCGTTTTTCTTCATGACATTCGCTTTCACCGGAGCTTACAATGCTTGCGGGCACAGCAAACGTCCGTTTGTAATAAACTCTATGGGGCTTATAGCCAACATCATTTTAGACCCCATATTCATCTTCGTACTCGATCTCAAGACGGACGGAGCGGCTTATGCCACCATCATTTCCGAAATACTGGTGTGGGTTCTCTTCTACTATTTTCTCCGCGAGCGGGATCATCTGCTCGGGCGATTCCCGTTCGTGACAAAGTTGAAATGGGAAACCTGCCGGCGCATCATCAAGATTGGTGCTCCCCCTTCGGCTCAAAGTGCTCTCTTTGCCGTCATCAACATGTATATGGGACGTATAGCTTCTCTCACGGCAGGGCATATAGGAGTTTTGTGCCTCACTTCCGGGGGTCAGATCGAAGGTATCACATGGAACACGGCACAGGGTTTCTCCACCGCTTTGGGGGCATTTATCTCCCAAAACTATGCGGCACAGGCGATGGATAGGGTAAAAAAAGCGTTCCGCTCAACGCTCATCATCACCTCTCTATTCGGGGTGTTTACCACCGTGCTGTATGTCTTTTTCGGAGAAGAGATCTTCTCCATAATAGTGCCCGACCCTATCGCCTACATGGCCGGAGGCGTCTATCTGAAAATCAATGGCTATACCCAGCTGTTCATGATGCTGGAGATCACGACGCAGGGATTCTTCCACGGTATCGGACGAAGCTCTATTCCCGCAGGAGTGAGTATCTTCGGAAACTTAATTCGTATCCCATTAGCATACGCCATTCTCTACTTTTTCCCGGGGATAGAGGGCTTATGGTATGCCATTGCATTCTCTACAACGCTTAAGGGAATTACCCTCTTCTACATCTATCTCAGGGTACAACGCTCGTTGGTTCCGGAGAAGTAAATCTTTACGACCGCTTTTCGGGGACAACCTTTCCCTTCCGCACTCTCTTTCAAAGTGCAGACAATCCTCTTTTTTACACGTATACAAACTGCTTTGAACGGGAATAAAGGTTCTCTTAAACCTTTATAGAGTTGCAAATCAAGATTTGGTTTGGAAGATTCAAGGTTTGAATCGTGAAGATCGTGGCTTGATTTCTACAAGCCGTGCTTTGAAACGAATATTTTAGCACGTTGAGAAGAAGATTTAAACAGATACAGATACTGTTTTATAAGCTATCATTACTTATTATTAACCCATTTTATCCCTCTTTCCACAACGCAAAAACCCCATCTTATACTTCTCTGTCGGAGTGTACACAAGGTACAGAAGTATAAGATGGGGTTTCTGTATAACGCTATCCCGAGACTAAAATAGAAAGAGATTATAGCTCTTTCCCGTCTGTTTCAGTAAACAGAATATTAGTCTTCAAGAGGTACGAAGTCGCTCTTTCCGGCACCGCAGATAGGGCAAACCCAATCATCTGGAATATCTTCAAATGGAGTACCCGGAGCAATACCTCCATCAGGATCTCCTATTTCAGGATCATAAACCCAGTCGCAAGGTTCGCAAACATACTTTTTCATCTTAATTCTTATTATAAAAGATTAGACATTAGTGCGCAAAACGTGCACTTTAGTAATACAATATCGTTCGACAAAGATATAGAAAATCTATTATTTGTACAATATATCCGGATGGGAGAGCGACCCGATAGTCAGGGGAAAATCCGTTACCAAACCAATACTCTCTTCTCTGGTGCCAAATACATACCATCGCCCTCTTTAACCTGGAATGCTTCATAGAATGCAGGTATGTTTTTGAGTGTTTGGTTCACTCTCCATTTGCCGAGACTGTGTACGTCCAGCTTGGTCAGTCTCAAAATCTCTTCCTTTCGGATGTTTTGTCCCCAAAGACGAGCATAAGCGATGAAGAAGCGTTGGTCCGGGGTTTGTCCGTCTACAAGAGGAGCATTTTCCGGTACATTGTTTTTCATTGCCAAGTGAGAGACCAAAACTCCTCCCTGATCCGCAATGTTTTCACCGAGAGTCAGCTCACCATTCGCACGAACATCGTCCGCAACGATAATCTCATCAAACTGCTTGACGAGCTCTACGGAAGCTTCCTTGAACTTAGCTTCGTCTTCCGGTTGCCACCAATTGAATACATTGCCATTCTTGTCGAAGTTGCGTCCTTGATCGTCAAATCCGTGCGTCATTTCATGACCGATAACCACGCCTATAGCGCCATAGTTTACGGCGTCATCCGCTTCAAGACTGAAGAATGGAGGCTGAAGAATACCTGCCGGAAAGCAAATCTCGTTTGTTGCAGGGTTGTAATAAGCGTTCACTTCGTGCGGATTCATCAACCAGCGTTCCTTGTCTACCGGTTTACCGAAGTCCTTATCGTTCTTGCTCTTTTCAAAAAGCGCAATATTCTTAGCATAAGCATAGAGAGAGCTTGCATCTTCTTTTATCTCCTCGTAAGTATCCCACTTTTCAGGGTAGCCTATCTTTACATGGAAAGTAGCCAACTTCTCCAATCCTTTTTGCTTGGTCTCTTCGGACATCCATTCGAGATTTTGGATGCGTTGTGCCAATGCTTCCTTAAGGTCTCCAACGAGTTTAAGCATACGCTCCTTCGCTTGTGGAGGGAAATAGGTCTTGGTGTACTCTTGAGCCACAACATGCCCAAATGCGGAATTGACAAACTGAACGGCAGATTTCCAACGAGGCTGCATCTGTGTACGTCCGCCAAGTGTACGTCCGTGAAACTCGAAAGAAGCCTTTCGGAAGTCGTTGCTCAAATACGATGCTGCATCATCCAAAAGAATACCTTTGAGGTAAGTTATGGCTTTATCAAGAGAAAGCTCTTGGAACCACTTATCAAAGCTGTTGAAGTAGCCTTCTTGAGCCACATTGATGGTTTCAAATCCGGCAATGGCTTCACGAGGAGCAAAATAGCGTTCGAACGGGAATTTGAAAGAGGAGATAAGCTTCTTTCTGGTATACTTATTATAGTTCTTATGAGTATCTCTAAGCTCTATGCTGCTGTAATGCATACGAGCCAACTCTGTCTCTACCTCCAATACCGTTTTTGCTTTCTCTGTTGCTGCTTCCGGCTCTAAACCTTCTGCCAATACGAAAAGAGAAGAGAGATAGTCTACGTAAGGTTTTTGAAACTTGTCCAGACTCTCTTGCTCGAGATAGTAGTCTCTATCCCCCATTATGAGTCCTCCCTGATTAAGATGCAGGATATTGCTGTTGCTATCCTCGTTGTCTGCATACACGTAGTCGGAGAAGAACGGATTGTCGCCACGCAGATTGGCTTCTGCCAGATAAGAGATAAGCTCATCCTTGGAAGTGATGGCACTGATTTTCTCAAGATCGGACTTTATCGGAGTGGCGCCATCGGTATCAAGCTTAACACTATCCATCACCATATTGTAGAGCAATGCAGCTTTATAAGCATCCGTTCCGGGTTGAAGATTTTCGCTACTCATACCGGAAATGATGCGGCGAACGATATTCTGTGCACTGTCTCTAAGAACATCAAATGTCCCATAGCGACCATACTCGGGTTTGAGCGGATTGGCCTCCATCCACTCCGTATTTACGAAGGCATAAAAGTCTTCTTGCGGTTCGGGGAGAGCCTTCTTTTTGCTACATCCGCTCAATATCAAAGATGTGGCAAGACCTCCTGTAAAAAGAATTTGTTTAAGGTTCATGACTTTTATTATTTAGGTTACTGAATAATTAGATTCAAGTGTAGTCTTTTCTCTGTAATAAGATAAGTTACGCTCCAAAAGTACAAAAAAATAGCTTTTTTACCCTTTTCTATTTAATAATAATACGCCTTTTTATCAGGATAATACCTCTTAAAGCCCTATTTACGCTTTATTAAACTATTGTTTGTTAATCCAATATATTTTTGTATATTGGGGGCATCACCAAAGGTTATCTGCGATGAAAATGCGTGAGACCTCGTATAGAGAGGAGTTTCTATTGGACCATGTTTCCATAAAAAGCTTATGGAATCAGATTTCGACAGCTAATGGATTGGCAGATTGGTTTGCATACAACGTTGAAAAAGAGGCGAATCAGTTCACGTTCTTTTGGGATAAGAGGAGTATGTCTGTAGCATTCCTCGTAGACTCCGATCCTGAACGGTTTATCTCCTTTCAGTGGGAAGAGCCTGCATCTGATGGTGTAGAAGTGAGCTTTCTCTCCTTTGAAATAGTAAAGGCAGAGATATCCGGAGCAGTATCTCTTCTTGTAAGAGACGATGAGCTATCTACGGGAGATCCAAGCGCAAATGCTATTTGGAGCAAACACATTTCACAGTTAAAAAAAAGCCTTGGTCTTACTTGAGAGGTTTTCCAAAATGGTGTCTGTGAGGATGAGATAGAATAACTTTTCGGTAAGACAGAGATCATAATACCACCGAAACTTTTACACGAAAAACAACGCTCTTATGCAAAAGAAAACCGATACAGCTGCGGCGGCGACTGCATCGGTTTCTGTTTCTTATTCTGAAAGGCTTTCGCCTCAAGTCCGAATTACTTACGAACTACTCTCTTATAGCCATACTGAGCAAGTTCACCAAGCTCTTCCTCTATGCGAAGAAGCTGGTTGTACTTCGCCATACGGTCCGAACGGCTGAGAGATCCTGTCTTGATCTGTCCGGAGTTTGTAGCCACAGCGATATCTGCAATGGTTGCATCTTCTGTTTCACCCGAACGGTGAGATGTTACAGTAGTATATCCGTGACGGTGTGCAAGCTCTATGGTATCCAATGTTTCGGATAGCGTACCTATTTGGTTCACCTTAACAAGAACAGAGTTAGCGCAACCCAATTCGATACCCTTGCGTAGGAACTCTACGTTGGTTACGAACAAGTCGTCTCCTACAAGCTGTACTTCATCACCGATAGCGGCTGTAAGTTTAGCCCAACCGCTCCAGTCGCCTTCGTCCATACCGTCTTCGATAGAGTCGATAGGGTATTTAGCCACAAGCTCTTGCAGATATGCCACTTGCTCGTCTGAAGTACGCTTTGCACCGTGAGGGCCTTCAAACTTAGAGTAGTCGTAGACACCATCTTTGTAAAACTCAGAAGCAGCACAGTCCAAAGCGATACGAACGTCGTCGCCCGGCTCGTAACCTGCCTTGCGGATAGCTTCCATGATAGACTCAAGAGCGTCTTCAGTTCCGGAAAGAGCCGGAGCAAAACCACCTTCGTCACCTACTGCCGTAGAGAGGTTGCGGTCATGAAGAACCTTCTTAAGGGCATGGAATATCTCGGCACCCATACGTAGACCTTCACGGAAAGAAGGAGCACCTACAGGGCGAATCATAAACTCTTGGAAAGCGATAGGAGCATCGGAGTGCGAACCACCGTTGATGATATTCATCATAGGTACAGGCAACACATAAGTGTTTGTACCTCCGATATAGCGGTACAACGGCATTCCAAGATACTCTGCTGCTGCTTTTGCCACTGCAAGAGATACACCAAGCATAGCATTTGCTCCAAGCTTAGATTTTGTCTTAGTACCATCAAGCTCAAGCATCACGTGGTCTATCTTTCTTTGTTCAAGTACAGAGTAGCCGATGATTTCGGGAGCAATCACTGTGTTGATATTCTCTACAGCCTTAAGTACACCCTTTCCAAGATAACGGCCCTTGTCTCCGTCTCTAAGCTCAAGTGCTTCGTTTTCTCCTGTAGATGCGCCGGATGGAACAGCTGCACGTCCCATTACGCCACATGCCAAGTGTACATCTACCTCAACCGTTGGGTTACCGCGCGAGTCCAATACCTCGCGTCCAATTACTTTGATTATTTCCATAAAAATGTTTTTAGTTTGAACTACGACATTTATCTCTTTATTTCTCTTGTGTAAAGATAGTAATATTTGTCGAGATTCTTCCCCATTTATTTTATCACTCCCATCTCTTTACCTACCTTGATGAAGGCAGTAATGGCTCTATCCAGTTGCTCTTTGGTGTGAGCTGCGGAAAGCTGTACGCGTATACGCGCTTCGCCTTTCGGCACTACCGGATAGTAGAATCCCGTAACATAGATACCCTCTTCCAACAGACGAGCCGCATAGTCTTGTGAAAGCTTTGCATCATAAAGCATGATAGCGCAGATAGCACTCTGTGTAGGCTTGATATCGAAGCCGGCATCCACCATTCTTGTACGGAAGTACTCTACGTTGGACATAAGAGTAGTGTGCAGTTCATCGCTTTCATTGAGCATCTTGAACACTTCAAGAGAAGCTCCCACCACTGCGGGAGGAATAGAGTTGGAGAAGAGATAAGGGCGGCTTCTCTGACGAAGCATATCTATAATCTCTTTAGGCCCGGTAGTAAATCCACCGATAGCGCCTCCGAATGCTTTTCCGAGCGTACCGGTGTGGATATCTATACGGCCGTAGCAGTCGTACTTTTCTGCCACACCTCTACCTGTAGCTCCTACCACTCCGGCAGAATGACACTCATCGACCATGACAAGAGCATCGTATTTTTCTGCAAGGTCGCAGATTTTATCCATCGGAGCGACGTTTCCATCCATTGAGAATACACCGTCCGTAACGATAATGCGATGGCGTTGAGCCTGAGCCTGCTTGAGGCACTCTTCCAGCTCTTCCATGTTTGCATTGGCAAAGCGATACCTTTTTGCTTTACACAAGCGAACTCCGTCGATGATGGAAGCATGGTTCAGAGAGTCCGAAATAATCGCATCCTCTTCTCCGAAAAGAGGTTCGAAGACTCCCCCATTGGCATCGAAACAAGCCGCATAAAGGATTGTGTCTTCTGTCTTGAAGTAGCGAGCGATCTCCTGCTCCAGCTCCTTGTGAAGGTCTTGCGTACCACAGATGAAACGAACAGAACTCATACCGTAACCGTGGCTTTGGATCGCCTTGATGGCTGCATCCTCTACTCTCTTGTTGTTGCTGAGTCCGAGATAGTTGTTTGCACAGAAATTGAGTACGGTTTTTTCTGTTCCGTCCGCACCTTGCACCTTAATCTCCGAATACTGTGGAGTAGTGATGATTCTTTCATTCTTGTACAGACCTGCCGCTTTAATCTCCGAAAGCTCACCTTGCAGGTGCTGTTTCATTTTTCCAAACATAAATCTTAGGTTATTTTAGGTAAATATATTTTGCATCATATTGTCTCCCACCTCCTGCACTTCGGCATAAGAGGGGATGGAATGGAGCATCTCGAATGGCTCTTCCGGCATAAGACGGCGAAAGCAGGCTATTCTCTTTCCATTGGTAATGATGATGTAGAGGACACCCAACGCTGCATTGTACCGCAATGCCTGCTCCAAAACCTCCGGAGTGAGGGCTACACTCTCTGCCTTATACTCTATCAGAAGAAGCGGACGAAGGGAGTTGTGATACACCACCGTATCTGCCCGACGAGAGAGTTTACCCACCTGCAACGAGACTTCGTTCGCCATAAGAGCCGGCATATAGCCGTAAGAAGAGATGAGGAGATGCACAAATCCCTGCCTCACCTGCTCTTCAGGAGTAAGAGCCACATATTTGCCACGAAGACGGTCGAATATCTCCATTCGCCCATTCCCGACCTGCCGAACTCTCGGCATTGTCTCTTCGCTTCGGCTCATCTTCTTATTCTTCTCCTGCAATTCGTGAAAAAACTCCGTTACACGAGTACGAAGTTAGGAAAAAACATCGTAACACCGTTGCTTTGAAGGGGCAGATTCTTCTCTCTTGAATGGAAAGGAAAAAGCCCAACTCAAATACCCCGAAATAGAGCGAAATCTGCCCGATGAAGATCGGTATGTTTTATATAAAAACAGACTTTCAAGAGAGAGGAGGAAACCTATTCTCTTTTTCCCTTTTGGAGGGAGAAGAGGTTAAAAGAAATCTATAACAATCTAATAATAAAAGGAATATAGAAAATCCCAAATTCAGAAAAAATTTTTCTTCAGCCCATTTCATGGGGCGTTTTCGAGTTAATTTGTGTTGATTTTAACACCTAATCCTGTAAACATTCCCTAATAAAGAAATATCTCTTTTCAAGGACTTTTTAGGAGAAAAATCCTTAAACAATTGACAAACAACACCTTAAACTTTTCCGCTAAACGGGTTAAATGAATTGGGTTAACCTGTTAAATGAAATCGGTAAACGGGTTCACTGAAAAATTAAACCCGTTAAGCCGAAAGAATATGCTCGTTTATCGTTTTTGATGAACAGGTATCGAAAATCATGTTAATAAAATAAGGCTGATTTAACAATTTGCTCATGCTCTGAAAACAGTCCTTCCAATCAAAATAGAGAAGGAGAAAAAAGTGAGCATTTTTCGGGATGGAATATATAAAAACGGTCATCAGAAAAGAGAGCCAAAAGAGTATATTTTTTCTGGTAAGATAGGAAAGCAATAGAGAGCAAATGGGGTAAAAGAAATACGAGGTAAAGAACTCTCGTCCTTTACCTCGTATCGGGGGAGCGAGTGGATTGCTCCAGCTCTCTCCAAATCTTAACTCTGTTGCAAAGTTAAAAATATTTTTTCAAATAGTAAAACTCACCACAAAATGGACAAACAAGATATAGCCTCAAAACAGAAAGGAGCTTAGGTTTTCACTCTATATTTACAGAGAACAAAATTTCCTCCGAACTTCAAGATATATACCATAAAAGGGCAAAAGGAATAAGAGGTAAAGAACTTTCGCTCTTTACCTCCTATCGGGGGAGTGGGGGATTGCTCCCTCCCTCTCCAAGTTTTAATTTCAATTCTGTTGCAAAGATAAAGTATTTTTTTGTACGGATAAAATTCACAACATAATGAATCCGGCAGAGAGTCTGAACGAATAGAGGCGCAGGTTTTCACTATATTTGTAAAGAAAACAAAGATTTCCCTTCAAACCTCAAGAGATATGCCATATATTGAAGATTACGAACAGGTGATAGCACTGATCTCTCCCGAAAAGACACCGAACTTATACATCATCGGAGGAGAAGAGGTCTATCTGACATCGAGAATAGAGAAAGCTGTGCTGAACAACCTGCTGGATGAAGCGGAAAAGGACTTCAACCTCTCTATCCTCTACGGAGCAGACACTTCTCCGGGCGAGATTTTGAGCCATGCTCTGCGCTATCCGATGATGGCAAAATATCAGCTCGTAGTGGTGAAAGATGCCGGCAAGATGCAAAGCCATGAGGGTATGGAGAGCGTCATAGAGAGGCTACCGGAAACCACAGTATTGGCAATGAACTTTGAGGGAAAGAGTCTGGATAGACGGAAGTCTTGGATCAAAATGGCAGAAAAGC
>JAUMWS010000044.1:11363-16381 GCA_030529525.1 Porphyromonas sp. | reverse complement strand
CGAGGCTTCCAAACTCCGGCTCTAAACCACGTAATACCCATACCGGAGAGAGCAACGAGTGTCTCTCTCATCTGTTCGTAGCTTTCGGCACTGCATGGTCCGGCAATGACCCAAGTACACAGAGAATGTGCACTTGAATCCTTGACTATTGGTAAAAACTCGTATGTCTGCTTTGCTTTATTACTCCTCATCTGAGGCTTTCATGTTTGTAAAAACGTTTTGTACATCTTCGTCTTCTTCCAGCTTCTCTATAAGCTTATCCAATTGTTCTCGCTGTTCCGGAGTAACTTCCTTTTCGTCATTCGGAATACGGGTAAATTCTGCAGATGTAATTTCAAAACCTTTCTCTTCCAAGAACTTCTGTATCGCGCTGTTTTGAGCGAACTCTCCATAGATGATCACTTCTCCTTCATCTTCTTCAAGCTCTTCCACTCCGTAGTCTATCAGTTCCAGTTCCAGTTCTTCCAGGTCCAACCCTTCCGGTTTATTTACATGAAATACACACTTGTGGTCGAACAAGAACTCCAGACTACCTGTCGTACCAAGGCTACCACCAAACTTATTGAAGTAGCTTCTCACGTTAGCCACTGTACGTGTCGTGTTATCCGTAGCAGTCTCAACAAAGATGGCTATTCCGAAAGGACCGTAGCCTTCGTAGTTCATCTCCTTATAATCTGTAAAGTCTTTGGATGATGCTTTCTTGATAGCCCTGTCTACGTTTTCCTTGGGCATATTCTCCTTCTTGGCTGTCTGTACAAGAACACGCAAGCGAGGATTGGTTTCGGGATCAGGGCCACCGGCTTTCACAGCAATAGTGATCTCTTTTCCCAACTTCGTAAAGACGCGAGCCATATTGCCCCATCTCTTCATTTTTCTCGCCTTTCTGTATTCAAAAGCTCTTCCCATGATTTTATTTGTATGATATAAGTTTTAAGATTTTTCTTTATCTGAGCGATACTCCCAGTTCCCGAACCAAAGCAGAGTGTATCCGTTCCATTGCAGACTCTATCGCTTTATCGCTAAGGGTCTTTTCCTCATCCTGCAATTCGAAAGCCACTGCATAGGACTTCTTTCCCGGAGGGAGGTGCTTAGGATCTTCATAGACATCGAAAAGAGTAATGCTTTTCAAGAGTTTCTTTTCCGCTTTGTAGGCAACTCTCTCTATATCCACCAAAGATACGCTGTTATCTATCAGCAGAGCAAAGTCTCTACGAACAGCAGGGAACTTGGAGATACTCTTCATCTTAATCTCTGATGAGCGTCCTATCTTGTACAGTCCGTCCCAATAAAGTTCGGCATAAAAGACGGGGAAAGCAATATCTGCATCCGAAAGTACTGCCTTAGAAAGGCGTCCCCATCTCACAAGAAGCTCTCCCTTTGTACTTCGGATCTCCTCACACACTGCAAACAAAGGATTATCACTCTTGCTCTCATAGCGAACATGATAAGGAGCTACACCGAGACGTCTCATGATGTTATAGACGTATGCTTTCAGATGGAACACGGTATAGACGCTGTTACTATCGGTAGCCCAATGGTCGTTGCCTTTATCTCCTGTTATCCATAAAGCAAGAACGTTATCCTCTCTGTACCCCTTTGTCGGGCTTTCCAACTGAGGATCTATACGATGATATACACTACCATACTCATATAGAGACAGAGGTCCACTCTTTCTTTTTGAATTGAAATCTATCGTTTCCAATCCGCCTTTCACCATGCTTGGACGCATTACATTGAGATCGGAAGAGAGTGGATTTACAAGGGTTACTATCTCATCTTCTCCCACAAGAGAGTGATCAAGGAAAAACTTTGCCGATGTCAAAGAGTTGTTCAAAATCTCGGAAAAGCCTGCGCCCGTAAGCATCTCGGAGATGACACGTTGTGCTTCCACGCTCTTATCCGTTTCGGTAACATGATTGAGAGATGCTCGAAGCGTATAGGACATAGGGATATTATTGTATCCGAATATTCTCATCACCTCCTCTATTACATCTATCTCTCTGGTAACATCTACACGATAGCGAGGCACATCCAAAGCCCAAACTCCTTCGCCATTTTCCTTTGCGATATTTATATCCAAGTGCTTCAAGATGGTTCTCACCGCAGCTTCCGGTATTTCATATCCGGCTATGGCTGTAAGCTTACCAAGGGAGAAATCTATACGATAAGGCTCTTTCTTCTCCGGATAATAGTCTGTAAGAGGAGATGCTATCTCTCCCCCGGCAATCTCTTTCAGCAGCTCTGCCGCCATGACAAGAGCCGGAAGAGTGGCTTCCGGATCCAGTCCACGTTCGAAGCGGAAAGAGGAGTCCGTATTCAATGCATACCTGCGTGCAGTCTTTCTGACGCAAGTCGGATTAAAGTTGGCACTCTCCAAAAATATTCGAGTAGTAGACTCCGATACGCCTGAATCTTCTCCACCCATCACTCCACCCAGACAGAGAGGACGTTCGGCATCTGCAATAACCACATCCTGAGGGACAAGCTCATACTCTGCTCCACTCAAAAGAAGCAGCTTCTCCCCTCCTCCGGCACAACGTACGGATATAGTGTGCTGCGCCAACTTATCAAGGTCGAACGCATGAAGTGGCTGACCAATGCTGTGAAGCACATAGTTGGTTATGTCCACTACGTTATTGATAGGCTTTTGCCCTATCGCTTCCAAGGCTTTTCGGAGCCATTCGGGGCTCTCTTCCACCTTTATATTATCTATTACAATGCCTGAGTATCTTACTACGGCACTCTCCTTGTCTACCGAAACAGCCACCGGATTGGCAATATCCTGCTTCGTATGAAGAAGCTCTGCGCCTTTCTTCGGAGGAGTGTACGACAAAATCTTCTCCGGTGCATGAGTTTGCAGATACGCATGAAGCTCTCTTGCAACACCATAATGGCTCGTAGCATCTACTCTGTTTGGGGTTATATCAACCTCTATGATGTAGTCGCTCTTAAGATCGAAAAGTTCGGCTACCGGAGTACCCGCTTTCACATCGTCCGCCAGCACCATTATTCCATCCGTATCCTGTCCGACCTGAATCTCTTTTGCCGAACAGATCATCCCGAAAGACTCTTCGCCCCGAATCTTGGACTTCTTGATAGTAAAACTATCGTCTCCCGAATAGAGAGTCGTACCCAATATTGCAACCACAACAGTCTGTCCGGCTGCAATATTAGATGCACCACAAACAATTTGCGTAGGGACACCATCGCCCAAATCGACCGTGGTAATGTGAAGATGATCAGAGTTTGGATGATCTATACAGGTGAGAACCTTTCCCACGACCAAGCCTTTAAGCCCCCCGCGAACCGATTCACGCTCCTCCACACCACCGACCTCAAGACCGATGGAAGTGAGTATTTCTGCAACTTCCTGTACATCCAACGTGCTCTGGATATAGTTATTTAGCCATGCTAACGAGATGTTCATAATACTTTATCTGTAGTTATATCTATTTACTGACCTACAAAATTACGATTTTTTCCTCATTCATTATAGAGGTTACGGCTCTCGCTCCCAAGTGGTACACTTTTTCATTTTTTCAGTAGCATTGCCATTGCTCAACACGATATTGTAAAGATTTTAAAACAAACCGGTTCACAAAATGTTCTTTACACTTACAAAATAAGATCTGATGCCTTATAGAGTTTAAAATCAAGGCTCGACTTCTACAAATCATGGTTTGATTTTCAGAAATCAAGCCTTGTTTTATACCCATCAGCCTCTGATTTTCATTCCTTAACCCGTTTGACAAAAACTGCGAACCGGAACAAGAGATTTTCATATCGCTTCAAAAGGGATTTTCAACTCCGGATATGGCAGAATTGAATGCGAGTAGAGAGTTCGGATAAACTCTCCGGTGTACAAGACGGACAATAGTCTCTTAAATATCTTAAACTTTGCACATTCGGTGCAAAAGAAGTTTCCCATCTCGTTACAATTGGTTATCTTTGTACGCTAATAGTATTACATACTCTTTTGAACAGTCATGCACAAAACACATAAGATAGTACTTGCCTCTCTTTTGAGCATTGCTCTTCTCTCCTCTTGCGGAGAATATGTGAGGGTACAAAAGAGCAACGACATCATGGAGAAGCTCTCGTATGCAAAGAAGTACTATAATACGAAGAAATATAATCGTACCATAGAATTGCTGGAAGAAATTACACCCTACTTCAAAGGGCGTAGCGAGGCAGAGCAGGTAAATTACATGCTCGCCGAATCTTACTTCAAATCTAAAAACTACGACTTCTCGCACCAGTATTTTCGCCAATACTACACCTCTCATCCTACGGGTGAGCATCAAGAGTATGCCAGATACATGAGCGGATATGCATTGTTTCTCAATTCTCCGGACGTTCGTCTGGATCAGGCCATGAGCTTGGAGGCAATCAACGAGCTACAACTCTATTTGGACTACTTCCCTACCGGTGCTTACGCAGATGATGCCAAGAAGATACTCTTTGAACTTCAAGAGAAACTTGCACTAAAGGAACTGCTTGCTGCCAGACTCTATTATAATCTGGGCAACTACCTTTTCAACAACTACCTCTCTTGCATCATCACTTCCCGTAATGCAATAAAAGACTATCCATACTCTCAATACAAAGAGGAGTTCAGCTATCTCATCTTGGCGTCTCTCTACGAAATAGCATACAACAGCGTTGAGTCTAAAAAAGGCGAACGGGTGAGAGAGCTTCGAGATGAATACTATAGCTACTTGAACGAATACCCTAATGGAGCATTCATTAAGCAGACAGCAAAGTTCAAGAGCTTTATAGATAAAATGCTTCCTCAGGATGATGACTTGGTGGATGCAGAAGAGGCAACTAAAGAAGAGACGGCTGAAGAGAAAGCCTGATGAGAATATAAAAGTACAAACAAATAAATATCAAGTTCTTTAAGAATGGACTATAAGAAAATCAATGCCCCTCTAACTACGGCAACACGTGATGTGGTAGAGTTGTCAAAGCCTACCGGAAATATCTATGAGACGGTCATGGTAATAGCTAAACGTGCC
>JAUMWS010000044.1:0-11353 GCA_030529525.1 Porphyromonas sp. | reverse complement strand
ATCTCTCAAGAGATGAAGAAAGATTTGGAAACGAAACTACAAGGCTTTGCTGCTGTATCGGACAGCTTGGAAGAGGTATTTGAAAACAGAGAGCAAATAGAGATCTCTCGCTACTACGAAAAGCTTCCGAAACCTTCTCTTGTAGCAACAAAGGAGTTCGAAGCAGGAAGCCTCTACTTCCGCAATCCTGTCAGAGAAGCAGAAACAGCAATAGAAAGAGATGACGATTGATGCTGTCATCTCTTCGATAGAAGAGGCATAGCATACAGGTCGTATCTTTAGACACACCAAAGCAATCATGATTCAACGTATTCAGACCATATACCTCTTGGTAGCGTCGCTCCTTATGGCAAGTTTGTCATTCATAGGCGTTGCCACAGTTAATCTCTCCGGAGATATTTTCATATTGGATGGGACAGGCTTTATGTCCTTGGACGAGTCTCTATTCTACGAAAGATGGGGATTGATACTCCTACTTATACTCTCATCCCTTACTCCTATGGTCGCTATATTTCTCTACAATAAACGAGTATTGCAGATGCGCTTTACGATGTTCTCGGCGCTTATTTCTCTGGGTATGGTAGCCGCTTTCATATTTTATGGACACCAGTATCTGGGGGGAACATTGGAGGGCTTCAAACCGACATACGCATTTGCATTCCCATTTGTGGCGATAATCTTAGAGCTTCTTGCATACCGAGGTATAGCCATAGATCATAGAACAATAAAGTACGCAGACAGACTAAGATAAAGTCCGAAAGAGAGTACTCCGAAATATTATAAAAAAGATTCGCACAAAAATGTGCGAATCTTTTTTTGTATTGTAGAGGTAAAACTGCTTAGTGAATCTACATAGACTTATCCGAGAACTGCAATAAAAACCATTTTCCTTCTTTAGAGACAAAAACAGCTTCCAGATTTATACCATTATCTACACCCTGAAAGTGTACTATCGTAGTATCCTTACGCTCTATAATCTCTCTGTCGTAAGCATCTGTCTCTCGTGTCTTGTAAGAGGGATCCCAGCTTAAATCCATATCTATCCACTCCTCTTCTGCTATCTCTTGCAGCAATAAGGAGTCCGTTTCAAGATCGTAGCCCTCATATCTAAGAGGGAATATTACCCGACTTTTTTGAAATGAAAAGTCATTGTTGAACTGTTCCATAAAAATGTCAAAGTCTTCCACCTCATTTTTACTACAGGCGGTGAGAAAAACAGATAAGAATAACCCCAAAAGTAAAAAACGTCTCATAAGTAGAAAATTTAGTAGAGAGCCAAAGTTACAAATTATAGAAATAAATGCCATAAAAGAAGGCATCCGCAATAAAGCTCTTACACTTTATAAACGGATGCCCCAATGCTGTGAAAACATGCACTACTTGACAACTACTTCATTTGCTTCACAATCTCCTTCCTCCGAACCTCAAACAAATATTTGAGGTTGCAAGAAATGATTCTCACGCTAATAATTCACTTTTCAAATCTCGAATCAGTTATCTGAACCGGAATATTAATTGACTTAAGTTTACACTGCAAATCTACCTCTTTAGGAGAGTTTTCTTCTGCACCCAAACTGCAGTATTCTACAAATTAGCCGCATTAACACTTACAGAGACCTGCAATATTTAAGCAAATAAATCATGCAAAATCCTTATTTTCAGTAAAATAAAAAGAAAGACAAAGAGAAGTAAAGAAAACAAGGAAATCGTGTATAATCACACAATTTCCTTGTTCCTTATCTACATATATCTTTTCTAAGCTTATGTATCGAAAAGTATTTTTTGATATTGAGAAGGGGGCATGCCAACCTCTTTCTTGAAAACCCGAGAGAAATAATTAGGGTCAGAAAAACCACAAGCCTCCGCAACCTCTATAATGGAAAGAGACTCCTCTCTCAACATCTTCTTCGCTTTTGAAAGCCTAATCTGAAGAACATAAGACATTGTGGAGTGTCCCGTCAGAGCACTCAACTTTCGACTCAACTGGGATGGGCTTATTGCTATTTTGTCTGCAAGGTATGAAGCATTCATATCGGAGTTTTTTAACTGAGAGTATATCAGATCTGTTACCTTCTGCACAAACTTCATATCTCTATCGTTAAGCTCTCTTGGCTCAGAATCATTCTCCTTATCTATGGCCATCCGATACTTTTCCTTTAGGAGACGCCTGCTATCCAAGATATTTTTAATCCTTATCTGGAGCTCCTCAGGCTTGAACGGTTTGTATAAGTATTCTTCCACACCTAAATTCAGCCCCTTAAGCCGGTCTTGTTCTGAAGCCTTAGCAGTAAGAACAATTATCGGAATATGATTCAATAGTATGCTCTCCCTCACCCTTTGGCAAAGTTCAAATCCATCCATTAACGGCATCATTACATCTGTTACAATAATATCCGGAATATGCTTCTCTGCCAATTCCAATCCCTCTTCCCCATTCTGAGCAAAAAGCAGATTGTATCTATCTCTCAGTATAGACTTGAGATAAAGAGCAACATCATTATTATCTTCTACAATGAGAACGATGGGTTGTATATCATTAAGATTGGAGGATTCCACTACACCCTCCTCTTCATAAGTAAAGCCCATAGTATCAGGTAAAAGTGTAGAGGAAAGAGAGTTCTTTTCTATAGCAATCGCCTTTAAAGAGCCCTTGCCCTTTATAGGAAGAGAGACAGTAAATATCGAGCCTTTATTAAGCTCGCTCTGTACCGAAATCTTTCCGTTCATCTTTTCGACCATCATCTTACAAAACGATAAGCCAATACCTGTGCCGGAATCATTCTTGGCATTCGGGCTCTGATAAAAGACTTCAAAAATCTTATCTTGCTCTTCCAAAGGTATTCCCTCCCCTGTATCCGAAACTTGTATTTGAACATACTTTCCTTTTCCTCCTCTCGTCAGAATCACGTTTATAAATCCGCCCGAAGGGGTATGCTTGATCGCGTTAGAAAGAAGATTACCAAACACCTTATCTATATAGAATGGGATGAAGTCCATTTCAAGTACGTGGGCTCTGTTGTAGAAGTCAAGTGTAATATCTTTATCCGCTGCATATAGCCTGAACGTCTCTACAATCATTTGAAGATGAGCCGCAATATCTCCCCGTCTCCACTCCGGATCATACCCTCCACTTCTCAACTTTGCTATATCAAGAAGTTGATTTACCAACTTTAGAAGATTATCGCTTTGCCTGTCTATGGCAGAGTGATACACTCTTTGTTCTTTCAGCGACAGATCTTTCCTATCTGAAAGTTGCTTATTCAGCCCTTTTATGACCGTAAGAGGTGTTCGAAGTTCGTGCGTAATATTGGTAAAAAACTCGGTTCTACGGCTCTCAATCTCTTTTAAGAGTCTGTTGCTTCGTGTACGTTGTCTGTAAGCATAATAGAAAAGAGCGGAAGTCATAAGCCCAACGGCAATTGCCGCCCACAGCATATAAACCGCTCTCTCCTTCTCAGCCTTCTTCTCTTCAAATTCTGTTTCTATATGTTGAAGCTGACGAAATGCACGTTCACGCTCGTAGTTTATCTTCAGCTCGACATAGCGATTAGCTTTTTGAACACTCAAGATACTGTCTTGAAGGATTCTACCCTTCTTATAATAATTGAGGGCAGAATGAAATAAACCTTGTTGAAGATCACGATCATGCTTCAGCATATATATGTCAGCCAAGTGTTCCGGAGCATTAATCTCCAAAGCAGTCTTCTCTGCTTCTTGAATATACCGATCAAACTCCGCAATATTACCAACAAGATGATTGATTTCTGCAATAGACATACAAGCCGTCAGCCAGTGCCACCTGTCGGATAGCTTATACATCAAATCATAAGCCTGCCGGTAGAATCTCTTAGCCAGATCGTACCGTCCTTGCTTCTTGTATATATTTCCCAAATGCCCCAAACAGAGCCCTTCTCCCAAAAGAGAATTGCCTAATCTGTTTTGCTCTAAAGATCTTTCGTAGTAAATCTGTGCGGAGTCGAACATCTCACGAGCTTCGTACACAGATCCGAGATTTGCCAGATTGATTGCCTGACCGATAGGACTTTCAAGCTTGGTCTCACCAAGCAAACTTCCTTCAAAATACTTTCGAGCATCGTCGTAATACCCTAATGTAAGACAAATATTGCCGAGGCCATTCATAGAATAAACTCTGTTTTTAAGACCTTCTTGTGTATCGAAACCGGAAAAAGATTCAGCGTAAGTCAAAGCACGATAATGGTACTCTGTTGCTTGAGATAATGCTCCAATCCGTCTAAAATCAGTACCAAGATTATTTAATGCCTGTACAATGGAGATAGTATCCTTGAGTCTTAAAGCTATTTCGAGCCCTCTTCCATGATACTCTATAGCTGTCGAAAAAGAAGAAGTTTTTCTACTCAGATTACCAAGAGCTTTATAGCAGAGAATCATTGCCTTATCATCTTCTTTACTCATACTACGTCGGAGAAGGAGCAAAAGAGAGTCTTCATTGTTCTTATGACTGGAGATCTCTTTTTCTATATTCTTTAACCCAAAGGAGCTATGGGTTTCTCTCTTTGGTCCTGAACAGGCAATCGACAGAAGAAGAACCGACAATATAATCGTTAGTGGCAGATACAACCGAACTTTTTTATTTAGAATTTGTTGAATCATACCTATCTCTATTTATGACATCTGATGCTTATTTAAACCTCTGACAAAGATAAAACATTTCGCAAAAAAAGAAAACAAAAAAATGGATCACATGCACCCCTCTTATAGGTTATTTTCAGCCCCATATTGGACTCCACAAAATCATGATAATAGAAATTTCTGCAGAAAAAGTCCCTCCTTAAAGGCTAAAAACAAAAAGTTTTTTTTATACATTCCTACCGGATTAAACCCTCTCTTTTTTCATCCTTTCTATTTTGTTTCTACCATCTGTTTGGAGAGCATGATCAAGTTGTTAAAAACACCCCTTTTTATTCACACTTCTTCACGAGATTGAAAAACAAAAATGCTGAACAAGCTTAATGTTTCCGCTTAACCTGTTTAATTTTTCAGTAAACACGTTTACCGATTTCATTGAACACGTTTACCCAATTCAATTAACGGGTTTAGAAATTTACATTATCTTACTGACTAAAAGGCAAATATGAAATAAAGAGATCAAAATAGAGATATCAAGGCGATTTTTACAATTAACAAACAATCACATTCAAGCCCCTTAAATTTCAGTTCTATTAACGTAAAAACAGCCCATAAAATCGACCAAGAGGAAAACTTTTCAGAATTCTCATTTTTCCATATTCTACTTATAAAGAAATAGTTATAAAAGGTCTCTCATAAAACTGTCTAATGAAGACCTCAAAAATCAGAGACGATAAGAATGAAAAACGAGAAAGAAATAGGAGCCATTTTTGTATAAAAAGACACGTCAGACGAGGTGTACACCGATCTGCCTGTCCTACTATTGGCATGGTATATGTATATTTAAACATCGAAGGGTATTACCAATGAATACGTAGAATATGAAACTAAATAGATACAATACTGCCTTTGGCCATGAAATAGCTGACGATTCCGATATGACACTTGTCATGGAGGAGATAAAAGGTTCTGCACTGACAGAGGAACCATCTTCCGAAGAAGAAGGAGAGTCTTGGGATGAGCTTCTAACCAACGATACCGGCAAAAGCAACTCCACAAAAGCAGATTCAGGTTCCGGCAAAGGACGAAACGATAAAAGTAGAACTCCCAATCTCGACCAATACGGTATCTCTCTAAACAGACGTGTAAGGGAAGGAAAGATAGATCCGGTATATGGGAGAAACAAGGAGATAGTGCGCATCGCACAGATTCTCTTGAGAAAGAAGAAAAACAATCCGATTCTGCTTGGACTACCGGGAGTAGGAAAAACAGCCGTAGTAGAGGCTCTGGCTCAACGGATAGAGCACGGAGAAGTTCCTCCATTCCTTATGGGGAAAACCATATACTCCCTCGACCTTGCAGGGTTGCTTGCCGGAGCGGTTTACAGAGGGCAGTTTGAGGAGCGATTGAAAAAGCTTATAGAAGAGGTACAAAGCAATAGCGACATCATCCTCTACATAGATGAGATACACACGATTATGGGAGCAGGAAGCTCTCAAGGCAGTTTAGATGCAGCCAATATACTGAAACCTGCATTGGCAAGAGGAGATATCCGCTGTATAGGAGCTACCACCCTTGATGAGTATAGAAAGTCCATAGAAAAAGATGGTGCTATGGAGCGGAGATTCCAAAAGGTAATCATAGATCCTCTGACAGAAGAAGAGACCAAGAATGTCCTTTTGAACCTTCAAGAAACCTACGAAAAGTTTCATCACGTGCACTACGAAGACGAAGCCCTTGATGCTTGTGTCTCTCTTACCGCAAGATATATCACAGACAGAAACTTTCCGGATAAGGCGATAGATGCCATGGATGAGGCCGGCTCTTATGTCTCCATATTAGAGCAGAAGAAACCCAATAAGCTGGACGCCCTAAAGGCATCCTTGAAAGATATTAGACAAAAGAAAGACACGGCAGTAAAGGAGAACGACTATGAGCTTGCCGCAAAATACAGAGATCGAGAGTCTGCCACAAAAATAGAGATAGAGAACTATCTTGAAACGTTGAAGAATAAAAACTTCACCTCTCCTCCTCCAAGTGTAACAGTGGAAGATGTCGAACGTACAGTCTCCCTAATGTCAGGAGTACCGGTTTCAAGCATATCTACGGATGATCTTACGAAACTATCGACACTTGCTCCCAAGATCAAGTCAAAGGTCATAGGGCAAGATCATGCCGTGGAAGCTCTTATCAAAAGTATTCAGAGAAATAAAATCGGACTTAGAGATCCTAAAAAACCTATCGGCTCTTACCTGCTATTGGGCTCTTCCGGTGTGGGAAAGACCTATCTGGCAAAGCAGATAGCAATAGAACTGTTCGGTACAGAAAAAGCTCTCATCAGAGTAGACATGAGCGAACTGATGGAGAAACATACAGTATCTCGTCTTGTCGGAGCTCCTCCGGGATATGTCGGATATGACGAAGGAGGACAGTTGACAGAGAAAGTACTCCGCCGTCCCTACTCCGTTGTTCTCTTTGATGAGATAGAGAAAGCGCATCCCGACGTGTTCAATATACTGTTGCAGGTATTGGATGATGGTATTCTGACAGATGGAAACGGGAAAACAGTAAACTTTAAGAATACAATCATCATCATGACTTCCAATATCGGAACTCGACAACTGAAAGAGTTTGGAGTTGGGATTGGATTCCGTGACACCTCCAGTGGAGACCTTAGTTCTCTCTCTCAACAAGTCATTCAAAAAGCTCTTCGCAAGACCTTTGCTCCGGAGTTTCTGAACAGAATAGATGATATCATCACATTCAACACTTTGGGTACAGATTCTATCCTTAAGATTGTTGATATCGAGCTTGCGGCGCTATTCAGTCGAATCTCAGAGATAGAAATATCGGTACAAGTATCTTCCGAAGCTAAATCGTTCCTTGCAAAAGAGGGATATGATACCATATATGGAGCTCGCCCGCTAAAACGAGCCATAAGCAGGTATATTGAGAATAAGATTTCGGACGGAATGATTTCGGGAGAGGTGCAAAAAGGTAAGTGCTATCTCATAGATGTCATCAAAGACGAAAACGGAAAAGCAGTGGATACTGTCGTGAAAGAAGTATTTAGTGTGGAAAACCTAAGTATAGAACCTCAAAAAAAGACACAAGAATAAAATCTTTTCTTAGAACATTCGAAAAACAAAAACAGTAAAACGATATGACAAGAAAACAAGGAAACATTGGTGTAACAAGCGAAAACATCTTCCCTATCATTAAGAAGTTTCTCTATTCGGACCATGAGATTTTTTTGAGAGAGTTGGTATCTAATGCCGTGGATGCAACTCAAAAACTCAAAACTCTAAGTGCTAAGAATGAATATAAAGGAGAGTTGGGAGACCTGACTATCCGCTTGCGTGTAGAGGACGATAAGCTCATTATTTCCGATAATGGTATCGGAATGACCTCTGAAGAGATAGAAAAGTATATCAACCAGATTGCAATCTCCGGAGCGGAAGAGTTCATGGAAAAATACAAAGACGATGCCGCAGCCATTATTGGACATTTCGGTCTCGGCTTCTACTCTTCTTTCATGGTGGCATCTAAGGTGGAGATAGACACATTGAGCTACAACGAAGGAGCCGAACCCGTTTTGTGGAGCTGTACCGGAACGCCTTCTTTTGAAATGCAGAAGGGTTCTCGCTCAACAAGAGGAACAGACATTATTCTACATATAGATGAAGATAATAAGGAGTTTCTTAATCCGGACAAGATAAAGTCTCTACTTAAAAAGTATTGTCATTTCTTACCGGTTCAGATCGCATTCGGATATGAGCAAGAGTGGAAAGACGGTAAGTATGTAGATACAGACAAGGAACAGATTATCAATATAACGGAACCCACATGGACGAAGAAACCGTCCGACTTGAAAGATGAAGACTATCTATCTTTCTACAATGACCTATATCCGGCCGTTGGTTTTGCCGGCATGGATGAGCCTCTATTCTGGATCCATCTTAACATAGACTATCCATTTAATCTTACCGGTATACTTTACTTCCCTCGTATTAAGGATAATATAGATCTGTCCAAACATAAAATCCAACTTTACAGTAATCAGGTATTTGTTACTGAGAATGTAGAAGGAATTGTTCCGGATTATCTTAATATTCTGCACGGAGTACTTGACTCTCCGGATATCCCTCTGAATGTTTCCCGATCTTATCTCCAAAGCGATCGTAACGTAAAGAAAATATCTTCTTACATTACAAGAAAAGTGGCAGACAAACTGGATGAACTATTCAAAGAAGATCGCCCTTCATACGAAGAGAAGTGGTCTGCTTTGGAATTGTTTGTAAAGTATGGAATGCTCACAGAAGAGAAGTTCTACGACCGTGCAAAGAAATTTTTACTCCTCAAGAACTCTGAAGAAAAGCTCTATACGGAGGAAGAATACAGAAATCTTATTTCGTCTGTTCAAACGGATAAAGACGGCAAACTCGTTCTACTATACTCTACTAACATAGAGGAGCAATACTCTGCGGTAAAAGAAGCAACCGATAAAGGATATGACGTACTGCTTTTGGATGGTAGATTGGATATGCCTCTTGTTTCCATGCTTGAGCAAAAGTGGGAGAATGTTCGCTTTGCACGTGTGGATAGCGACGCCGTAGCCAATCTGATTCCAAAAGATGAGGAGAAAAAAGAAGTTGAACAAGAACTTTTTGCAGCTCTTAATGGACTATTTATGGGAGCTATCCCAAAAACAGAAGGACAGAATTTTCATATTGTCCCATCTCATATGGGAGCAGATTCTAAGCCTGTCACCATTGTCCGAAATGAGTTTATGCGACGAATGAAAGATATGTCGCAATTCCAACAGGGAATGAATTTCTATGGAAATCTACCGGATAGCTTTGAGCTTTTAGTAAACGTAGATCATCCTATTGTGCAGAAAATATGGAAAAAGTTTGATGCAGAACACTCGGAAGAGATGAAAAGACTCAATGGAGAATTGAAAGGCTTTAAAGCAAGAAGAGATGTTCTGACCCAGCAGCTTTCAGGAGATAAAACGGAAGAAGAAAAGAAGACATTGGAGTCGGATCTTGAAGAGACCAAGAAGGAGCTGTCTAACATAGAAGAACAGAGACGAAGTCTGTTTGAGAATTATGGCAGTAAGGACGAAATAATATCTCAGCTTATAGATCTTGCTCTTCTTGCTAATGGTCTTCTGAGTGGAAAGCAACTTGATAGCTTTATTTCTCGCTCTCTCGAGATAGTTGGAAAATAAATATTACTTTTGTACAGGTGAAGCCTACGGACTTCACCTGTAATTTTTTGAAGAACAACTAAGAGACAAAGCGGCTTGTCGCTGCGCCAAGTTCGCAAGGCGGAGAGGAAAGTCCGGGCAACGTAGAGCACCATACTTCCTAACGGGAAGTTGCCAGCTTTTTCATGCGTGAAAAAAAAAAGCAAACTAATGCAACAGAAAAGAACCGCCTTTGAAGTCTTCGGATTTTGGGGTAAGGGTGAAAAGGTGAGGTAAGAGCTTACCGGGAGCATAGCGATATGTTCCGTCCGTGCATGTTATGGGTTGTAAGATCATGTATACCGACGTTTAAGTGTTGCTCGCACGATGTCGGGGGGTAGATCGCTAGAGATTGCAGGCGACTGCAATAGTAGATAAATGACAAGCGCCATTTCTTCGGACATGGTACAGAACCCGGCTTATAGCTTTGTCTCGTTAGTTCTTCACTCTACGCATTTATATGAAAGACTCTACTCCCAATAACAAACTTGAAGAGCAAGGCAAAAAGAACAAAAAAAGTTTTGCACGGTTAGTCTCCTACTCCATTCGGAAATCATACCGATTTATTACGGTGGATATGTGGCGCATATTTCCCGATGAAAGCACCGGAATAAAAGGGAAGATGACCAATGCTCTTCGTATCCTCTACATTGCTATCAATGAATTTATAGAGGGAGACACGATGCGGAAGTCTGCAGCTCTAACCTACTCGACCATCCTGTCCATCGTCCCGCTATTGGCAATACTCATCAGCATTGCTGCTGCTTTCGGAGTTCAGGAAACTGTCCAACAGCAACTTTACGAATACCTTCCGGCTCATCGGATAGAGCTTTCACAGGGATTGGAATTTGCCGAAAAATATATAGAAGAGACCAAGGGAGAAGGGTTATTTATCGGTATTGGAGTGCTCTTTCTTTTATGGGCAGTTATATCGTTGCTCTCTTCTATTGAAGACACTATCAATGATGTTTGGCAAATTAAAGAGGCAAGAAGTTGGAGCAGACGTATTTTAGGCTATCTCGCCGCATTTATTCTACTTCCCGTTCTAATGACTTTGAGTTCCGGTATAAATCTTTTTATATCATCTCTAAGTAGTGTCGATATCATTGAAAGTGTAAGTCTTACACCCATTGTTACACTACTTCTTCAAATACTCTCTTTTGGTATTGTTATTGGGATATTCACTTCTATGTATCTCATCTTCCCAAATGGAAGAGTCCACTTCTCCAGTGCACTTATAGGAGGAACGGTTGCCGGTATTGCCTTTTCCCTATTTCAATGGGTTTATATATCCGGTATGCTCTGGGTAACAAAGTATAACGCCATATATGGTAGCTTTGCTGCAATTCCTCTTTTACTTATGTATATCAACTTCTCTTGGGTCATATGTCTCTTCGGAGCACAACTCAGCTATGCCATAGAGAACATATCTCTTTACCTTTTCCGGGCAGAAAAGGATAAAGTTTCAAGAAGATTCCAAGACTTTGTTGCTTT
>JAUMWS010000137.1 GCA_030529525.1 Porphyromonas sp. | reverse complement strand
ATCCTCCTTTTTGTGTCTATATATCACTCCTGTTCAGTTAATATTATGCAACCCATCTTGCCGAACCATACTCTTTTCCTTGTCTGAACTTCTTAGCATTTTTTCCCTTAGTATATACCACAATTTTTATTAAAGCAGCCACTCCTATTCCAACAAATATATCCACCAAATGAAAACTCGGAAGATAACTGATTCTCTTTAATTCCAAGATAGCTTTAAAAATCTTATCTATCACATCTCCGCCTTGATAGCTTCTCACATGATGAGAAAATATGTTTCCGATATAAAAAAATGCAAGATAGGGAATGTTTTGTTTTACAAATTTCGCCTTATCTTGCACTTTGAAGATACTTTTTATATCTTTGATAAAGTCACTTAATATTCTCGTTGTAATCACCCCTTTCTGATTCAGAAGTTAGAGAAATATCAGAATCCACTTCATTTCCCCAAACATCCCATCCTTCTGTTTTTTTCCTTGCAAAAAGCTCTATCCTCTTTTTATCTCCGACAAGCTCTACTATCTTATCTCTCACAATATCAGGCTTTTTACTATGACCTTCAATCGGTGAAAATATAAGCTGATGAACCTTTTTGGATTCTCTTTTCGGTGTGCCTCTCTTTGCAAGTAAGCATATCTCAACATTGCTTCTCGTCCAATTCCCAAGTCCATAAAACGGTGTTTTTTTCTTCTTATTCAGTTTAACCCATACAAAAGCAACGGTTTTATACTGAAACCCCCAAGCTTGAATTAACTTCAAACCCTCGTCCAACTTCGGAAAAGTTACCCATAAGAATAATAGACTATTTGAATCTGCTATCTCACTTACAGGCAAATTACAGATTTCCTCTATGGGCATTGTATTATAATGTGCTGCCGCAACTCCTTCTCCGACTTCTCTATCATACTTCCAAGGAGGATCAGCATAAATAATGCTATACTTCTCCAAGTGTTTCCCCCTCTCTTCCCAATAAAAAAAGCAGATATTTTCTGCCTTTCGGTGTGATTAAGGTCTGTACTCCGCCAATGCTTCCATCTTCTAGAACCCACTCCTTTAACTCAAAATATCCTTTATCCGGTTCAGAGTAGTGCAGAAGCCTGTTTTTCTTATCCCTATAAATCAGCTTTTGATCGAGCAAAAACTGAATAAAGGCTTTTTGTGGGATATGAAGCTCCTTTGCGGTGTTTCTGAAATTGGTGAGTAAGTTCTTGTCTACAAGCTCATCAAAATATCTTGCCTTACTTTGAAGTCTTGCTATCTCTCTGTCTTTTTCCGCAATCAAGTTGTTGGCAAGTAAAACCGCATTCGCAAGGATTTCTTCACTACTCATATTCTCTTGATTTTTGATATACCCACCATGTTTGCGTATGCTGGGCAGAACCTCCGTAGTTACCCATTTCTTAAATTCTTTTGCCTGTGGAAGTTTTGAGGATAAGATAAGCGAGTACAGTCCTGATTCGTTGATAATATACATCTTCCTTCTTTGACCTGACTGAACGATTCGTTCTGTCAGCTTATCCTCATCTGCCACATGATCTCTTATTGCTTTTTGCGTGTTCGTATAGCCCAATGTCTCGGCAATTTCTTTCCCGATAAAGAAAAACTCACCGTCTTTTTCCATCACGGTGAGCTTTCCG
>JAUMWS010000043.1 GCA_030529525.1 Porphyromonas sp. | reverse complement strand
CAGGGCAACCGCATCAAACTCCGAGGAGCTTTTTGAGGTATTGTGGATTTAGTGCAGCGGTGAACATCCGCTTGGGCTTGGAGAGCTTGTCTTTCTGTTGCGCTAAGATGGCTAAGGCGTACTTGCGTAGGACATTCAGATTGATTGATGAATACCCTGTGCGGGCTCGGCATCCATCCTCCGAAAAAATCACATCTAGTTGCCAATGCAATCGATTTTCGATCCCCCAATGCCCTCGAATGCACTGGCTTATCTGATCGATGGCTTCGGCGGGCAAACTTGTGATGTAATACTGATATTCTGAGCGCTCTAGCTTGTCCCCCGAGGGGAATTCACAGTGCCGATAAACCTGGACAATCGTTTGTAATCCACTCCATTGACGATACTCACCTTCGCTGAATACATCCGAGAAGGCAATAGCTGAATAGGTGCGTGTTTCGAGACGCCCATGCCCCTTGTCGATGCTCTTGTGGCTGTGGCGCGCATATCGCCCTGTAAATGCATCTTTGACGTCCTCATAGAGATGCTTATGATTGCATTTCAGGCTTAGGATGTAGTCCGCCTTCGACTGAACGATCTGTTCTGCAATGCTAGTTTGCGTTCCCATCGCATCGATACTCACTATCGAGCCTTCTAGGTCAAGACTATCAAGGATTTGCGGGATAACCACAATTTCATTCTCCTTATCCTCAACGACCTGCTGGGCAACGCTAATCTGGTACTCATCCACCCAAGCCGAGAGGATATGTATCGAACCAGTCTTGCGTTTGGCTCCTCGCAAAGTCTTGCCATCGATGCTGACTTGTAAACCTTGCAGGCTCTTGACGATCGTTTTGCCATAAGTGTCCAGACACGCCATCAGCGAGGCAGGTTCGATGCGTTGCAGAACCCGCTCAAAGGTGTCAACAGATGGGCATCCATTGGGAAGTTCGACCAAAGGGGCAAGATCCTTACCTCGCTCACTGCATAGGGAATGCATGTCGGTATAATCTTCTCCACCACATAGATATGTTGCTAAAGCAATGACAAGAATATCACTCAGTTGGTGCTTGCATCGACCCACAACCCGTGGATCTGCAACTTCATTAAAAGGATTGTTGGCTGACATGATACAAAACTAAGGATTTTTTGATGCGGTTGCCCTGTCGTCATAATGGCCTTCTAAAATCTTCTCAATTCTCCCCAATCAGCCATACTCTCCCTTCTCATTTCTCTCTTTAACCTACTTATAAAACAGAACGATCCGACACAAAAGTATTCCTAAAGCCTTTAAACATTTTGGGGCAAAGCTTTGTGTACAGAAATCAAGCCTTGAAGAGCGGAATTCAAAACTTGTTTCCCAACAATCAGGGCTTAAATTTGACTTCTTAGTCTGATAAAAGAAGAAAATAAATCTATTAAGAAAAACTTGTCGATGTGTATATCACATCTAATGGTCTCTATATCCGGAATCACCAACTGAATCGGATCCCGGCTTCAAGAGTAAACGGCCTGAGAGAATACCTCATTGAGCGAATCATCAGATCTGAATAAAACTGCCGAACAAGCTCTTTTTCTCTTCCCAGATTTCGCCCTTCAAACCACATTTCCCAGAATTCCCTTTTATACCTCAACCCAACGGAAATATCAAAGTTATTCTCTAAATTATCCTCCTCAGAAGTGAGAGCAAGATACTTGACAATGCCATAGAATTCGAGAGGATCAGTTACAGAATAATCGACCAAAAGTTCTGCTCCGGTGTCAAAGCGTCTTCGCCGGCCTTCCGACTGATTGTGTATCTTCATGTCGTAAATGGAAAGATCCGCATCCAATCTGAAAGAGAGATTCTTGAATGGGAAATAATAGATACTGGGGCTGAGATTCAGTCTGCCCGACATTACGTTCAAGACCTCATTATTGAACAGTATATCGTTGCGTCCAAACACGACCCCACCATTCAATTTCAATGTCAATCCGGCTTCAAAAAATGTTTTTCCCACATCTCCCAAAAGCGTATACATCTGATTGGTAGACCCTTTTCGGGAATGTACGGATACTACTTCATTCATATTCTCATCCACAGAAAGAGATGAGAGTGTGTTCTTCAAAACAATAGAATATCCGGCAGTGGCATTGAGGAAAAAGGCATTATTCAGATTCTTATAATTCCATGTCAAAGAAGTATTACCCCTCCACTCGGACATATCCGAGCCTGTTCCTGACGTGTGCAAATACCTATGGGTGCGAATTATCGGAGCAGAAAGATACCGATCTACTCCTGTCAAAGACTTGTTTAATCCGGCATTTATTGTCCAAGTATTAGAAGAAGATGGGCTAAGATGAACATTTACATTTCCTCCCATAGCCCAATCGGATCCGACAGGAAGAGATTTGCCCAGCCGGTTCTTGGGATTGCTCAAACGATACCTCAAAGGCAAAGTGAGTGAAAATCTACTTTTGGCACCATTAAAAGATATTCTCGGTGTAACATTTGCATCCGCTTCAAACCCTTCAAAATCATTCTCCATTTTATCTCTATTGGTATATTTTCCGATGGTACGAATACGAGAAGAGCGAGCGGTAATCCCCCCGGACAGATCCAGAACAAACCTCTGTCTAAGAATCCAAGCCCAACCGGAACCAATCTTAAAATTCAGATCCCGGTCGTTTATCTTCTGATCTGCATACTTGCCTTTCTCTGAAAAGATTTCCAGAAAGTAGTCGGGCATGGATTTATAGCCGATTGTCGAATAGATGGAAAATACTCCTTCTCCCAGCTTCTTATCTACTTTTGTAGTATTGTACAGATTATAGATGTTGGCTTTGCTATTCTCAAGAAAGTACAACCCCTTTGAAGAGTTTATCTCTGCCATATTTTTTCGTCTGCTCCAAAACAGCTTGGTGTCCGATAAAAGGTAAAGAGCAGGGGAGTTGTGGTCATATACCACTCCCATCATGGACGAATACTCCGGCAAAGAGACTGCTATATCCTCTGTGAGAGTGGCATTGGCAACCTTCGCGTTCTTATCTATGTACTCGATTTTCTCCTGAGATCTATACCCATAATCGGATCCATTGTATTGGGCATTCAGCTTCAAGGTCGTGTATGACCCTGTTTTGAAAAGAGTATTACCGGATGTAAAACCGGAGCGTCCTCTCTCATATCTCTCCTTATCCACCGGTGGTCCTGAGTACGGTATCTTAAAAGCAGAGCCCATAGCACTTCCGGGATCAAGGCTTAGGAAGTCTGTCTGCTCTGCCATATACTCTCGTCCGAATGTGTTTCCCTTTCCGACCAAAAGTGTTTGGCTCTTTCGATGGAAAGACATTGCCGTAACAGCTCCTCCATATTCCACCTTTTTGCCACTCAACCCACCTATTACTTCCATAAGTCCTAACCAACGACCAAATGCTTTTTGTTTTAGACGGATGTTGAGAGCAGCCTTATCGGACGGATCCGTATCCTTTTTTACCCTGATGGGTTGGTGGTTCTCGTACACTTGAATAGAAGCTACATCTTCCGGTCTGATATTTTTAGTTGCAAGAGCATACCGTCCTCCCAGAAGATCCAGATCCTCTATATAGAATTTGCTGATCTCTTTTCCATTATACTTTATCTCGCCTGAAGGCTCGACACTGATACCGGGCAGACGTTTAAGGACACTCTCTAAAGTGCGATCCACTTTGCGTGCAATCTGTCCGACGCTGTACGTTATAGTATCTCCACTCTGCCTTATAGGCTTACTCTTTACGGTAACATCCGGTAGCACAAGACGTTCCTCTCTAAGCAGAAAATCCACTTTAATAGAGCTTTTGTCCTTCCAATCCGGTTTTATGCTCTCTTTGTTGTATCCCAACAAACCACACTCCAGAATATAGTCTTCGGATTCCGGTGTATGAGAGAGGAGATACTCCCCTTTTTCGTTCGTAAATGTATAAGCAACTGTGCGATATTTCCCGGCACCATCGCCCTTTTTAAGCCTTAGGGCAGCCCGAAAAATAGGTTTGCCGGTTGCATTCTCTGCTACCGTTCCCGATATTCTCACCTGTGCGGATAGAGTGCCACAAGAAAGAATAAGCAGCAATAATAGAAAAAGGGATCTCATAAAGTAAGGTTTTGATACTCTTATATCTCAAAGATTTTACTCGTCTTCCAACTCCAAATAGACATAATCTTTTTTCGTCTGTTTGGCAAAACCGCCACCTTTAGATGAGTTTGGTAAAGACTGATAATAAGCAATAGGGTTGCTGTGGTACGCTTTGAATTGCTTGCGAAATTTGGGATAAGTGGTCTTGGCAGGCTTGGAAAACTTATCCTTATAAACGATACCGCCATCGGACTTTCGTATACCAAAGGCTCTAAAAGCCAGTTGTCCTGTTCGGTCCACAGCTTCCAGTATCAATCCCGGCAGCCCATTCAGCTTCCAGGGACCATCTGCAACATTCAGTTCTTCTGTGTACCAAACATCCCAGATCCGCCCTCGGAAAGTGCCTTCTGCCTTTTTGCAGTTGTAACCGAGTATGCTCTTCTCTTCATCCAGTATCTTCCAACTGATCTTTCCCAGAGGTTCTTCAAAAGAAAAAGGATTATAACTTACAGACTGCACCACTTCCATTTCATTCTTATAGTAGTATTTATACACTTTCGCAGTCTTAAGAGATGGTCTATCGTAATCAAATGTAGTTTTCCATACAAAGTCTCGAGGACCTTCAACCATCTTCTTTTTAATAAAAACAGAGTCGGATCGATAGTAACCATAACGCATATAAGCCGAAACCTTTTCCCCAATAATCAAAATATCTTCGCCCTTTTCCCTAACAGAGTGATCGGTTTCTTCCGGTCGAGAAAACTCGTATAACACTTCCAGCTTTGCGATATCCAAGGTATCGGGCCAAACGGCTCGTGCAAGACGGCGATTCTGAGCAGAAATTCCCCCAAAAGTAAATAATAATGCGAGTAATAAAGTTAAGATTCTCATATCAATCCTTTCTTTAATGTATATGGGGTGAAAAATTCCACCCCATATGTGCTTTCTAAGTTAATAAATTTCTCTTAATACAAGACATAGATATCTTGAGCCGGATTTTCATTTGCATATTTAAAAAATTCCCTTTCAGATTTCTTCCCGCATCTTAACTCATTCGTTTCTTGTATGAAATCAAGAAACTCCTCTCTGGTCTCAAAATAATCCTCTCCGACTGTCGTTACAATTTTACCACAGGTAGTTACGATTTTACATGCATACCCTACTGATACTAAACTTAAAGCCAACAACGCTCCCAAGACAACTTTTCTTTTCATAATTTTTTTGGTTTTATTGAGTTAGACATAAACACCCTTTATTGGATGTCTTTTCGCAAAGAGAAAAAAAAAAATCATCCTTGCAAGTTTTTTCAGTTAAAAAGAACCTAATTTATATTTCTATTCAGGAGATTTTTTACTTCTCCCTTGTGTTTTTCTATTCTTCAACCAAATTCGGATTTAACCTGTTTACAAAATCCTTTTACCGGATACAGAAGTTGCTCTAAACCCTTAAAATATTCATAATCAAAGCTTGCGATGTAAAAATCAGGGGTTGAATCCTGCGCACCAAGGCTTGACTATGACAAATCGTGTCTTGAATTGGAGATTTTATAGTAATCGGAAAAAGAAGTAAACCTGTTGGACAAAACTTTTATACAGAGATAAAAATCAAAAAGAGCGGTTCTTTCATGAAAAGTATCTAAATTTATGAGTATGAAGAAACACGCAGGTGTCAATTGAAGAACTTTAATCATATAACCTTTAGAACAACGGATAATTATGGGATCAAAGAACTATTTTTTTAAGAACTTGGTATTTGAAGGCGGTGGCGTAAAGGGTATCTCGTACGTAGGAGCTCTTGAAGTCTTGGAAAAAGAGGGCATTTACAAAGGGATTGAACGTGTTGCCGGTACTTCTGCAGGCGCAATAGTGGCAGTACTGCTTGGCGTAGGATATAGCCCAAATGAGATTAAGAAAATCATGTGGAACCTGGACTTCCAAAAGTTTATGGACGACTCTTGGGGCATCATTAAGGATAGCCAAAGATTGCTGAACGAGTTCGGATGGTACAAGGGAGACTTCTTCCGCTCTTGGATAGGCGATCTCATCGCTCAAAAGTTGGGCAACAGCGAAGCGACTTTTGATGATCTAAAACACTCGCTTAAAGAGTTGAACACAAAAGAGATCTATCTTATCGGAGCCAATCTATCCACGGGATTTTCGGAAATCTTTTCGTACGAACACACTCCGAGATTCTGTATAGCGGATGCGGCACGCATATCCATGTCTATCCCACTCTTCTTTGCCGGCAAACGGAGTATACGGGGAGACCTCTATGTGGACGGTGGTCTGCTGGAGAACTATCCGGTAAAAATCTTCGACAGACGCAAGTATGTCCAATCGAATTGGAGCAGAACGGACTACTACGAAAAGATAAACGAGAGCTTGAAAGAGCAGAGCAGAAAGATCTCGGACTATGTCTACAACAAACAGACACTGGGCTTCCGTCTCGACAGTAAGGAGAAGATTGCGATGTTTAGAGACCAAGCAGAGCCTCCAAAGAGGCAGATAGAAAACTTCTGGGACTACACTCTTGCCTTGCTCGGAACTCTCATAGATGCACAAGATAACAGCCACTTGCACAGCGACGACTGGCAACGAACCATCTACATAGACACTCTTGGCGTGAAGGCTACAGACTTTAAGATCAAGGAAGAGACAAAGAAGGCTCTCCTACAATCGGGCATCAGATACACAGAGGAGTATCTCAAATGGTACAATAATAAGGAACCTAAGGCGAACAAATAGTAACTCCACGATAAAAAAGTGGTGCAGAGGAGAACCTATAAACAGCAAGAGGAGACTTAGGTCTCCTCTTGTTTTATATGGTCTGTATTGTTCCACATTTTTATCGTATATCCTTCATCCGTCACGTCAACGATTCCGAGTGAAGTATTGGCTATCTCCGTGGTACTTCCCAAAGAGGTCAAGGGAGAGTTGCTAAGCAGACACCATAAAACCTTAAGGGTAAATCCGTGAGAGACAAGCAGGACTTTTTCCTCTTTCCCCCGGTATCTGTCCCGAATTTCAGTGATAAAATCCGATAATCTTTCTATTATCGCTTCAGGCATTTCCGTCTCTAACGGAGGCACAAAAGTGGCTAAGTCTTCAGGAAAAGGCTGTCCCTGAAATGATCCGAAATAGCGTTCTCTCAATCTCTGATCCGAATAAAAGGAAGCACTGCCCCGATGATAAGAGTAGATAAGCTCTGCCGTGTGGTGCGCCCGTCCGAGATCGCTGGTATAAATGGCAGAAAAAGGGATTTCGGCAATCCGCTTTCCCACAGCCTTTGCTTCCTCTATTCCTTTGGGAGAAAGCGTTCCATCAAGCTGTCCTTGGCAGATATTTTGGGCATTTTCCAACGTTTCTCCATGCCTGATAATGTATAGCTCCATTTTTCGTTCCGATGGTTATGGATTCTTTCCCCCCTTCAGGTAGCGGGCAGATACGGGTAAAATGATAGGTTTGCCCGATACCGGATTGTTGCTTACGACCACAGCCGTGTCGAAAACAGCCTCGATATTTTGGTACGTGAGGACTTCGTGGGGCAAGCCTTGGGCATAAGGTCTGCCTTTCTTCATCATCAAGATATAGTCGCAATACTCAGCCGCCATAGAAAGGTCGTGCAGAATCATAAGCACTGTCAGTTTCTCCCGTTCGTTCAACTCCTGCAACAGATTCATGAAAGCCATCTGATGCCTTATGTCAAGATGCGCCGTAGGTTCGTCCAAAAGCAGTACGGTGGGCTGCTGAGCCAGAGCAGAAGCGATGCTAAGCATCTGCTGCTCTCCCCCGCTCAACTCTTTCATTTTTTTGTATCGAAGATGAGTGGTTTGGGTAAGCTCCATATAGTACTCCGCCAAAGCGATGTCCTCCTTTTTGTCAAAGAACTGATAGCGGTCTCTGTATGGCAAACGCCCCATCAGGACATACTCTTGAGCCGTAAGATCGACAGGCTCTCTAAACTGAGTTACTATCGCCATCTCTTTGGCTTTTTCTCTTAAAGAAAAAGAAGAGAGGTCTCTACCCTTAATCTCTACCACTCCTTTTTTCAGAGGCAAGGTGCCGGAAATTCCTTTGAAGAGCGTTGTCTTTCCCGAGCCATTAGCTCCAACGATTCCGGCAAAAGCACCCTGCTCAAGAGATAGAGAGACTCCCTTTGTCTCAAAGCCGGTACTGTAGCCACAGGTAACATCCTTAAGAGAAAAAAGAGTGGCTTTCGACATACAAAAAAGGTCTTATAAGAAGATTTTAATACTCCGTTTCGGGAAGATTTTTAGCCTCCTCCCACCAGACATCCATCTCCTCCAATGAGAGATCTTTAAGCTCTACACCATGCGCTTTGGCTTGTTTTTCGATGTGCGTAAAGCGATGGATAAACTTCCTGTTCGTGGCTTCAAGAGCATTGTCCGGATTGAGCCCCCACAGACGAGACATATTGATGATACTGAAAAGGAGATCGCCCACTTCGGCTTCGAGCTCTGAAGTAGGTTTTCCATCCGATGAGCGGAAAGCTTCTTCCACTTCCGCCAACTCCTCTTTCACTTTGGCAAAGACATCTGTACGGTTACTCCAGTCGAATCCGACATTGCGAGCTTTATCCTGTATTCTGTATGCCTTAATCATCGAAGGCAGACTTCGAGGCACTCCGGAGAGTACAGTCTTGTTTCCGCCTTTCTCTTTCTGTTTGAGTTTTTCCCAATTGCTCTCCACCTCGGCAGCATCGCTTACGCTCTTATCTCCGAAAATATGAGGATGTCGGAAGATTAACTTATCCACCAAAGCGTCACAAATCTCGACGATATCGAACTCACCATCCTCTTCGGCTATCTTAGCATAAAAGGCTACATGGAGTAAAACATCTCCCAATTCCTTTTTCAGCTCTGCCATATTACGAGAAAGGAGCGCATCCGAAAGCTCGAATACCTCCTCTATCGTATTTGTTCTAAGAGACTCGTAAGTCTGTTCCCGATCCCACGGGCACTGTGCCCGCAGGATGTCGAGAATATCCAGCACCCGTCCGAGAGCTTGTTGCTTCTCTTCGGGAGTATGTTTAGTCATATTTCAATAAGATTACTTGTTTCGTTCTTTGAACTCTCGCTTACCGGATTCCAAGAATTCCAAATACTTCGGAATATCCTCATCGTATGCATAAGATGGAGCAAGAGGATTGCCTTGAGCATCCAACAGAACGTAGTAAGGCTGAGAATTGGTTCCGAACTTCACGCGTTGCAAGTAGCTCCACTTCTCTCCAATGGTCTTCAGTTTACGTTCCTTACCATTTTCATTTACGATCATCGGTTCCGGCAGATTGGTTTTGTCGTCCACGATAAGTGTGATAAGAACGTAGTCATTATCTATAATACCTTTCACTTTAGGGTCTGTCCAAACGGCTGCTTCCATTTTACGGCAGTTCACACAACCGAAACCGGAGAAGTCTATCATTACCGGCTTATTGTGTTTAGCTGCATAAGCCATACCTGTTTCGTAGTCATCAAACTCTGCGTGTACCTCAGACTCATAAAGGTTAAAGTCTTGAGTGTACAAAGGAGGAGCGAATGCGCTTACCGCTTTTAGAGGTGCACCCCACAAGCCGGGTACCATATACATTGCAAATGCAAAGGATACAGTAGCCATAAGAAGGCGAGGAACAGAGATGCGTTTCACTTCGGAGTCGTGCGGAAGGGTGATTTTACCCAACAGATACATACCCAAAAGTACGAAGATGATAATCCACAGAGAAACGAATACTTCTCTATCAAGGATGCCCCAACCGTATGCAAGGTCTGCAACAGAAAGGAACTTAAGAGCCAATGCAAGTTCAAGGAAACCGAGAACAACCTTTACACTGTTGAGCCAGCCACCGCTCTTAGGCATGCTTTGAAGCATATTTGGGAACACGGCAAAGAGTCCGAATGGAATAGACAACGCCAATGCAAATCCAAACATACCCACTGCCGGGCCAACCGCATTACCGATCGTAGCAGCTTGTACCAATAGTGTTCCGATGATAGGACCGGTACAAGAGAATGATACCAACACAAGCGTGAAGGACATAAAGAAGATACTCAACAAACCTGTTGTAGCATCGGCTTTTGCGTCCAGCTTATTTGTCCAAGACTGTGGAAGTGTCAGCTCGAACATTCCGAAGAATGAAACGGCAAATACCACCAACAGCAAGAAGAAGATAATATTAAATACGGCACTCGTTGAAAGGTCGTTAAGAGCGCTCGCTCCAAAGATGGAAGTGATGGTAAGACCAAGGACAAGATAGATTACGATAATGGACAAACCATAAGTTACAGCATCTTTGATAGCTTTCTTACGGTCTTTGGTTCTTTTCAGGAAGAAGCTAACGGTCATCGGGATCATCGGCCACACGCATGGCGTAAGAAGAGCAACCAAACCTCCGAGGAAGCCAAAGATAAGAATCTTCCATAGGGATGTATCCGTTGTGCGGGATAGAGTGGTGTCGCCAAAAGCTTTCAGCTCCTCTACCACCGGTTTCCAAAGATCGCCCATAGCGTTATCCGAGTTGCTTTCCGCATTGGTAACTTCAGCTGCAGTCGCTTCTCCTTCGGCTGCGGCTATTACCGGATTACCTTTCATAAAGCTAAACTCCACTCTTTCCGGAGGAAGACAGCTTTCGTCATTACAAGCCATGAAGAAGACTTCACCGCTTACCTTATAGTTTTCGGCATCTTCTACGTTCAATTCTTGAGTAAAAACTACTTCGTCTGCATACCAGCGAAGATTCATTTCAAAGTTTTTATCGAAAACATCCAAAGGCTTTCTGTCCGGAACAACCTCGCCACTGAGCGATATGCCTGCAAGCGTATCGAACAGGAATTCTGTTGAAGAAGGACCACCTTCGGGTAGATTCATATCGTACACGTGCCATCCTCCTTTCATCTTTGCAGCGAAAGAGATTTTAGCTTTACCGTTGGATACCTCCGACATAGAGATGTCCCATTTTACGGCATCAGTAACCATCTGCCCCAATGCGGTGTTTACCAAAAATAGGGCAAGGGAAAGAAATAGGAAAACTTTTTTCATAAAGATAATTTAGAACGATATTTATAAGGTCTATATTTCGTTTTGGGATTGTTTGTTTTTCAGGTAGCCGAAGAGATGCGTTGGGAAAGAGCGCTTAAAAGACATACGCTTACCGCTTTTGGGGTGTGTAAATACCAAAGCCACTTGTTCCAATGCCACTCTATCTTTGAGGACAAAAGAAGATGAATGTCTCTTATCTCCGAGAACCACCAGCCCTTTATTGGACAGCACCTGACGCAGAGAAAATATACGTCCGCTCTTGACATTCAGTTCCAGTACACTCTTCTCGCCATCTGTGCGTAGGAGAGAAAGTTCTACCACGGATACGTTTCTCTCCCGAGTTTCACTCTTGTTTTTGTTACTGTTGGAAGACTCATCTCTGTTTCTCGCCAACGTAGATATCTCCATCTTATCCTCTGCGGGGATACCCTCCACTGCGGCAACAAAAATCTGTTCCTGCACTACTCTGTTCCACGATGAGATGATAAGCTCTTTTGCTTGCAACCCTTTTGCAAACACAACGATGCCGGAAGTCTCTCTATCCAATCTATTCACCATAAAGAGTTTAGCTTCCGGATCATACTTCTTGTAGTGGTTGCTGAGCAGTCTGAGCGCAGTACGATCGCCATACTTTCCGGTAGTGTCCACCGTATATTGCCCGTAGAGTTTTTCTATGACCACATAGTCCGTATCTTCCCAAAGGATCTTGATTTTAGGATGATTGAACTCTTCCGGCCGGGCGATTCTTGAAACCTGTACCAAATCTCCCGGAGAGAGAAGGTGTGAAGCATGAGAGACATACTTCCCATTCACTAAAATGCGCTTGGCTGAAAGCAGTTGCTTAGCCGAAGTACGAGAGCGCGAAGAGATGTGTACGAGGTATGGAAGCAGCTCTACCTCCTCTCGCACATGATAGGTCTCCTGAATGGGGCTCCCTTTTTGGGGTGCTAATTTTTTCTTATCTCCGAGTGAATTCATAGGTACCACTATTTTCAAGAATACAAAAATAGGGAAAACTATTGACACCTTGGTACATCCTTTCCAAAATGTACTCTGTAAATAGAGCTGTCAGAGGTAAAAATTATCCGAATTTTCGACATTTTTTTTGCAGATTTCTCCAACTGTTTCTTCGGGCAAAAGCAAAAACCCCAAAAGAGTTCTCTATCTGTTGAAATATCAAAGCAATTTGGGAAGTGTAATAAACACGATTCAAATGTTTTCTATACGGGAATAAAATCCGATCTGAATATTGAAAAATCATGAAATCAAGGCACGACTTCACCAAATCGTGCCTTGATTTGCAGTTTTCAAGGTTTGATTTCCATCTTTTAAGTCTTGAATCATAACTCTTTAAGTAGTAAGCCTCTTTTGTTAACTTGAACAGAAAAACTTTTTAACGGATTAGTCAGAAGAAAGAGATCGGTACGGAGGAAGATGCCTATGAATGAAAGCATTGTGCAAGACTTTCATTTTTTTCATACCTTTGAGGGCAGGGATATGGAAAGTGTATTAGTATGGTTTGTGCATCCCATTTTTAGAATAATAAAATAAGTCCTAATACGATGAAGACAACCAATCCCTCCAATTTTCAGAAGTACCGAGACTTCTCCTTTGAAATGAGCCGATGCCTGACCAAGAAGTACAGTACCTCTTTTTACTCTGCAACCACTCTTTTTCCTGAGGACATACGTCCTGCAATACACAGCATTTATGGTTTTGTTCGCATTGCCGATGAGGTGGTGGATACCTTTCACGGACACAATCAGAAGGAACTGTTGAAGTCGTTCGAGCGTTCTTACCGTTCGGCATACAGGGAGGATATAAGCACTAATCCGATTCTTTACGCATTTCAGCTGACTGTAAAGCAGTACGGTATTCCGGATGAATACATCGAGGCTTTCCTTTCCAGCATGAGAGCGGATCTCAATAAAAGAGAGTACAAGACCGAGGAGGAGACGGCAAGATATATCTACGGCTCGGCAGATGTCGTGGGTCTGATGTGCCTTAAAGTCTTTTGCAAGGGAGACGATGAGCTGTTCAGAGAGCTGGAAAGACCCGCCATGAAGTTGGGTTCTGCCTTTCAGAAGGTCAATTTTCTCAGAGATCTGAAAGAAGATTGTTTTGTATTGGGACGGACATATTTCCCGGAACTTTCTGCCGAGAACTTCGATGAGAAGATGAAAATGAAGCTGGTGAAGGAGATAGAAGAAGAGTTTGCAGATGCTTACGAAGGCATACGGAAACTCCCACAAGGCTCCCGACTCGCAGTGCATACCGCATACAAATATTACAGGGGATTGCTGAGCAGGATAAAAAGGACACCGGCAGACAAGCTGTTACAGACAAGAATCCGTGTTCCGGACTACCAAAAGGGGTTGCTTCTTGTCTTGGCATTGATAAAAAACAGAATGAATATTTTATGAATTCGGATAATATAGGAGAGCTGGTCGTCCTCGTCGATTCTGAAGATCATCCGCTCGGCTCCATGGAAAAGATGGATGCACACCAAAAAGGAGAAATGCACAGGGCGGTCTCCATACTTGTTTTCAACTCTAAAGGCGAGTGGCTGCTGCACCGAAGAGCCTTGGAAAAGTATCATGCAGGAGGATTGTGGACCAACGCTTGTTGCACTCATCCGTTTATCGGCGAAAGCTATAAAGATGCCGCTTGTCGGCGTATGCAGGAGGAGATGGGGCTGGAGATTTGTCCCGAAAGTCTGGTGCATCTTTTCGACTTTACCTACAAGGCTGTTTTGGATAAAGGACTCACCGAACATGAGTACGACAGAGTCTTTGCCTGTGTTACGGATGTGGAGCCATCACCCAACAAGGATGAGGTGATGGATTGGAAGTACCTCCCACATGAGGTATTGGACGCCGAGCTGTGCACGACACCGCATCTTTACACGCCTTGGTTCCGGATTATCTACCAAAAATCGTTGGAACATCTCGATAAAATAAAGGCCTCTTTCGGAAAGGTATAAACCTTCTCCGAAAAAGCTCCTAAGCTTTCTTCAAAAAGCACTAAAGCTTTTGCCCGAAACCTTTAGTGCTTTTTTAAGATGCTTATTTCGGATAAAAAACAGGAAACATGAACAGCAATTTTAACAACCGAAACAGACAGCTCCGGAAGTATAGCAAGCTTGACCTTCTGCTCATGGGCGTCATCTCTCTTTTCTATATCTTTGGCGCCATTCAGTTGGGGCAGCCGGAGACCAAGCTATTCTATTCCGGAATGACCCCCTTCGTGCTTCTATTCTCACTGTTATTCTTGGCATTTTATGACCGAACCCGTCAGAAGGGAATGCTTATCTTCCTTTCTGTACTCGTTGCCGTATCGAGCTTCGGAGTGGAAGTGTGGGGAGTGGCAACGGGAGAAGTGTTTGGAAGCTATGCTTATGGCGAAGAGCTCGGAATAAAGATCGCCGGGACACCTCTGCTGATAGGGCTGAACTGGGTTCTTCTCCTCTATCTGACCGCAGCGATGTGCTCCTTTATGCCTCGGAATTTTCTCTCTTGGATCATCCTGCCTTCGGCTCTGATGCTGATCTATGACATTGTTATGGAACAAGTGGCACCGCGTATGGATATGTGGTCATGGGGAGGCGATGTTATTCCTATTCAGAATTATGTCGTTTGGGGAGTACTTGCACTGATATTTCATACCCTCAGATATGTGATGAATGTGGATATTCGTAACCGAATGGCAACGTTTCTTTTCTCCATTCAAGTGCTCTTTTTTCTCATTATTCTGGTGGTATAAACAATGCTCGAAGCCAGACATCATCCGATCGTTTATCCCTTCTTTCAGTACTACACAGAGTATCTGATGAAAAGGCGATTCCGTAGCGTTCGCATCGTGGGGACGTTTACGGACAGAGGATTACCGGTGTTACTTATCGCCAATCATATCGGATGGTGGGATGGTTTTTGGGCTATGTACCTGAAGCGGAAAGTGTTCAAGCGAAAGTTTTACTTCATGATGCAGGAAGACCAACTCTTGAGATACCGCTTCTTCAACCGCACCGGAGCATTCTCCGTCAATAAAGGAAGTAAGGAGATTATCCGTTCGCTAAATTATGCTTCCGGGTTGCTTGAGCAGAAAGACAATATGGTGCTTATCTATCCGCAGGGTAAGCTGAGGTCGCTCTACTGCTCCGAATTTTCATTTCAAAAAGGAATAGAGCGTATTGCAAAAGGGAAAGAGGGGAAGATACAAGTAATCCTCTCCGCCAATCTTATAGATTATCTCGCTCATCCGAAGCCTTCGGTAACAATGTATATAGAAGAATTTCATGGAGAGATAACGCACGAATCTCTCGAAAGAGCGTACAACAAGTTTTACGCCAACTGCCTCTCCCGACAAATCAAGACCGAAGAATGATCGAGTATATCGCATACGCCATTTTGGGATTCGCTTCACTCAGATTTCTGATAGCGTTTCTGAATGCACTTTTCCTTGAGACACTCCCGAAGAAAGCCCATATAAAAGACTCGGATAAAGGCAAGGTTTCTATCCTTATCCCGGCACGTAACGAAGCGGGAAACATTCCGAATCTTCTTTCAGATCTAAGAAACCTCAACGATGAAAGCATTTGCGAGATCATTGTATTCGATGACCAATCCGAAGATGATACGGCAAACATCGTTTCCCAATACTGTCTCCAGGATCCTCGTCTGCGTTTGATCTCATCCACATCCCTACCCGCCGGTTGGGTTGGAAAGAATCATGGCTGCAGTTCGCTTGCTTCAGAAGCCAAGGGAGACTTCTTCCTGTTTCTCGATGCAGATGTTCGGGTACAACCGGGATTCGTAGACAGAGCCGTGGCATACTGCCAAAAGAAAAAGGTAGATCTCTTTACCGTATTCCCTACACAAGAGATGAATACATGGTCAGAGAGAATTTCCGTCCCCAACATGCACGTTATTCTTTTGACGTTACTCTTTTTACCGCTTGTCAGACTCTCCGGTTTCACTTCTCTTTCCGCGGCAAACGGGCAGTGTATGCTCTTCAGACGAAAGGTTTATAAGGCTCTTCTTCCCCACTACACCTATCGGCACAGTAAGGCGGAAGATATCGAAATCGCTCGTTATCTCAAGAGAAACAGGTACAAAGTAGCGTGTCTTACGGGGATAAAAAGTATCCATTGCCACATGTACAACGATTTGCAGGAGGCTTTGAACGGATTTTCAAAGAACGTAACCTACTTCTTTGGCAATTCCGACTCCTATTTCACGGCGACGCTTTTCTGGGCTATAACAACTTTCGGTATCGTTCCTCTCCTGCTCTCATCCTCTCCGATATTTGCGCTCTACTATATAGGTCTCGTCATCCTTACACGGCTGATGGTCTCGTTATCCGCAAAACAGCCTCCACTCTTTAATATACTGCTCATCATCCCGCAGCAGATCATGCTCGGCGCTTTCATCTTAAAGTCTTGGCTTAATAAGAGACGCAAGCAGTTTGAATGGAAAGGTCGCAATGTCTAAATCTTTAACACACATGAAATATTTCACCTTATTACTCTCCCTGTTTCTCGTTTCTCTTCCTTTTTCGCTCTTCGCATCGGAAAGGGAGAATATCTATAATGCCTACGTCTACAACGATATGGAATCTTGGAAACGCATTATAGATAAAATGAATGACATAAAAGATAAAAGTATAGAACAGGAGCTTGAACTTCT
>JAUMWS010000042.1 GCA_030529525.1 Porphyromonas sp. | reverse complement strand
ATTGTCTGTTTGGCTGAAAACAACCGATATATTCGGAACAGATAAAGAGCGTTGGAATAGTACCATCAATAAGATATTCATTGCTAAAGATAAAAGACTTGACACTAAAGGTGTGATGTTACAAATACGCTATTCTTTCAATCCTCAAAGAAATAAATATAAGGGCCAGACAAGTAGCAGTGAAGTGAACCGCCTGTAGCAGTAATAGAGGAATCAAAACACGGCAACCGCATTAAATTTTTAGCAGCTATTCGAGATATAAAATATTATTATGTACCTTTGCGTGGCGGAGTGGACAGGCGTATGTTCACGAACACAAAGTATTTAGGATAGATAAACAGAGAAAAGGAAATAACACAATTTAGAACAGATGAGTAAGATTGTAGGAAACTTAATCCCCAACACATTCTTCATCACCAAAGGTAGTGGAGAATCGGATCTGGAACTACACGCAGGGTCATACCACATGGCTCTTTACGATGCAGGTATTTCAGACTTCAACATTATGGTGTACTCTTCCGTACTTCCTGCGACAGCAAGATTGGTAACGATGGACGAGATAGACCTGCCTCCTTTCGGTTCGGAGCTGAAGACCATCATGTCTGTATCTCATGGTATGCAGGACGAGTTTGTTTCTGCCGGAGTGGTTTATGCTTGGATGTATAAGGACGAAAACTTTGACGAAAAGATCGGCGGACTTGTATGTGAAGTAAGCGGGAGATATCGTATAGAAGAGCTTGAAGCTCGTCTTATCCGTGTAATAAATGACCTGCACGAAAAGACTTACTCCCAATATTATCTTGGTGAACTAAACTTTATCACCGAGGGAATTACCATCGAAAAGAGATATGGTACGGCTCTTGCAGGGCTTTGCTTCATAGACTTTGTTCAGCCAGATGTAAAGAAATAATTGTTTTCCCACCAAGGAAAAGGATTTTACATATTACGAGTTACAGGAAGGGGAGAATCGTGCTGCAAAGTATCGTCTCCCCTTTCTGCTTTATAAAAGAGAGAGAAGCTGTAGTTTCTATTCTCCTTTTCTCACCTCAAAAATAGTAGATAATGAAATATATAGGAGCACACGTCAGTGCGAGCGGAGGAGTGGAGAATGCTCCGGTAAACGCACATCAGATAGGCGCAAACACTTTTGCGCTCTTTACAAAAAATCAAAGACAATGGGTAGCCAACCCTCTTACAGATAAAAGCATCCGCCTGTTCAAGGAGAGATGCAATGAATATGGTTTTGATCTGAGTAAGATATTGCCTCACAACAGCTATCTGACCAATATGGGAAGTCCGGAAGATGAGATGCGGACAAAGAGCAAAATGGCGTTTCTCGACGAGATGCAACGCTGTGAACAGTTGGGGCTAATCCTTTTGAACTTTCACCCGGGTAGCCATCTCAATAAGATTTCGGAAGAAGAGTGTCTTCTAAACATAGCTCACAGCATCAATGATGTCTTGGCTGAGACATCGTCTTGTATAGCTGTTTTGGAAAATACGGCAGGGCAAGGCTCAAACATGGGTTACCGTTTCTCCCAACTTGCATACATCATAGAGCATGTGGAAAATAAGGATCGAATCGGTGTCTGTTTGGATACGGCACACCTGTTGGCTTCGGGCTATGAGATACGAAATAAGGAAGCATACGAAGCTATGTGGAAAGAGTTTGAGAGAACCATAGGCTTACAATATCTCCGAGGTATCCATCTGAACGACTCTATGAAGGATCTCGGCACACGTGTAGACAGACACCACAGCCTCGGAAAAGGTGTCATGGGATTGGATCTCTTCTCTTATGTGATGAAAGATTCCAGACTGAATAATATTCCTATCATACTTGAGACACCCGATGATACCATTTGGGCAGAAGAGATAGCATACCTCCGTTCGTTGGAGTAAGATACCGATAGAATTATGAAAAAAAGTTACAGATACCTCCTATACCTGCTTCTCTCGGGCTTTTTGGCCTCAGGGGCATTGGCACAAGAGCCTATAAAGTGGGTTAATACCCTCATCGGAACATCCAATTATGGTACTACCAATCCCGGAGCACAGCATCCGCATGGGCTGATGAATATCACTCCTTTCAATGTTATGGGAGGAGCCGGTATCAACAAATTCGAGAAAGACAGTATGTGGTGGAGCACTCCATTCAGCTCTAATAACAGCTTTCTGACCGGATTTGCCCAAGTCAATCTGAGTGGTGTAGGGTGTCCGGATCTCGGTTCTCTTCTTTTGATGCCTACGACAGGAGAATTGGTTTTTGACCCCGTAAAGTATGGCTCTGTAATGAAAGAGCAGGTCAATGAACCGGGTTACTATGCTGTGACACTTGAAAAATATGGTGTTCGGGCAGAGGTTGCTGCTACCGAACGTACGTCTATCGCACGCTTCCACTTTCCTGCCGGCAAGGCCAATATTCTGCTTAATCTTGGGGAAGGACTGACAAACGAAAGTGGAGCCATAGCCAAGTTTAAGGATGGACAAACCGTGACAGGCAGCAAACTGGTGGGCTCTTTCTGCTATCATCATGATGCTGTATTCCGTCTCTATTTTGCGATGAAAGTGGAACGGACTCCCGCCAAACACGGATTTTGGAAACTCCAACGCTTTCTTCCCATAGATCTGGCTTGGGATAAGTACACCGGGCAGTACAAACCTTATGAGGGATTTACCCAAGAGATGTCGGGCGATAATATCGGTGCTTTCTTCTCTTATGATATGGACGAACCTTCAACAATCATTGTTCGCACTGGTGTATCCATGGTTAGCGAAGAAGAGGCAATGAGAAACCTTGAAGCAGAACAGCCCAATGGAATCTCGTTTGAGTCTATCATGACCCAAGCACAACAGAAGTGGAACGGAGAATTGTCCAAAGTAAAAGTGAAAGGAGGATCGGACAGGGATAAAACAGTGTTCTATTCGGCTCTGTACCATACTCTCATACATCCCAATATTGCTCAGGACGTTTCCGGCTCTTACAATAAGATGGAGACATTGGAAGCGGTTAAACTATCGGCAGGAAAGAAAAGATATACCGTATTCTCCCTATGGGATACCTTCCGCACAGTGCATCCGCTCTACTGTATTCTTGACCCCAAGAAGCAGATAGATATGATCAATGTCATGCTGGATATGTACAAAGAGAATGGCTATCTGCCAAAGTGGGAACTGTACAGCCGTGAGACCTTTACGATGGATGGAGATCCTGCTGCTATCGTCATCAATGACACATGGCAAAGAGGATTGAGAAACTTCGACACAAAGCTTGCGCTAGAAGCTATTAAGCGATCCGCCTTGGATATTTCAAAGGAGAATAAGGTTCGCCCAAACATAGAGCTATATGTGAAGAACGGGTATGTACCCAACCTGAAAAAGCATGACAACTGTGTTTCACAGTCGCTTGAATACTATCTTGCAGACTATAATGCTGCCCGATTTGCCCAATCTATGGGAGATAAAGAGACCTATGAAGTTCTTCTTAAAAGAGCCAAAGGATATACCAAGCTATTCTGTAAAGAGTACAACTGCTTCAGACCAAGAATGCAAGATGGTTCGTTCATGACACCATTCGACCCGAGAATCGGAAGAGACTTCCAAGAAAATACCGGATATCATGAAGGATCGGCATGGAATTACAATTTCTATGTTCCCTTTGACATCAAAAATCTGGCACGAATGATGGGTGGAGAGAAAGTATTTGCCCAAAAGTTGGACGAGACTTTCGCCAAAGGCTACTACGACATGGCGAATGAGCCGGATATTGATAACGCCTATCTCTACAGCTATTTCCCAAAATATGCTTACAGAACACAAGAGATGGTTCCTGCCCTGCTGGATAAATACTTTACAACAGCACCAGGAGGTCTTCCGGGAAATGATGATACCGGAACAATGTCTGCTTGGGCGATATTCTCGATGCTCGGATTTTATCCGGTCTCTGCCGGTACTCCTATATATGCTCTCACTGCTCCGAGATTTGATGAGGTGGTAATAGAACTTGATCAAGACTACTATCCTCACCCTTCTCTTACTATAGAGGCAAAAAAAGAATCGCCTCAATCTAAATATATTGAGACGATTCTTCTGGATGGGAAACCGTATAAAAAGGGATATATTATTTCACACGAGGATCTGTTTAAGGCAAAGAAAATAACCTTTATACTAAAGGATAAGAGATAAAATCAGCTTCTCCTTTTACAGACAATCTGATTTCTATATGAGAGATTGACTATCGTATACTTCTCCACTCCGGTACGAGGTAGAATCTTTTCGTAGAAAATCTCTACTTTATCGAACTGCTCGTCAAAGTCTATCTTAGGACTAATGCAGAATACAAAGTCTCCAACTCTGGGATAGAGGTAAACCTCTTTTTCGGATACGACGTGTATAGATCCGAAAAACTGTCTCCATCTTTTGTGCTTTGTGAGATAATTGGCAAGATCAAGAAGATAGGTTTGAGCCATCTTTTCGGTAATATTTCCTGTAACCACAGGAACGTATGCGGCTCCTCTGCGGTTTGGGAATATAATACCATCAGTATCTATATAAGAAGCTTTGTCTGAATAAAAGAGAGCCATCATAGGCTGCCTCTCTTCCAACTCTATCTGTAAAGAGTGAGATTGAGGTGCTATGTAGGCTATGGCGGATTTGATATAAGGGCTCTTCTCTATCAAATCTTTTTCAAGTTTGCGAGTATCTACAGTTTGAAGTACGGTGTCTTTGGTACTAAGATTGAGAAGCGAAAGCACATCGGCAGAAGTTACAAATGCCTGTTCTGTTTTGTGTGTAATCTCTACAGACGTTTTACTCGGTACAATCTTGTTGGCATCTTCGTACGTATGAGGAGATGCTACAAAATAAGAAGCCACAAAGGCGGCAAACATAACAACAAGTCCAAGTATAACAACAATATGCCTGAGCTTCTGCTTCATAAAGATTTATGATAGGGCTTTTTTATTTTTTTGAATAAGATAATCTTTCACTTCCGGTACCAATAGTTCGATATCTCCTGCTCCAAGCATCAGATAAACATCGGCAGGGAAACGATCTAATGTGGAAGTCAACTCCGCCTTGGAACAGCACGTAGCCGTTACATTGGAAGAGATGTGCTCCAAGATAAGTTCGGATGTAACGCCCGGTATCGGTTCTTCTCTTGCCGGGTATATAGGCAAAAGTACCACTTGCGCTTCTTGAGAAAGAGACTCGGCAAACTCTTTGTAAAAATCTGCTGTTCGACTATAAAGGTGTGGCTGAAAGATAGCTGTAAGTCGGCTCTTGGGATAAAGAATCCTGACCGAGCGGATACTTGCTGCTATCTCTTCGGGATGGTGTGCATAGTCGTCTATAAGTACCGGTTCTCCTTCTGCTCCTGAAAGGACACGTTCAAAACGACGATGTACTCCCTTAAATGCAGAAAGATTATGACGCAGTTCTACTTCACTCTTACCACATAGATGAGCTACCGCAAGAGCAGCCGTGGCATTCTCGACATTGATTGCGATAGGCACTCCAATATGCATCTCTTTATAAACTCCTCCGGGGAAGTGAAAGTCGAAATAGAGTTCTCCTGAACGGAATTGCAGATTATCGCTATAGAAATCCGCTTGCTCCTCTTTGGCATACGTGTAACACTTTGCACCTTTCTGAAGTCGAGGCGTACAAGTAGCATGCTTGTGAATAACCAGTCCGCCCTCAGGAGAAATAAGAGAGGTAAAATGAGAAAAAGCTTCAAGATATGCCTCTTCTGTACCGTAGATATCCAAATGATCCGGACTACTGGAGGTAATGATAGCATAGTGAGGATGAAGGGTGTGGAATGAGCGATCATACTCATCGGCTTCTGCTACTGTAAAAGAAGCCTCTGCATCCAAAAGAAGATTGCTGTTATAATTAAGAGAAATTCCTCCGAGGAAGGCATTCACTCCAACATATTCGGAAGGAGAGACTGTTCTTGCCATAAGGCATGCCAAAATAGTAGAAGTTGTAGTCTTTCCATGAGTGCCTGCTACACAAAGAGCTTTGGAATGGGAGGTGATTTCCCCTAATGCCTGAGAACGTTTGTACAAGGGTATTCCGTGCTCCCTATAATAGGACATGACCGAAGAATCCGCCGGGACGGCAGGAGTATAAATGACGTACGTAGTTTCGGAACGAAATGTTTCCGGAATAGAATCCGAGCTGTCAGTATAAAATACTTCTGCTCCTTCGGCTACAAGTGCTCGTGTAATATGGCTCTCCGTGCGATCGTATCCTCCGACTTTAAAGCCATGAAGCAGAAAATATCGTGCTATAGCACTCATTCCTATCCCCCCTATTCCAATAAAAAATATTGGAGTGCAAGATGCTTTTATATTCATTTCTCTAATATCTTTTCCAGTATATCTACTATCTCTTCTGCAGCATTAAGTTTGCCTAAAGGACGTACATTTTCAGACAATAGACGACAACCCTCTTTATCATCCAAAAGAGCAAGAGCTGTTGGGACAAGAGAGGAAGCACAGTCCAAGTCCTTTACCATCTGTGCTGCATTCTTCTCAACTAAAGCCATGGCATTGTGTGTCTGGTGATCCTCGGCTACATTGGGAGAAGGAACCAAAATGGAAGCAAGACCAAGAGCTGAAATCTCGGATATACTGCTCGCCCCAGCACGAGAAATAACAACGGAAGCCAAAACATAAGCTTTTTCCATATCGTAAATAAACTTACGAGCAACGATATTGGAAGGAGAGCCATTGGCTTTTAGAGCTGTTTCGATTTTCTTGATATAACCCGCTCCTGTCTGCCATAACACTTGTATATCCGTACGTTCTGCGAGTAGACTTATCTGAGCAATTATTCCTTGATTAATACTCAAAGCTCCAAGGCTTCCTCCTACAACGAGGAGTGTCGGCTTTTCCGGAGATAAGCCAAATGCAGCAGCACTCTCCTCCCTTGAAGGCAGAGATTCTATAAGAATAGATCTGATAGGATTTCCGGTAAAGTATATAGGAGCTTTAGGGAAGAATCGTTGCATATTGTCGTAGGCAACACAGACCGCTTTTGCTTTCTTACCTACTATCTTGTTGGTTACTCCAGCATAGGAGTTCTGTTCTTGTACCAAAGTAGGAATAGATAGTCGTTGTGCAGCTATAAGAGTGGGTGCACTCGCATAGCCTCCTACCCCGACAACGGCTTGAGGTCCGGTCTCCTTAATTGCTCTCTTTACCATCCTCAAACTTTTGAGCAGACGATAGAGAATCTTTACATTCTTCCAAATCGCTTTTCTCTGCAATCCCATTATCGGCAGAAGGAGTATCTCATACCCTGCATTAGGAACTTTTTCTTCTTCCATCCGTCCTCTTGCTCCTACAAATAAGATCTTACAAGAGGGGTAACGCCTTTTAATTTCGTCTGCAATAGAAATTGCCGGGAAAATATGACCTCCTGTACCCCCTCCACTGATAATTATGTTTTTCAGTTCTTTACTCATGCCTTTGAAGATTTATGGGATTGAGATTTTTCATCATCGTAATACGAAGCATCTGTGATAGGAACTTCCGGTATAATCTCCGTATTTATAGAAACCGGCGTGTCTCCACCGGACATTTGGGCTATCGCAACTTCTCTCTGCTCCTCAAGCTCTCTACTTGCGGAGAGAATAAGAGCAAAATAGACAGATGTAACAAGATAGGAAGACCCTCCTTTACTTATAAAGGGAAGAGTCTGACCTGTAACAGGCATAATTCCGACATTAACCATCATGTGTATAAGTGCCTGTGTACATATAATTATACCAATTCCTATAACCAAGAATTTCGGATAAAAGAGCTTTAGTCGGCTCGCCAGTTTTCCAATATAAAAGAGTAGCCAGATATATAGAGCTATACATAAAAGCCCCGCAAAAAGGCCATATTCCTCAAGAATAATTACGAAGATAAAGTCGGAGAAAGGCTGAGGTAGAACAAGACGGGATTCGCTATTTCCGGGACCAACTCCTGTTACTCCCCCTTTCACAATAGCGATATTGGCTTGGATGCGCTGAAAACTCTTCCCATCATCATCTGCAAGCTCTTTCTTCTCATTTTTGCCTATAAAACTCTCAATCCGAGCTTTTCCCGTACCAAATCGTCCGGGAATCTTATTGACAACATCCATAGGCAGTATCAGCAATAAAGCCACAAGCAAAACAGCCCCAACTATCATCGCCACAGTTGCCTTTATGAATGTTCGCATGTGTACCTTCCCTAAAAAGCATAGTACGTAGGCAGTCATGCCCAACAGAAGACCACTTGAAATATTCTGTAAAAAGATAGGAATACAGATAGCTCCCGTCGCCAATGCAATATGTATAAAAGTACGCTTGCTGGCATACTCCTCCACTGAAAGCTTGAACGCAATATAGTTGATGAGACAAAGACGAGCTATCTCCGAAGTTTGAAACTCAAAACCGAGTATGCTAAGCCATCGTTTTCCCCCGTTCCGCTCTATCCCCATAAACTGAGTGAGAATAAGTAAAGCAATACCCAAGAGAAGACCGAAAAGGGCAAATCTTCTCCATAGCTTTGTAGGAATATGAGAAAAAACAACACATACAATAAGCCCCATAACCATAAGCCCAACGTGCTTAAGCATAGGAGCAAATACGGAAGAGTTATGTGCAAAGGCTTCATTTGAAATTGCCGAATAGACGCTCAATAGAGACATAATCATAAGGAGAGCAATTATCATCCAAAGAGTCTTGTCTCCGGCAAAAAGTTTCTTCTGAGATTGCAAGCCTGAACTATCCAATGGATTTTTCGTTTCAACCGGTATATTCATAACCCTCCTATTTAAGAAATAAGACTTTTTACAGCATCTTTAAAGCGGTTGCCTCTATCCTCATAGTTTTTGAATAGATCAAAACTAGCACAGCAAGGAGACAAAAGAACCGTACCTGCCCCATACTCTTTTGCCATCTTCTGAGCTCCTGTTACAGTATCTACTACATCTTTGGATACAATAAAAGGAATACCCAAGCCTCCCAGTTGTAATTCTAATTTCTCATGATCAGTAGTCATGAATATAAGACCAAGGGATGTTCTTCTGACCTCTTCGGCTATCGTGGTATAGTCATTGCCCTTATCGGTTCCTCCGAGGATTAGTATTATATCCTTGTTCTTCATTGTACCAAGAGCATATCTTGTTGCATCTATATTTGTAGCTTTAGAGTCATTGATATAGTGTACGCCATCTACCGTTCCTGCATCCTCCATACGGTGAGGAACACTCTTAAATGTACGCAAAGCCTCTTTCAAGGCAAATAAATCTACCCCGGCATGTAACGTTGCAGCTATTGCAGCCATTATATTACAATAATTGTGCACTCCTTTAAGGCTTAGCTCCGATAGCTGGAACGAAAAACGTCCTTGAGGAGAAACGACTAAAATATCATTCTCTCGAAGTGTTGCAAAGTAAATATCTCCACCCAATGGCTGCTGGGTGTAGAACTTAAAAGTCTGAATTCCGGCAGAGATAGGATTACGCATAAGTAGACGAGCAATCTCTTGATCCTCTCCAAAATAGACCGCAAGACCATCGGAAGAAAGATTTCTAAATACTTTTCCTTTTGCATCAGCATATTTGGAGACATCGTAATCGTATCGGTCAAGATGATCCGGAGTAACATTCAAAAGAATTGAAATATAGGGAGAGAATGTCGGCATATCTTCCAGTTGAAAACTGGAAAGCTCCACAACATAGATATCCCTCCTAAAATCTTCCTGAGCATATCGGGAAAGGGCATATCCAATATTACCACTCTCTACAGCGTCCCAACCTGCTGTCCTGAATATGTGAGCAATAAGAGATGTCGTTGTAGTTTTACCATTGCTACCGGTAACAGCTATAAAGTTTGCCCCCTCCATATGGCGTGCAGCAAACTCTATCTCAGATATTACTTCACATCCGGTTTCTCTCAACTTCACAATAATCGGAGCCGTCTGAGGGATACCGGGACTCTTTACCACAATATCGGCATCAACAAGATTTTCCCAAGTATGCCCTTTCTCCTCAAAGGGTATTTCCGCAGAGTTCAGGCTCTCTTTAACCTGAGAGGATATACTATTGTTATCAGAAACAAAGACGTTATATCCTTTCTTTTTAGCTAAAAGAGCTGCTTGCAGTCCGCTCTCTCCGGCACCCAAAATGGCAATCTTTTTCATCTCAACTTCAGTGTTATGATAGTTAGTATAGCCAATATAGCCCCTATAAGCCAGAAACGAGTAACAATCTTAGCTTCCTGAACAGGTACGATTGGTTTTTGTATGATTGCATCTATCCCCTTATTTCCCGGTTTCTGGAAGTGATGATGCAAAGGAGCCATCTTGAAAATGCGTTTTCCGACACCTGTTCTTTTCTTTGTATACTTATAATAGTATCTCTGCAAAATCACAGAAAGATTTTCCACCACAAATATCCCACAAAGAATAGGCAATAGAAGTTCCTTTCGTATAACTATAGCATAAACAGCTATAATACCTCCAATGGTAAGACTTCCCGTATCTCCCATAAACACTTGTGCCGGATAGGAATTATACCAAAGAAATCCCATCGTAGCCCCTACAAATGCCGCTGCAAAAACAACCAGTTCTTCTGCTCCCGGTATAAACATCACATTGAGATACTCGGCAAATGTAAGGTGAGATGATACATACGCAAGAATACCTAAAGCCATTCCCATGAAAGCAGAAGACCCGGCTGCTAATCCATCCAATCCATCTGTCATATTAGCACCATTCGATACAGCCGTAACAATGAGAATACAAGCAATAATGAAGATCAAAAAGGTGAGCATTTCCTTATGCCTGTTAAAGCCTGAAACGAACCAACTATAATCAAAGTTGTTCTCCTTAACAAAAGGTATTGTTGTGGTTGTAGACTTCTCCGGTACCGGATTGTGAGTTACGGTAATCTCCTGTGTTTCTACGTGCCGGACCTCATGGTTTTCTAAAATCACTACACTTGGACTCATGAATAGTACCACAGCCACTATAATTCCGAGTCCGACCTGTGCAATAATCTTATATCTTCCTCTCAGACCATCTTTATTCTTCTTAACCAGTTTGATGTAATCATCTATAAACCCTAAGACTCCGAGCCAAAGGGTAGTAAGAATCATCAATATGATATATATATTATTGAGTCGGGCAAAGAGAAGTACGGGAATAAGCAGAGCAATGATTATAATTATCCCCCCCATGGATGGAGTTCCTGCTTTACTCTTCTCTCCCTCCAAATCCAATGGGCGAATGATCTCTCCCAGTTGAAGAAGTTGAAGACGAGTTATAATTTTTCTTCCGACAAGTGTAGCCAACAGTAGCGCCAAAACAAATGCAAGACCGGAACGGGTGGTTACATACGAAAACGCATTTATCCCCGGAAGATCCAAAGATTGCAAATAGTCTATCAGATAAGTAAGCATAAGAGTAAAGATTAAGTATTACATAGACTTATAGCACTCAAGCACCTCCTCAACATCATCAAAGTGATACTTTACACCACGTATTTCTTGATAATTCTCGTGTCCTTTTCCTGCAATAAGAACAACATCCCCTTTCTTTGCCAACATACATGCTGTCTTGATAGCTTGCTTTCTATCTTCTATAATAAGAGTTTGAGATTTCTCATTTGGCAGTAACCCGGCTTCCATCTCTTTAAGGATTTGCATCGGTTCTTCATCACGAGGATTATCAGAAGTCAAAATAAGCCTACTGCTCCATTTGGCTCCCACTGCAGCCATAATGGGGCGTTTTTCCTTATCTCTATTTCCTCCACAGCCCACAACCGTAATCAGTTCTCCTTTTCCTTGCACCAGATCCGAGACTGTATGCAGAACATTTTCCAACGCATCCGGAGTATGAGCATAGTCCACCACAGAGACAAATCCCTTTGAAGACATAACTGTTTGGAATCTTCCATTAACGGGTATAAGACTACTCATTATCGGAAGTAGTGCTTCTTTCTCTACCCCGAGAAGTCTGGCAGCTCCATAGACAGCCATAAGATTATAGCCATTGAAGTCCCCTACAAAATGAGTGAATACCTCTACCCCATCCATAAGCATTTCGGTTCCATCCAGATGCTTTTCTACAATCTTTCCTTTAAATGTGGCATCTGTTTTAAGACCGTACGTATAGATAGCTGTCTTTGCATTTTGTACCATAACCATTCCGTTTCTATCATCGACATTGGTCAAGGCAAAAGCATTTTCGGATAGCTGGTCAAAAAATCCCTGCTTTGCTCTCAGGTAATTATCAAATGTCAAATGATAATCAAGGTGATCATGAGTGAGGTTGGTAAATATTCCTCCGGCAAAAGTGGTTCCTCCTATTCTGTGCTGCACTACTGCATGAGAGGAGACCTCCATAAAGGCATAGCTACATCCCTCTTCCACCATTCTGTTCAAGAAATACTGAAGCGTAAGTGCATCCGGAGTGGTACGAACAGCCTCTATCTGTTCATCCCCTATCCGAACACAGACCGTAGAGAGAAGCCCTACCTTATATCCTAATTTTCTGAACACTTCATACAGCAGAGTTGCCGTAGTAGTTTTACCATTTGTGCCTGTAACACCTACAAGTTTTATCTGGTCCGATGGATGTCCATAAAAGTTGGCTGCCACCATCCCGACCACAACATCTGTATGCTCTGTCCGGATAACGGCAATACCCGCCGGAATAGGTTCTTCGGGAAGCTTTTCACATAAGATTGCTATTGCCCCTTTCTCTATGGCTTGTGGTATAAAGTCATGCCCATCCGATATTGTTCCTCGAATAGCCACAAAAAGATCTCCCGGCTTCACCTTTCTGGAGTCCGACTGTATTCCTTTGATATCTATATGTCCCGTATCGGCAAGTTGCTCGTGTGGGATTCTCTTAAATAGTTGCTGAATTATCATATATTAGTATTCTATTCTTTCATTATTTAGAAAAGCGACCTGAAGCAAAAAACATCTTCAAGGTTCCTAATGCAGTCGTATGGAAAGTTGAGCTCCCGGCTTTACACGCTGTCCTGCCGGGATAGATTGCGATACCACCTTTGCTCCATGATCACTCACATGTACTTTCAGACCAAGTTTTTGGGCAAGATATATCGCATCCATAGGCATCATTCCTATGAGAGAAGGCATTCTCTCTTCTGCAATCTCAAGCTCTTGGGGAGACGAGTATCCTAAGCTGTCTTTCTTGTACTTCATCCAATTGGATGCTTTTCCATCTGCCTTTTCGCTATCCTTTCTGTCTATCACAAACTCCCAAGCTCTTTCCACGGCATCGCCTCTACCCCCATGTATAGGCATACGGAATGTTGCCAGCGAGTCCGGAACCACATCGTCCAATTCTCTATACATGGTTGTGGCATGAATCTGTTCCGCAATAGACTTCACAATAGGACCACAAACGGCTCCGGCTCCCAAAGCAGTCTGAGGGCGACTTATCACCACTATGATACTGTACTTCGGAGAAGAAGAGGGGAAATAACCGGCAAAAGTTACATTCTTCTCTCTTCCATATCCGGACTTTCCTTCTGCAATGTAGGCAGTTCCGGTCTTACCCGAGATCTCAACCGAATTGGAAAGAGCCGATTTCGCCGTACCTCCGGTTACCACCTCCCTAAGCATTTTTTGTATCGCCTGTATTGTTTTGTTGCTTGCCATACGATCCCTTATAACGGTCGGTGTCGTATGTTTCAAGACATCGTCATCTCTCACGATTCTTCTTACCAGATATGGCTGCATCACCTTTCCGTTATTAGCTATACCATTATAGAAGCGCAACATATATATGGGCGGTATCTGCGTTTCGTATCCGAACGATATCCATGCAATAGAAGTCTTGTCCCAGTTTTTTGCTTCACGGATACGAGGTTTTGCCGTTCCCGGGATCTCCAATGAAATTGGATCCAGCAAGGACATCTTTTCCAATCTGTCTCGAAATCCCTTGTAGTTGTTACCGTACCCTCTTGTTACGGCTTTAGCAACACCCACGTTGGATGAGTACCATATAGACTGAGCAAGAGTAATATCTCCATATCCTCCACGATGACGGTTGTGGTCCAATACCATCCTCTTGTTGAAAAGCCATGTTCCATCCCCCACATCCAATATATCATCCGGAGAAGCAAGTCCATCTTCAAGCACAGCCATTACGGAAGGTACCTTTATAGTGGAACCGGGCTCCAAAAGATCTCTCAATGCATGATTGACCACCTCATTATATTCTCCCGTGCTCTTCCTGTCAAGATTCGACATCGCCTTTATCTCTCCGGTCTCCACCTCCATGACGACGGCGGTCCCCCAGAGAGCATTAAACTCTCTCACCTTTTCCAGCAAGGCTCGTTCGGTAATATCTTGAATATTTACATCTATTGTGGTGTGTATGTCGCAACCATTCACAGCCTTCTTTTTCACCGGATAGACCCACTGCCCGCTGACTCTCTTCTTGGCACTGATACCGGGGACACCACACAAGAGAGAGTCGTACTCCAGTTCCAAACCACTACTACCATGGGATAGTCCTGTGGAATCTGTATCCGACCGCAAGAATCCCACTGTTCGAGAAGCCATATTGCCATATGGTCTTTCGCGACGGATTACCGGTTCTTCAATGATTCCGCTGATATTCTTATTCCGTATCCTAAAATAGGGGGTTTGGGAAAGCTGCTGATGTTCCAAATGAGAGATCTCTTTCGGAATAATTCGTTGTGTACGACGTTTCCCTTTTCGTCCTGCGGTATAGGCCTTAAGCAGATGATCCTTGTACTGTCTTACACTTTTATCTCCCAATACATTTGAAAGATACCAAGCCATCGAGTCTACATTGGCCATAAAGATAGAGTCCTTAAAACCCGCAGCCTTAAAGTCCACACTCACCTTATATCTTGGAACGCTTACAGCCATCGCTGTATTCATAGCCGAATAGATATTCCCACGAGTAGGCAGAACAGAGATATCCGGCTGTTGATGTATCTTATCCTTCTCCAACCACATCTGTCTTTCCGTCGTGGTAACAATGAGAGCTTTTATGATAATTCCGAACCCGACCAAGACCATCAACCAAGCGTAGAGATGGTAGAAGTTTTTCATGAACCTCTTTCGTTGCTTCAAAGCCGCGAGCTTCTCCTCCTCGCTCAGCATCTCTTTTCCTGCATTGCGACGATAGTTTCTTTCTGAGGATCCGCCTCGAGACTTTTGGGGATTGGTAGACATCTATTCGGATTGGTTTTGAATATCGTTAGTCTATATATATAGGGGGAGTATCGGGAGATGAAATATCCAGTTCGGCACTCTTTACTCTCTCTTCTATAACCGTGATACGCCTGTTCTGAACAAGGGTAGAGTTTACAGAGATTCGCTCCATCTTAAGTTCCTTAACCTCTTTCTTCAACTTCTCTATCTTTCTTTGGAAAGCCATAGAAGAGTATGAAGCCGTAATGGATAGGAAAGACGAAAAAACAACGGCTATGACATACTTTGTTGTCTTAGGCGTCCAACGATTGGCAACCCATGTACCGTCAAGAAATCCGAAGAGTGTTCCCCTTGCTCTATTCTCTTTATTATTCTTGTTGCTCATAACATCTTTATCCACAAATCTCCTTAAATGGAATCCGACACACTCTCTATATTAGGATTGGACACTCCGACACGCAGTTTTGCACTGCGAGAGCGAGGATTTCGGTTAATCTCCTCGGCAGAGGGCACCACCGCTTTCTTAAAAAGAGAACACATGGAAGAGATAACATTACCATACATGTCCACCTCTCTTGTTCCCTCCATATTTCCATAACGGAAGAAGTTCTTTACCGGCCTATCCTCCAAGGAGTGATAAGTGATGATGGCTATTCGTCCATCTTCTGCCAACAACTCCCTTGAGTATTTCAGCAAGTCCTGCAAAGCACCCATCTCATCGTTCAGCTCTATCCGAAGAGCTTGGAAAAGTTTTGCCAGATTCTTCTTATCATTCTCCCTGAAAACAGACGGAGAGAGTATTCCGATAAGATCATTCACAGTCCGTAAAGGCGTACCTTTTGCTATCGCCTGCTTTATAATCTTTGCTATTCGATAGGGTTGGTTCAGCTCTCCGTAGTTTTTCAGTATCAGGGCAAGCTCCTCTTCCGTAGCGGAAACAAGAAGATCTGCCGCTGTCTGCTTCTGTCGTGCATTCATCCGCATATCCAATGGAGCGTCGAAACGAAAACTAAACCCCCTGTCGGGATCATCGAAATGGTGAGACGAAACACCCAAGTCCGCCAATATGCCATCTACTTTCTCTATCCCTATATAGGCAAGATAGTGCCGAAGATACCGGAAATTCCCATGCACGAAAAGGATTCGCTTCTCCCCTTCCGGGATATTCCGGATAGCGTCCTCATCCTGATCTATGGCAATGAGCAGACCCTTGGAAGACAAGCGCTCTACAATGGCTTTACTATGCCCTCCTCCTCCAAACGTGCAATCGACATAAACTCCATCCGGCTTTATATCCAAAGCATCCAATGTCTCTTGGAGAAGTACCGGTACATGATAGCCTTCCGCTACCGTAATATCTGGAGTGGAGTGAGGTGTTCTACGCATTTTATTCGTACAAAATGTTGGGATAAAGCTGAATCCAAAGGTACAGATTATAGTTCAAATAAAAAATAGCTTTTGAGGAAGAAATTTTTGGAAAAACAACCCTGTACTTTCCATAATTGGATGATGCGACAAGAAGTAATTGCTTTTCTTTATTTTTTCCATTTTATTTTTATAACTTTGAGACAAACAAGTACAACCACCTTTATTATAAAAGAGAGTAATCAGAACCTTTTTATCCACTTGCTCGGGCAACTTTTGTTCAGGTAGTGGTTTATTATAATTATTCATTTATCAATTAAATCGAAACGCTATGGCTAATGAAAAACTCAATCTTAATGCAGTGAAAAACTCTAAAGAGTTCAAGATTGACTACACCAAAGTTAAACAACTACAAGAAGTGGAGTTTGACGATGCAATCAAGGTCCAACGTCGAACATTCAGCGATTATAAAAGACGCAGAAGAAAATTAGATGGCCCCGTTGTTCAGCGTGTTCCTCGTCCTTCTTTCAAAGAAGACTTGAAAATGTTTGTCAAATACTCTTCTTATGTTTATACCAAAGGAAGAATGCTGGTTATCGTCAACTACGATTTATATCCGGATATTAAATTGTCCATAGACCAATACGTTCGTGATGTTGCGAACGAAGGATACTATGCAGATGTGTATAGATACAAAGGAGGGACAGCGGCAGATCTGAGAAAATTCATTATCAGAACCCGAAAGAGATTTATCAAAGATCTACTGAAAAG
>JAUMWS010000041.1 GCA_030529525.1 Porphyromonas sp. | reverse complement strand
CATTTCATTTAACAGGTTAACCCAATTCATTTAACAGGTTCAGCAGAAACATCCAAACCATTGAAGTTCAGCATTTTATGGTTTTATCCTATAAAAAGCAGATAAAAAGGACAATTTCTTTATTAGGAAATATTCACAGACACAGGTGTTAAAATTCACACCAATTAACTCGAAAAAGCCTCATGAAATGCTCTGAGAAAAATTTTTCTCCAAATTCGCGTTTTTTCATATTCGGCTGTTATCAAGAACATTAGAGAAATAAAGAAAATTATCCGGACAGAATCGGAAGAAAAAAGAGACCGTTTTTGGAGACAGAATTGCAAGCTGTTTTTATATAAAAGCTCCCGAAAAGAGCTACTTTTTCTCCCCGTTCGAGAGGGTATCGAGAGGTATCTCTACAGCTCTTTCGATATATCCCTTGTAAGCTCTGCTAAGCGAAAGTATCTCTCTGTTTCCCAACAGAATCATCTGATGTCTTGCTCTTGTAAGAGCAACATTTAGTTTGCGGTCTATCTCTTTGCCTGCTTCATCCCGAAACGAAGAAGCAGACAGGAAAGAGATCTGAAACGGCTGATTGGTGCAGACAGAGTAGAGAATGATGTCTCTTTGCGAGCCTTGAAAACGCTCGACGGTATCTATCACCAAGCCGTCAAGCAGACTGTTCAGTGCCTTTTCTCCTACTTTGGAGAGAAGCAGCGTGTCTTGCAAAAGTGAGGCAAGCGTCCGCCTGATGGTCAAAATCTGCCGACGATATGGTGTGATGATGCCAAGACTCAGCCCTTTACTATCCGCTCCGTTGGAGTGAAGAGGCACGATGCTCTTCCCTGCCTTTTCTGCCATGAGGAGGAGCCTGCGCACCAAACTCTTTATCGCCTCCGCCTCAGCTTTGTTCTCCTTATGTTCGGAGTGTTGTTCTCTTGGAGTATCGAGGTAAAGCACTCTTTCACTCTTCAGTAAAGAGGTAAGAGCATCCCCCTCGCCCGCCTCCGCAAACGGCAATAAAGCACTCTGCTGATGCGGAAGCCCGAGAGGTTTCAGCAGAGAGTCGTAAAAAGCAAAAGAGGGATAAGCCTCCACTTCCGGGTGCATCCGCCCTTGGAAGGTCAGGACATCGTACAGCTCCATATATCCGTTCCGCTGTGCATGCTCCAAAAGGCGTTGAAAGAGCGAACGAGAAAGCTGCTCCATGTGATGCTGTTTCAGTAGCGGATCGGAAGCGGTATGCCCTTCATTGCTCTGTGCCACTACCGCCGGCAGCTGTTTGTGATCTCCGATAAGAATAAACTTTTTAAACGCATCCACCACCTCACCATTATCTTTAAGAGTGGCAGTGAGTAGCCCTAAAAGTTGGGTTTCCAAGAGTTGGGCTGCTTCGTCCACTATCAACAGATCGAACGGTTTACGGCTCCAAAGCAGAGAGTGTCCCAGTAGAGAAAACGTTGTTCCCACAAATACAGAACAATTTTCCGTAATATCGAGAATCTCCTTTCGGGATTTGCAATGCTTTGTCCGCTCGGAAAGAAGATGAGGTATCACAGCATCGGGCGTAACGCTCTCCCTGCCTACCTTGATATATCCGGCTGCCTGCGGAATCTTCTCTAAAGTAGCACAGATTTCATCCACTGCTCTATTGGTATAGGCGGTAAGCACTATCCGCTTGCCTTCTGAGAGGAAACGCTCCACCATAAGCCTTAAAGCATGGGAAGTCTTACCCGTTCCGGGAGGTCCCACAAGCAGAAAGTACTCTTTTGCGGATACCACTTTTCGGACAATGCGGTCGAGGTCGTTTTCATCGGAAAGCAGCCCTCTTTTCTGCTCCGACACCTCTGCTCTGGTAAGAATAATATCTCTACGCCGGGGCGTACTCCTGCCCAAAGCCAACACGGATCTGTACTGATGTGTCATGCCTATATTTTGACCTCCGATACGTTCCAAGTGATAGCGGTTGCCCTCTTGCAGTTGGAGAAGTTCCGCATCCGGCTGTGCGTAAAGCAATCTTACCGTCAATCCTTCTGCCGAAGCGGATACCACACTGCAACGCAGACAGGGATAAGCCTCTGTCCGTGAGGATATAGGATAGAGTCTCAACAGTTCGCCCGCTTCCGGTAATACTTCCGGCATCCGACTCTCACCACTCCCCCACGAAAAGATAAGAAGGGGATGTTTAGGATCCGTACAGTTGTTTGCTTGAAGTGTAAGGTTTGTCCACGCCTCCCCTTCCTGTTCATGCCACCACCCCGGCAGGGAATGCGGAGCAGTGTGTGTACCATCCGGCAGCATATTGCTGTGCTGAACGGTATAAGCAGCCATCTCTTCGCGCAACAGAAAGCCGAAGTAAGCCCTCTGATAAGCACGCAAAAGAGGATCACTCTCCCCTCCCATGGAGCAGAGTAGAGCGGCACACTCTTCCCGAACATAGGGCGGAACGTCAAAGGAGTTGGAGTTAAGACGAAGGTATTCTTCCAATATATCCCAAACTCTTTGCCCGCCCGCTTCGTTTCGTGAACCAAGCAGCAGGATACCGACCATCTTATTACGAACACCCATTGCCCGTATGGCGTTTATCCTCGTAGCCGGGATAGGAAAAAGATCGCCCGTGGTGGCATAGAGCAGATAGCTCTGTCTCTTTTCGGGAGAAAGAGTAAAGGCTCTTTCACTCATCAGGTTATAGAGCGTCGTCTGTACGGCATGAGCAGATTGGGGTTTCCCACTTCGGTCGGGCTTTCCACTCTTCAACTCCAGCAGTCTGCTACCATCTCTCGAAATCATATCTATACGCCCTCTCATTCCGAAAAGAGGTGCATGAATCTCCGCTTCGAGAGCAATGCTGTCGAAATGCTCTCTCCGAAGAAGATCTACACTCCTTTGAATGTTGCCATACTGCTGTCTTGCCTCCTCGCCAAATGTTATAGGAAGCTGAGCGTAAGCAAATCCCAACGCATTTGCACAGAAGGCAGCATGGAAAGAAGAGTCGAAAGAGTGTTCCGTCGGAGCTGTAAGAAGATCATCCAAAAACCTGTTGGCGACAGCTCCTCGAAGCAGATACCACGAATGACTTTGAGGTTTCAACTTGGAAAGAAGAAAGAGCATCGGATCCGGAAACTCTAATGACGGAAAGCATTCAGCAATGGAAGTTACGTCCAAAATAATATCCGGCCGCAGAACGATAATCAATGGTACGATACCTTCTGCCGTTCGTCTGATATCGTAAAGGTGAATTACGCTTCCTTTCTCCACTTGTGCTCCGAGACGTTCATAAGCTTCGTGCTGGTAGGGATGACAGAATAGAAATGTCAGATAACACTCCTCTCTCACTCCCTCATGCTCACTGTATGCCCAGCCACTGACGCTATCTTCTCCCACTTCTTCTGCTACGACACAGTAAAAAGAGGAAAGCGGACTCTCCGGCAACACACTTGATGATGCCGAAAAGTCCGCTTCTTTATCTGTAAAACCTGAATGTGTCTCTATCTGACCGCTATAAAGTCCGATAAAAGCAATGAGTGCCTCAACCTCTATTCTCTTAACCGCTTCGGACGGATCTGCTTTCAGAAAATTGATATACCTGCTTACAATCCGTCTGCAAAGCTGCGAGTAGCCTTTCATCTGCGGTGCATGCCGAAGATATACAAGGCGGGCATAATGTCTTTCAAAGGTGAGACCACTCTCTATGGTAGCCATCTCCAAAAATTTGGAGAGGTGTAGTAGCCACTCTGCTACGGTAATCGTTGTTGAACCATCGCCTGAAAGTTCGTCCAACAATGCCTTTATGGCATCATGGTATCTACTATCTATGCAAGAGTTCAACGGGATTGGGGTTTACTTCAAAGCGCAACCCTCACACTTCTGAGAGATAACTTTGAAGAAGTCGTTGCCTTTGTCGTCGACCAAAATAAATGCCGGGAAGTCTTCAACTTCAATCTTCCAGATCGCTTCCATACCCAATTCCGGATACTCCAAACACTCCACCTTCTTGATGCTATCCTGTGCCAAAATAGCTGCAGGGCCACCAATACTACCGAGATAAAAGCCTCCATATTTGTGGCAAGCGTCTGTAACCTGTTGGCTACGGTTACCTTTTGCAATCATGATAAGGCTTCCGCCATGGCTTTGGAAGAGATCCACATAAGAGTCCATACGCCCTGCCGTGGTAGGTCCAAACGATCCGGACGGCATGCCTTTAGGAGTCTTTGCAGGTCCTGCATAGTATATCGGGTGATTTTTGACATATTCGGGAAGCCCTTGACCGCTATCTATACGCTCTTTTAACTTCGCATGGGCGATGTCCCGACCAACGATGATAGTACCGGACAGAGACAGTCTTGTAGATACCGGATAACGGCTAAGCTCTTTTAGGATCTCTGCCATTGGTCTGTTCAGATCTATTTTCACCACTTCTCCTTCGTGTCCTTCACGCATTTCTTCAGGGATAAGACGTTCCGGATGAGTCTCCAATTTTTCGATCCAGATACCTTCACGGTTGATTTTTGCCTTAATGTTACGGTCTGCCGAACAGCTTACACCCATTCCGACAGGGCAGGATGCACCGTGACGTGGAAGCCTTATGACACGAATATCATGAGCAAAATACTTTCCGCCGAACTGGGCTCCAAGTCCGAGCTTGTACGCTTCTTGCAACAGTGTCTTCTCCAACTCTATATCACGGAAGGCTCTACCGCCTTCGTTTCCTGAGGTTGGGAGTTCGTCGTAATACTTTGCACTTGCAAGCTTAACGGTTTTGAGGTTTGTTTCGGCAGAGGTCCCACCGATAACAAAAGCTATATGATACGGAGGACAAGCAGCCGTACCCAAGCTCTTCATCTTGTCTACAAGAAACTTTACAAGTGTATCCGGGTTGAGAAGAGCCTTTGTTTCCTGATAGAGATATGTCTTATTTGCCGATCCTCCACCCTTAGCTATACAAAGGAATTTGTACTCTCCGCCTTCTGTAGCCATAAGGTCTATCTGAGCCGGTAAGTTGCATCCCGTGTTCACCTCCTTATACATATCCAAAGGAGCATTCTGTGAATAGCGAAGATTATCCTGTGTATAGGTATTGTATACACCTCGAGAGAGATACTCTTCATCGCATACACCGGTGAAGACATTCTGACCTTTCTTTCCGAGAATAACGGCTGTACCGGTATCTTGGCAGAATGGAAGTTTGCCCTTAGCACTTACCTCTGCATTGCGAAGGAATGTCAGTGCAACAAATTTATCGTTCTCCGAAGCCTCCGGATCCGAAAGGATGGAAGCAACACTCTCTTGATGTTCGGGGCGCAAGAAGAAAGAGACATCATGGAATGCCTGTTGGGCCACAAGGGTAAGAGCTTCCGGATCTACCTTTAGCATCTTTGTTCCTTCAAAATCCACCTCTTGCACGTACCGGTCTGTCAGCTTATAATACTCGGTTTTCTCGGGTCCGAGTGGGAACATAGCCTGATACTTAAATTCTGGAACTGCCATAGTAATACTTTAGTGATAATATCTTGTACACTGCTTCAAGTTACAAGAAATAATTTTAATCCTCTACTTTTTAGTCTGAAGGACAGAGAGCCTTCTACTTTTTCTTATACATATCCCAAGAGATCACCTCTTGTTCCGGTTTTCTTCTCCTTTGAGAGATTTTATCATTGCTCTTTCCGAGAGCCACCACAAGCGGGACATCTTTTCCTTTCGGAATATTCAGAAGAGTTCTGATCTTGTTCTTATCGAGCCAACCTATGATACAGCTGCCCAATCCTTCATGTTCGGCTGCCAATGTGAGAAAGCCCACGGCTATACCTATATCGAAAGAGCTGTAGTCCGTATTCTTAATAACCGCTCCGATGCCCGAAGCAACATTGGTACGCTCTCGTACCACGACGATGAAGGCAGAGCAGTTTTCGGCAAACTTATTCATACCCGGAGCGAGTGAAGAACGCAATGCGCCACTCACGCCTCTCCTCAACTCCCGATCTTTTACCACGATAAAGTGCCATGGTTGTCCGTTACAGGCGGAGGGCGAAAGCCTGCCTGCTTCGACAATTCGAGCGATCACGTCGTCGGGAATTTCAAAGTCAGGATCGTATTTTCTATGACTCTTACGATCCTTGATAAGGGTATAAATATCTTTGCTCATAGACTTAGAGAGCCTCACTCCAAGGAGCGAAGACGAGCCAAATACTTACCGATGATATCGAACTCCAGATTCACTCTGTGCCCTACGGCAAGTGTCCGGAAGTTGGTATGCTCTTTAGTGTAAGGGATGATAGCCACACGGAAAGAGTTCGGAGTAGAGTCGCACACGGTGAGCGATACGCCATTAACGCAAACCGAACCTTTCTCCACCGTCATGTAACCCTGAAGAGCCATCTCTTTGGGTACGTCATAGGTTATGGTGTAATAGGTACTGCCGTCTGCTTCCTCCACGGCGGAGCAAACACCCGTAGTGTCTACGTGTCCCTGTACGATGTGTCCGTCCAAACGTCCGTTCATCACCATCGAACGTTCCAGATTGACCAAATCTCCCGGGCGAAGGTCGCCAAGATTGCTCCGCTTCAGTGTCTCGCTTATGGCTGTAACGGTATAAGTTTCGTCCGTAAGCTCCACCACGGTAAGACAGACACCATTGTGAGCGATGCTTTGGTCTATCTTCAACTCATTGACGAAAGAGCATGCCACCGTAAGGTGTACGTTCTCCGTTCCGGTCTCATGGACAATATCGACGATGCGTCCTGCCTCTTCTACTATTCCTGAAAACATATTTTCTATTTACTCTCTGTATATTGTTCTTTTATTACTCTTTTAGGATCACATCATGAGCACCGCCTTCCACTATGGAAGTAGAGGAAACAAGAGTGATCTTGGCGTTCTCTTGCAAGTGCTTGATGGTTGTAGAGCCACAGCTACACATTGTTGCCTTCATCTTGGCAAGCGTTTTATCCAGATTGCTCTTCATCTTACCGGCATAAGGCACATAGCTGTCTACACCTTCTTCAAACTTCAGATTTTCATCGCCTCCTGCGTCGTATCGTTGCCAGTTCTTGGCTCTGTTCGATCCTTCGCCCCAGTACTCTTTCACGAAGTTATTACCCACCTTGAGTACTTTGGTAGGGCTTTCGTCGAAGCGGGCGAAGTATCTGCCCATCATCATGAAGTCCGCACCCATGGCGAGAGACAGCGTCATGTGATAGTCGTGTACTATACCGCCATCGCTACAGATAGGCACATAGACACCGTTAGCGGCAAAATACTCATCTCTGGCTTGGGCTACGTTCATTACGGCAGTGGCTTGACCCATACCTATACCCTTCTGTTCGCGAGTGATACAGATAGATCCGCCTCCGATACCCACCTTGATAAAGTCCGCACCTGCTTCCACGAGATAGAGGAAACCCTCTCTGTCCACGATGTTTCCGGCTCCGACGGGGACATCATACCGGCTCTTGATCCACTCCAAACACTCTTTTTGCCATTCGGAATATCCGTCCGAAGAGTCTATGCAAAGGACATCCACACCTGCCTCAACGAGTGCAGGCACTCTCTCTTTATAGTCTCGGGTATTGATTCCGGCACCTACAAGAAGCGTTTTGTCCTGCTTGTCCGAAAGTTCGTTCGGATTTTGGTGATGGTTATCGTAGTCTTTACGGAAGACGAAGTAGCACAATCTATTCTCATCGTCTATGATGGGAAGCGTGTTGAGCTTGTGTCCCCAAATGATGTTATTGGCATCCGAAAGGGTGATGCCGAGCTTCCCTACGGTGAGTTGGGCAAATGGCGTCATGAAGTCTGCCACTTTTTTATCTCTTGCATCCACAGAGAGTCTGTAGTCTCTGCTGGTAACGATACCTTTCAGAATACCATTGGGCGTTCCATCATGAGTGATACCTATGGTGGAGTGTCCTGTCTTGGCTATCAGGTTCAAGACATCTTGCAGAGTGTGATCGGGTGTGAGGTTGGAGTCGCTGGTTACGAATCCGGCTTTGAACTTCTTCACCCTACGCACCATTTCGGCTTGCGACTCTATCGGCTGAGAACCGAAGATAAAAGAAAGCCCTCCGTTGCGAGCCAACTCTATGGCAAGCGTATCGTTGGAAACGGACTGCATGATGGCCGAAACGAATGGGATATTCAGGTTGATCCTGCTCTCTCCTTCTTCTTTCCTGTACTTCACGAGAGGAGTACGGAGAGATACATTGTCGGGAGTACAGGTTTTTGTTGTAAGTCCCGGTATTAGGAGATATTCGCCAAACGTGCGAGAAACTTCTTGATGTATAATAGCCATGATGATATGATATAGGTTATTGTATTTGGATACAAAAATAACTTTTTCCGTACAGCTATCCAAAGGAGAGACAAAAAGAGTCTTTTCGGCTTCCAAGAGGGGCATCCCGATAACGGTCAAACGGGAGCTTTTATATAAAAGCAGATTGTCGATTTCTCGCCGCAAACTCTTCCTTTTTTCCTCCGATTTTGTCCGAGCAATTTTCTCAGCCCTTCTAACTCTCTTGATTACAAATGAATACCGAAAATCGCGAATTTGGAAAAAATTTTTCCTCAGTGCATTTCATGGGGCTTTTTCGAGTTAATTGGTGTGAATTTTAACACCCTTCTCTGTAAATATTCCCTAATAAAGAAATTGTCCTTTTTATCTTCTTTTTATGGGATAAAAACATAAAAATCTGAATCACAATACTTTGACCATTCCCGCTAAACGTGTTAAATGAATTGGGTTAACCTGTTTAATGAAATCGGTAAACGGGTTCATTGAAAAATTAAACCCGTTAAGCCGAAAGAATATGCTCGTTTATCGTTTTTGATGAACAGCTATCAAAAATGGTGTTAATAAAACAGGGGTGATTTAACAATTTGGTCAGGCTCTCAAAACACACCTTCCGAGCAAAATAGAGAGGGCTTTCCCGGGGAGTGAGTCTGCGGTATGGAATATATAAAAACGACTCTGCCGAAAGAGCCGATTCCGTTCCTTTCAATACCGGGAAAGCAGTCCTAAAAAAAAGAGAGGCACTGCAACTTTTCCGTTGCAGTGCCTCTGTCTGTCATGAGCCTTTACTTCGTGAAGCATCGGTAAGATCACTTCACTCTCATAGGCGGTTTGTCCGGCAAAGAGCCGGAGTCAAGATTTATTCTCGAAATGGTCTCCGTCGCGTTGTAGTGTCTATCAGATGCCGAACTCTTTGATTATCTGTGCCACCCAGTCCGAGATACGTTTCTCGTTTAGAGCTTCTTGGTTTTCAAAGTCCAAAGCCAAGCCCATAAACTTACCGTCCTCTTCTGCTTGCGAACGCTCGTACTCGTAACCCTCCGTAGAGGTATAGCCGACAATCTCTCCGCCACAATGCTTCACAAGATTGGCAAGCAACCCGATGCTGTCTACGAAGTTTTCCGGATAGCTTGCCTGATCGCCAAGACCGTAGATAGCCACCTTCTTACCCTTCATAGAGAGAGTCTCCACATCCGGAAGTATCTCATCCCAATAAGATGGAAGTTCGCCGTCGAACCATGTAGCACCTCCCATGATAAGATACTTGTAAGGGTTAAGATCTTCCTTGCTTGCATTCTCCACAGGGATAAGGTCTACTTTCTCTTTTCCTATCTTTTCCGCCAATATTTCAGCAACCAAAGAGGTTTTTCTGGCACTCTTGCCATAAAATAATCCTATCTTTTCCATAACTTTTTCTCTGTATTAAAATTCAATAAGACGCTTAGCTTCACGGTAAATACCATCTGCATTAGGCAGAACGGCACGCTCAAGAATGGGGTTGAAGCCGACCGGTGTAAAGGTAGATCCCAAACGAGATACCGGAGCATCCAATAGCGTGAACATCTCAGATGCAATAGTAGCCGCAACTTCTGCTCCAAAGCCGGAGAATACCTTGTCTTCGTGCACCACAAGTACCTTGCTGGTCTTCTCTATAGACTTGCGAACCATCTCTTTGTCCCAAGGAACAAGCGAACGAAGGTCTATTACCTCCACTGTTCCGATGCCTTCCTCTTTCAGCCTCTTCGCTGCTTGCAGAGAGAGAAGAAGAGTGTTACCGTAAGTAACGATGGTCAAATCCTTACCCTCGTGACGGATACGTCCCTTACCAAATGGCACTTCAAAGTCTTCCGGAACATGCGCCTGCGCTTCCACGGAGTTGTATTGCGCCTTAGGTTCCATGAAGACAGTCAAACCTTCGGAACGGATAGAGGTACGCAAGAGTCCGGCAGCGTCGTCCGCAAATGTCGGATAAACGATTCGAGTTCCCGGTAAAGTGGATAGAGCTCCCTCTATATTTTGAGAGTGATAGATACCTCCACCGATATAACCTCCGGAAGCAAGACGAATGGTAACGTTCGGAGAGAACTTACCGTTGCTTCTCCAATAGTCGTGAGTAGTGTCTACAAACTGCTCCATGGCAGGCCAGAAATAGTCTGCAAACTCTGCACCTTCGATTACAACACGTATATCTTTACGGAAACGGCTCATACCGTTGGCTGTTCCCACGATGAAGTCTTCACAGATAGGAGCATTGAATACACGCTCTTCACCAAACTCCTGTTGCATTCCCTTGGATACGTTGAATACGCCTCCCTTGTCTTTGTTGGCCATATCCTGTCCGAAAAGGAACGTATCCGGATTGTGGCGGAACTCTGCCTTAAGAGTTTGGTTAAGTGCAGTAACAAGATTGATCGGTTCGCCCTCTTTGCTGTCGTGAAGTCCTTCCGGATACTTCGTAGACTCATAGGCAGGAGGCAAAACAAAATCAAGAATAGATGCCGGATCCGGATCGGGAGCACGAAGCGCTTTCTTGTTTGCTTCCTTTACTTCTTTCTTTACTTGTTCTTCTATCTCCAATAGCTCTTCTTCCGATACCCTCTTATATCTAAGAAGCATACGTCTGAACTTTTGGATTGGGTCTGCTGCCTTTACATATTCAAGCTCATCTTCATCACGGTATAGCGTATGCTTGTCGGAGTTGGAGTGCGCTCCGATACGTACACAGTTGGCTTGCACAATCACCGGACAGCTTGTTTCGAGCGCATGATTCTTTGCCTCCGTCATGGCATTCATGGAGTCGAAGATGTCTTTACCGTTACAGTGAATGATGCGAAGGTGCTTCATTCCTGTGAAGTTATCTGCTACTTTTCTGTTGGCAGTCTGGTCTTTCTTCGGAACGGATATGCCATAGCCGTTGTCCTGAATAACGAAAACGACAGGGAGTTGCTCTCTTGAAGCACCATTGATAGCCTCGTAAACGTAACCTTCAGAAGTTGAAGAGTCGCCATGAGAAGTGAATGCCACACCCTTTTGTCCGTAATACTTCATCACTCTTGCCACACCTACGGCATGAAGGTCATGGTTTGCAACGGCAGAAGATGTATTCTGAATGTTCCACTCAGGCTTGGCAAAGTGGTTGGACATGTGCCTTCCGCCACTGCTCGGATCGGTAGCCTTGGAGATACCATTCAGGATAATCTCTTCCGCTGTAAGGCCTGCAGAGAGAGCCGAAAGCATGTCTCGGTAATATGGGAAAAAGAAGTCCTTCTCTTTGTCGAACACTTGTCCCATGGCAAGTTGAATACCATCGTGTCCGGCGTAAGGCGCATGGTAAGACCAGCCGAGCGACTGCAAAAGGTAGCTTGGAGCCTTATCGTCCAAAGCACGACCCAGCATCAGAAGGTGATACCACTTCTTTAGAAGTTCTTTGTCTGTATTGGTTATAGTAAAATATTTCTTCATGGTTTATGATCTGTTATGCGTTCCACTCTTCAAGATATTGCCCTATACGGTAGAGGAAATTACCTCCAAGCATACCGTCTATCACTCTATGGTCGTAAGAAAGAGCAAGGTACATCTTATCTCTGATTGCCATTACCGGACCGTCCGGAGTCTCCAAGATTGAAGGCTTCTTCTCTATCGTTCCCACACCGAGTATGGCTACTTCGGGTTGGTTAATGATTGGTGTTCCGAAAAGACTCTTGAACGAGCCGAAGTTGGAAATGGTGAATGTACCCCCTTGAATCTCATCCATGCCAAGCTTATTGGCTCTTGCCTTATTTGCCAAAGCAGATACTTCGTTGGCCAAGCCGGAAATGCTCATTCTGTCTGCGTTCTTGATTACCGGAACGATAAGGTTTCCGTCCGGAAGAGATACAGCCATACCGATATTTATAGACTTACGCTCGATGATGTTGTAGCCATCCACAGAAGAGTTTACACGTGGATAGTCTTTCAAAGCCTTGGCTGTAGCTTCGAGGATAGGAGCCATAAATGTAAGGCTGATACCTTCTCTTTTCTTGAAAGCGTCTTTTTCTTTTTCTCTCCAGCGCACCAAGTTGGTTACATCAACCTCGATAACATTGGTAACGTGTGGGGATATGTGCTTCGATTCGGTCATTCTGTCTGCAATAATGCGGCGCACAGGATCCATTGGGATAACCGTATCTTCCGGTCCGGCTACTACCGGAACAGATGGTGCAGCCTTTTGCGGTGCGGCAGCAACAGGAGCAGCCGGAGCGACAGGCTTTGTAACAGAAGGAGCCGGAGCGCCTTTCGTCTTCTCTATAAAGGCGATGATGTCATGCTTGGACACTCTGCCCTCGAAACCTGTACCTTGTATGGAATCAAGCTCTTCTGTAGAGACCTTACCCTCTTTTGCCTTTTGCAGAACAACCGGAGAGTACCAACGGTCTCCACTCTTCTTGGCCGGCTTTTCGACTTTTGGGCTTTCGGATGGAGCAGATGCAGACTTCGCTTCTTCCGCAGGGGCAGATGCTTTGCTCTCTTCTCCCGCTACAGCTTCTCCGGAAAGGTCTATACGTGCCACGATGTTACCTACAGCCACGGTATCTCCTTCGACATGAAGGATCTCTTTTACCACTCCGGCTACAGGAGAAGGGATTTCAGCACTGACTTTTGCGGTGTTCACCTCGAACAGAACATCATCTTCTTCGACAGTGTCGCCTACTTTCACATTCCATGTGAGAATAGTACCCTCTGTGATACTTTCGCCCAACTTGGGCATTTTTATATCAAATAGAGACATAATAAATTGTGTTTTGAGTGTTAATATGTTCGTTTATCTGTTTTTTATTTCATTTTGACCCTTTGTCCCGAACAGCACCCATGAACGATTTTGATACTTTTCGTTTGCGAGCTTAAGGAGGTCAGACTTTTTTAGCAAAGCATTCAAGTCCGTCTCCATACAGCCAAGACCCGACAAGAATACTTGATAGTGTGTTTCAATCTCCGGTATGGAATAGCCGTTTCCGGAGATGGTATAGATATTTGTAACGGGAGAGCGATGGCTCTGCACGCTTAGGCGAAGGGGGCTTTCCGAGTCTGTGTTTTCGGGTTGAAGCATCTCGTTAAGCTTTTCGAGGTCTGTCTCCACAAGGAGAGTGGCATGATAAATCTGCCTCTGCTTGTAAACCGCCTGCGCCGAACCGGAGATCTTTCGATCGCCAATAAATAGACTTCTTCTGTCGTCTGCTCCGGCATCCACTTGGAGATGGCGGAGAAAAGAGAGTTGGAGCTGTACTGCGTCATCGAAGCTAAAGGCTTCGGACGAACCGATCACACTGATGTTCATGTTTCCTGCATCGGTAAAGACGGCTCCGCCTCCGGTAAATCTTCGGTACAGACTCACCCCTTGCTGCTCAAGGAGATCCCTACGAGTCTCCCTCTCTACGCTCTGATATTTTCCGAGCACAACAGAGGGATGAGTCTGCCAAAGAAGTATGATATTAGTGTCCGAATGCTTTACCAACCACTCTTCCAGCGCAAGGATGAGAGGAGGCTCCAATCCACGCAGTATTGCAAACTGAAAAAGGGAGAACTTTTGGGGCATTCGTGCGAGATCTGCGTTCTCTTATCTTTAGTCGTGAAGTACTTCGTGAATGATCTCTGCCACAGTAGGGTGCGGATAGACATGCTTTCCGAGAGAAGAGAGAGTCTCTCCGTTCTCTATGGCAATACCCATACCGAATATGATTTCCGAAGCCGGATTACCAAGCATATGGCATCCGAGGATGGTTTCATTTTCGTCCACGATCACCTTGCAAAGTCCGTTGCCTGTTTCGTTTTCCGCCACGAAGCGTCCGGAATAAGCCATAGGCAGCTTCAACACACGGTAGTAGCGTCCGCTCTCACGCAGCTCTTCTTCGGTCTTGCCCACTCCCACAATTTCAGGATTGGTGTAGACAACACCCGGTATTGCCTTGTAAGACATCGGAACATTCTCGCCAAGGATATGACCGATAGCCACTTCCCCTTCCCGTATAGCCGTGTGAGCCAACAGAGAGAAGCCTGTAATGTCTCCCGCAGCATAGACTCTCGGGTGAGAGGTCTGCATGTATTCGTTCACGGTAACACCGCCACGGTTGGTTTCGACAGGGATATTTTCCAAACCAAATCCTTGCAAACGGGCTTTACGACCAACGCTCACAAGGATCTTTTCTCCTTCTATCGTGAAAGACTCTCCGTCTTTCTCAACCTTAACACCGCCATTGAATACTTCTACTACTTTCGTATTGAGGTGGAACTTGACACCTCTCTTGGCGTAGTCGTCACGCAACATTGCGGAAGTCTCCTTATCCATAGCTCCAAGGATCTCCGGCATCATCTCCACGACAGAGACGTCGGAGCCCATGCTGTTGAAGAACGAAGCAAACTCCATACCTATAACTCCTCCACCGATGATGACGATAGAGCCCGGCTGTTCTTTGGAGTCGAGAGCCTCTCTGCTGGTCCAATACTCTACGCTATCCAATCCGGGGATCGGAGGGATAAAGGTATCCGAACCGGTACAGAGCAAAAGATACTTGGCCCGATACTCCTGCCCGCTTTCGCTCTTGATGACAAACTCCTCTCCGGATTCGCCTGCGATAGTAGCCAATTCCCTTACAACCTCCACACCGGCAGAGCTCATCTTGAAAGCTACTCCGGCTGTAAGCTTTTTTACGACCTTATTTTTACGAGCGATGATTCGCTTATAGTCGAAAGAGATTTCGCCATCTATCTTGATGCCGTACTTAAGAGCAGACTTTGCACTTTCCAGCGTCTTAGCCGAGTATAGAAGCGTTTTGGTAGGAATACATCCCTCATTAAGGCAAACACCTCCGAGTTCGCTTTTTTCAAACAGAACGGTCTTAAGACCTCCGGCAGAAGCTTTTGCAGCGGCATTGTAACCGGCAGGACCTCCACCAATTATAGCTATGTCAAAGTTCATTTATTATATAAGATTTATTCGTTATACTTTCTGTTTTCCCCTCTAAAAGTACAACAAATATTTGATATAGAGGCAGATCTAACTATTATTGAGTATATCCGTTTGCTATAAAATGGAGAAGAAAGAGTCTTACCTAACTACAATCAAGTATTATTTATATATTTCCACAACAGATAAGTCCGTTAATAAAACATCTTATATAAGAAAAACAAGAGCAATGAAAAGCATCAGAAAAGTTTTTCCACTTTTCAGGGCTATTTTCAAGTTCCGTTTTTACATATTCGTTCCCTGTAAACATCGTCCCAAACAGCTCTCTCTATTTTGGTTGGAGGTGTTGTTTTCAGAGGATGACCGAACTGTTAAATCGGAGCGATTTCCTTAACATTATTTTCGATAGCTGTTAAGCGAAAATGATAAACGAGCATATTCTTTCGGCTTAACGGGTTTAATTTTTCAATGAACCCGTTTACCGATTTCATTTAACAGGTTAACCCAATTCATTTAACACGTTTAGCGAAAATAGACAAAGTGCTATATATCAATACCTTACTGATTTATCCCCTAAAAAGCCTCTAAAAAGGAAGATTTCTTCATTAGTAAATATTCACAAGAGCGGGCATTAAATTTCACACAAATTAACTCGAAAACAGCCCATCAAACGGACAAGAAAAAATTTTTTCTCAAATTCAAGATTTTCCATATTCATCTGACAACAAAGAAGTTATAAAGCATCCTTGCTTTCGTATCAGAAAAAAGAAAAGAAAATTATGGGCATCGTGGGAAAATCTTACTGCTCCATTTTTACATAAAACATCCCTCTAAAGCGAGCAAAAAAGAGAGATCACCCGAGACGGGAAATAACATCTTTATCTCCAAAAACAGATACACTTTGCGAAAGAAAAAGAAAAGAAAAAACAGAATCAAGAAAGAGTTCTCGTCCGAAACATAGGTCTCACCATACATTTGAGAGCATCCGGTAGGAATATATGAGAGATTCCGAAGAAAAACAGAAGTCCCGACTCTGAAACGAGTCGGGACTTCCATTTCTATTTATAACTAAGGATTAAGCCCTAAAGCTCCTCCTCATATTATCCGTTTACTGTAGCCATGTGAGCGATAAGGTCTAGCACTCTGTTAGAGTAACCTATCTCGTTATCGTACCAAGAAACCACCTTAACAAATGTATCTGTAAGAGCGATACCCGCTTTAGCATCAAAGATAGAGCTACGAACGTCGCCAAGGAAGTCTGAAGATACTACCTCTTCGTCTGTATAGCCAAGGATACCCTTTAGTTCGCCTTCAGAAGCATCCTTCATCGCTTTACAAATATCTTCGTAAGATGCAGGCTTTGCAAGATTTACAGTAAGATCCACAACAGATACATCAAGAGTAGGCACACGGAAAGACATTCCCGTAAGCTTCTTGTTGAGTGAAGGGATTACCTTACCTACGGCCTTCGCAGCACCTGTAGAGGATGGGATAATGTTTCCGGTAGCAGCACGACCACCACGCCAGTCCTTTAGAGATGGACCGTCAACAGTCTTTTGTGTTGCAGTAACAGAGTGTACTGTAGTCATAAGACCATCAACAATACCGAACTTGTCGTGTAGAACCTTTGCAAGCGGAGCAAGACAGTTTGTAGTACAAGATGCATTGGAAACAAACTGTGTACCCTTAACATACTCTTTATGGTTTACACCGCAAACAAACATCGGAGTATCGTCCTTTGAAGGAGCCGACATCACCACATACTTTGCACCTGCATCAATGTGTCCTTGTGCTTTATCTTTGCTTAGGAACAAACCTGTAGACTCTACCACATAATCTGCACCTACTTCTGCCCATCTAAGGTCTTTAGGATCGCGTTCTGCTGTAACACGAACTTCTTTACCGTTTACGATGAGAAGATTCTTGTCCATGTTGAAGTCTATTGTTCCTTCAAATGTTCCGTGCATAGTGTCATACTTTAGCATATATGCCAAGTAGTCTACCGGCATGAGGTCGTTGATGGCAACAACCTGAATGTCTGATCTTGTTTGTGCAGCACGGAAAACGAAGCGTCCGATACGGCCGAAACCGTTAATACCTACTTTAATCATTTTCAGTTATCGTATTTTTGAATGTAAAAAAATCTATTGCGATACCACATATCTTTATTATAACGACGGAGATCCATACGTATAGGATCTCCCGTCTAAAGCAGTACAAATATATGAATATTTTTCCAATCTGCCGTCTTTCCCCGATAGGCTGTTTTTATCCGTTCTTCTTCTT
>JAUMWS010000040.1 GCA_030529525.1 Porphyromonas sp. | reverse complement strand
TCATTTAACCCGTTTACCGAATTCAATTAACCTGTTTAGAATTTTTGCTTATTGTGTTGATAAATAGTGCTTTACGGTTTTGGCTCTCTTTTTTACTGTTTTTAGACCCAAAAGCGAGTTAGGATTTATTCACAGAGAGGCGTGTTAAAATTCACACCAATTAACTCGAAAATAGCCCATGAAATGTACTGAGAAAAAATTTTCTCCGAATTTGAGATTTTTCATATTCTGTTAAATACGAGATAGTTAAGTCTATATCTATATTTTATTCTCTAAAAATAAGAACGAGGAAAGGGATTTTGGGAGAGGGCTTCTGTCGTCTGTTTTTATATAAAAGTGCACGCCAAGATGAGTGAATAATCCGGGACAGAAACGATACTCGTTCCATTTGCTCAATAGAGGTAGGGGTGTTATCTTTGTTTAGATAAAACTAAACTTGCAAATCCATGAACGAAATACGATTATTCCTCAACGAAATCATTTCCAAACTCAATATCATTCCGGCAGAAACGGCAGACGGAGGTTCGGGAGCTATCCTCAGACCTTTATTGATTATAGGGATCGTGCTTATTTTTACTCTTCTGATCGAACTGCTGTTGCGCCTCATCTTTGTTCGGCTACTGACTAAAGTCTTGGTTCGTCTGCCTCTGTTTACAGGCTTGAAGAAAGAGAGCCGTAAATTTCTCTCAAAAGTCATACGGATCTGCTCCGTGTCGATTTTCATCAATCTGTTATCGTTGCCATTCCCGGAGGAGAAGAATATGTTCAGGACATTGCTGGTGATCGTATGTAGTATATACATAGCGGTGCTGGTGATGAGGCTCTTCCATATCTCTTTTGATGCTATGCGGAGCGGTATGCTCTCTTCCTTGAAGTATCGTAATACCCCGTTTGTAAACCTGTTTCAGGTCTTTAAGATTGTGGTTTACTTCATAGGAGCGCTCTATATCGTTTCTCTTATTTTCAGTATAGACATGAAGACCCTCTTCGGTAGCTTAGCCGCTCTTTCGGCTGTACTGCTCTTGGTATTCAAAGATACGCTGATGGGATTTGTGGCAAGCATACAGCTCTCCAGTAACGATATGATTCGGGTGGGAGACTGGATAACCTCTCCTAAGCACAATGTAGACGGCGATGTGGTGGAAATTTCGTTGGCAACAGTGAAGATCAGAAGCTTCGACAATACGATGTATACCATTCCGCCCTATGCGTTGGTAGCCGATCCGGTAATCAATTGGCGGGCTATGCAGGATACCGGAGCCCGTAGATGTATGAGAAGCATCTACGTGGATATGAAGACTATAAAGTATGCGGAGAATGATCTGATAGAACGCTTGAGAAACTCTGCTGCGCTTGGAGAATATATTACTAACGTAATGGACGAGATAAGAGAGCAGAACGCACAAGTGAGCGAGAATGATCCGTTAAGCATGCGTCGCCTTACAAACGTTGGTCTGTTCAGAAGATATATCGTGGAATACCTCAAACACAATGACAAAGTAAGCCAGAACCATACGCTGATGGTGCGCCAGAGAGATCCGGAAGATCGTGGTCTCCCTCTACAGCTTTACTTCTTTACGAACACCGTAGTGTGGGTAGAGTATGAAGGGATTGTAAGCGATGTTTTCGATCATGTCTTTGCCGTGGTGAAGTACTTTGAGTTAGACCTCTTCCAAAACATCAACAGCCTCGACGGTGTCCAGATCCCCAACCCTGCGGAACTGCGTACCTATGTAGAGAATATCAGTAATAAGGGGAAGTAAGAACTCTTGCAAAAGGGCATAAAAAAGGAATCATCTTGGTAAGCTGCTGCTTTTCCAAGATGATTCTTTCTTTATAAATGAAGTAAGTTGTTCTTAGTCTATCTTGCGAGAACCGTCGCTGATGACAACGTTGTACACCTTCGGTTCGTAGCCGAATCTCTCTTTGAACATCTTCTTGGCGTTTTCGATGAAGAGATCATAAAGCTCTTCTTTCACAAGGTTGATGGTACAGCCACCGAAGCCACCACCCATAACACGAGAACCGGTAACGCCACACTCTTTTGCTATATCGTTAAGGAAGTCCAGCTCTTCGCAGCTCACCTCGTAGAGTTTGCTCATTCCCTCGTGTGTTTCATACATCTTTTGTCCTACGGTTTCGTAGTCGTCACGTTCGAGAGCATCGCAAACATCGAGAACTCGTTGTACTTCTTCGATGACGTATTCCGCACGCATGTAATCTTCTGAAGATACTTCACTCTTCACTTCTTCAAGCATCGCCATGGAGGCATCGCGTAGAAACTCTACTTCCGGATGGCGTTTCTGTATCGCCTTCACAACGTTTTCGCAAGATTCTCTGCGCTTGTTGTACGCAGAAGAAGCAAGTTCGTGCTTCACGACAGAGTCCAAAAGCACCAATTTATAACCTTGCGGATGGAATGGGAAATATTTATGCTCAAGAGTCTTGCAGTCCAAACGAATCAGGTGATCCTTTTTACCGAATACGCTGGCAAACTGATCCATGATACCGCACTTTACTCCCACATACTTGTGTTCGGTAGCTTGTCCGATCTTTGCAAGCTCAAACTTGTCTATCTTACCGCCTCCGAACATTTCGTTGAGCGCATAAGCGTAGGTGCTTTCAAGGGCCGCAGAAGAAGACATACCTGCTCCGAGAGGAACATCACCCGCAAATGCGGTATTGAATCCCTTTACTTCCACGCCTCGTTCGATAAGTTCGCGGCAGACGCCATAGATATATTTTGCCCATGATGTACGTGGTGCGTCATCCGGACCTAGCCCAAATTCGATATAGTCTTTAAGGTCTATTGAGTAGGCACGCACTTTGTCTGTCCCGTTTGGCTTTATTTCAGCCATCATGCCTTTATCTATAGCTCCGGGGAATACAAAGCCTCCGTTATAGTCTGTGTGCTCTCCGATCAAATTTATACGTCCCGGAGAAGCGAATATTTCACCTGTAGATCCATCGAAATGCTTGATGAACCTGCTTCTTACGAAATCTAATTCCATAGCTTCATAATGTTTAGTTATATTGTAAAAAGGGTTACGCACCCTTGTCGCGTTTAAGTACCTTGTAGCCTACAAGTGCATAGTAAAGAAGATAGATCTCACCGGCTATTACGAGGAGCCATGTCCAGTCCCAACCGCCAATCTTATCTGCCAATACGCCTTGTACGAACGGCAATACTGCTCCACCTACTACCCCCATCATGAGAGCGCCCGAACCTTTAGATGTATAGCGTCCGAGACCTTCAACAGCCAAAGAGAAGATGGCAGGCCACATGATAGAGTGGGAAAGACCGGCACCTACAAGAAGCCAAGGATTCTTGGTCATCATTGTGGCGATGATAAACAGAGTAGCACCTACGGAGGTTACCACGAGCTGGGTATTGGCTTTCACTTTGCTGAGGAAGCTACCAAGCAGACGACCCACAAGCATACCGAACCAGTAGAGAGAAGCCATCTTACCTGCGGTTGTAAGGTCGAAACCGAGGTCGGTGGCGTAAAGATTGATGTTGGAACCTGCCGCTACTTCCACACCTACGTATGCAAAGATTGCGATAACACCTAATGTCAGGTGACGGAAGCTCCATACACTCTCTGTAAGAACCTCGCCCTCTTTCTTCTCTGTACTTGCAATAGTAGGGAGGTTAAGGCGTGGCAATACGATGATGATAGCCAATACCATGAACATCAAAACAAGGATAGGGATGTAGAGAGAAGTGATGTTGATGTTGAGGACATCCTGATTGGCAAAGATTACAGCCGTAACGAAAAGAGGACCGATAGTGGTCATCGTAGAGTTACCCACGCCGGCGATAGTCTGGCGTTGTACTCCGGATGTTCCCTTAACGTCGCACGCAACAATGTACGGATTGATTACGGCTTGAAGGAAAGTAAGTGCCGTACCTGCCACAAAGGCGGCAAACAGGAAGATGTAATAGGCTACCGGCAGTTCGATAGGCCCTGTGTACTTGAAGTTTTCCGTGCTTCTTGCCTCGTCCAGAGTGGCTTGGAAGTTAACGATGTCGAATTTGTCAAATACATAAGCAGAGATCTCATAAAGACCGAAAGCTGCCACAAGAATGGATAGACCGAGTATAAGCGTCTTCTTGTAGCCATGTTTTTCGATAAATCTACCGCTCACGGTACCCATCACAAGATAGGCAAGAAAGAAAGAGAAAACCAACAGAGTGGTAAAAGTATTGGTATACTCGCCTCCTTTGATAAGGAACGCCGCCTCCATTGGCTTTTGAAGTTGCTGGTTAAGACTTGTGATAAGTCCAACAAGCGACATGAGCACCACCATTATTATGAATGGTATGGTGTAGCTTTGCTTTTGATTTGTAGTCATACTGATTTATATTACTGTTTTAGTTATTTATCTCTCGACAGAAAAACGAAACTCAGTCTCTGAGTGGAACAATTCGCCCGGACGAAGAAGAGTAGAAGGATACTCCGGACGGTTTGGAGAGTCCGGATAGTGTTGTGTCTCAAAGCAGACAGCCGAACGAGCCGGATAGCGTTGGTCGAACTTCCCTCTGATATTTCCGGTCATCCAGTTTCCGGTGTAGACCTGCATAGCCGGTTCGGAAGAGATTACCTCCAATACGATACCGGTTTTGGGCGATGAACAGCGACAGCAAAGTCCGTACTCTCCCTCGGCTTTATCTATTACGTAGCAGTGGTCATAACCTTTTGCCCAGATGAGTTGGTCTATCGGTGTATCTATTCTCTCGCCTATGGTATGCGGTGTAGTAAAGTCGAACGGTGTGCCGACTACTGTCTCCGGCTTGCCATAAGGGATGGCTGTTTGGTCGGTAGGCAGATAGTGCTTACCCTGAATGGTAAGTACGTGATCGTGGATAGAGGCATCTCCCGCACCGGAAAGGTTGAAGTAGGAGTGATTTGTGAGGTTCAGCACTGTTGGGGCTGTGGTTGTTGCCTCATAAGTCATGTGTAGAGCACCTTCTTCGGTAATCTTATAGGTCAGCGTTGTAGTGAGTTCGCCGGGGTAACCTTCCTCTCCATCTGCGGAGATATATTCGAGTACAAGGCTGTTCGGTGTGGCAGACTTCACGCTCCATACCTTCGCATTGAATCCCTGAATACCGCCGTGAAGCGAACTGGTCGTCTGGTTAAGAGGCAGTGAAAAGGTTTTGCCGTCGATGGTGAACGATCCTTTGTTGATGCGGTTGGCATATCTCCCGCAGATACCCCCGAAGTACTGCTCCTCGGAGTCGATAAACTCTTGTAGGGAGTCGTGTCCCAAAACGACATCCACACGGTTGCCGTCCTTGTCCGGAACTATCAGTGAGACTACCTTTGCGCCAAAGTTTGTGATGTAGGCCTCTATGCCTTTTTCGTTGGATAGGTGATAAAGATCAACCTCTTTACCCTCGTGGGAGGATTGAAATAACTTTCTTTGTGGAATATGAATGTCGCTCATATCTGTATTAATAATATTTGACTCTTTCAAAAGTAGTACTTTTTGTTGAGATTCTTGCTATAAAAGTTCTAAACAGAGGGGCGGAAATAATTTATTTCCACTTACTGTCGAATATTATTCAAAGAATTTCTCTTTTTGCCTCTATTCGGACCGAAATATTACTCATTGAGAACAGCATTTTTTAGGTAAGGAAATCTGATCCGAGAGCAACGTGTGTCTGCTGAATGTCATCCGAAAAAAGAGTTTTTTCAGACCTGTTCATAAAACCGGTTATCCCTTTTCAAATCTTTTGCTCGACCCGTTCAAAATCTCATTTCAAGGTCTGACCGGTAGAAATTATGCCTTGGTTGGTGGATCTCAAGCCTCGTTTTCTGCAAATCGAAGCTTGATTTGAAATACTGAAAAGCTTCACCGAAACTTTTTATCCCGATCAGTAGTTTTTCTAAGGCAGTTCTTAATCTCTATCATTAACGTTATCTTTGTTCTATGAACAAGGCGCAGAAAGATTTGGTCGTGATAATGGGTCCCACAGCAAGCGGTAAGACTGCCGTGGCTGCTCATCTCGCTCTGCTTATGGGTGGCGTTATTTTGAGCGGAGACTCTCGTCAGGTTTACAGAGGAATGGATATAGGGACGGGGAAAGACCTCGCAGACTATACCGTCTCAGGGGTAAATATCCCCTATTACCTTATCGACATTTGCGAGCCGGGCGAGGAATACAACATCTTCAGGTATAAAAAAGATTTTGAAGAAGTGGTAAGCTCTCTGCCTAAGGAGACGCCAAAAATACTTTGTGGCGGAAGTGGTCTTTATATAGAGTCGGTTCTGAATGCGTACGAACTGGTAGATGTGCCGGAAGATCCGATGTTTCGGAAAAGTCTCGAAGCCTTTAGCCTTGAAGAGTTGATAGAGCAGTTGAAAGTACACACTACGCTTCACAACAGCACGGATACCTCTTCACGAAAGCGTGTCATCAGAGCGCTCGAGATAGCCAAACACTCCCACTCCGAAGCATTGCCGCACAAGGGAGACCCCTTGAGCTACGACTTGTTTGCAATAGATATAAGTAGAGAACTGAGACGAAAACGGATTACCGAACGGCTTCATGCCCGTTTGAAAGAGGGGATGATAGAGGAGATAGAATCGCTTCTGCGTGCAGGTGTTCCGGAGAAGATGCTGTTGCAGTACGGACTGGAATATAGATACATCACGCTCTATCTGACGAACAAGCTAAGCCGTGAAGAGGCTGTGTCTCAGCTGGAGATAGCCATACATCAGTTTGCCAAGCGGCAGATGACATGGCTCAGAGGTATGCCCAAGAGAGGTCTTCCACTTGAATGGATAACGCCCGAAGCCACTCCGGCAGAAACCGCAAAGAAGATACTGGATAGAATAAAACAAAAACAAAACGAGATATGACCCTATTGGAAAGATTGACTTCAGGGAAAAACTTCTTCCTGCTTGCCGGTCCTTGTGCCATAGAAGACAGGGATACCGTGATGCGTACGGCAGAAACACTGAAGGAGATAACAGAAAGATTGCAGATACCTCTCGTGCTTAAAGGTTCGTACAGAAAGGCAAACCGTTCGAGATTGGACTCATTTACGGGAATCGGAGACGAGAAAGCTCTGAAGATTTTGCATGAAGCAGGGCAGACTTTTGCCTTACCCACTGTTACGGATATTCACGAAACATTCGAAGCGGAGATGGCTGCAGCGTATGTGGATGTCTTGCAGATACCGGCATTTTTGTGCAGGCAGACAGACCTCTTGGTTGCTGCTGCAAAGACCGGAAAGGTGGTAAACATAAAGAAAGGGCAGTTTATGTCTCCTTCAAGTATGCGCTTCTCTGCCGACAAAATCACGGAGAGCGGAAATCCCAACGTTATTCTGACAGACAGGGGAACCACTCACGGGTATGGAGACTTGGTGGTGGATTTCCGAAGTATCCCTATCATGCAGGAGACAGGACACCCGGTAGTAATGGATGTTACTCACTCTCTCCAACAACCCAACTCCTCTTCCGGTGTGACGGGAGGACTTCCGCACCTGATCGGGACTATCGCTCGGGCTGCCATAGCAGTGGGTGCAGACGGGCTCTTTATCGAGACTCACCCCGACCCCTCAAAGGCTTTGTCGGATGGTGCTAATATGTTACCTTTGTCCAAGATAGAGGAGCTGCTTGCTTTGTGTGTAAGGATACGTGAAGCCGTTGCTCCGTAATGAAAGATTAGAACAAAAGATTTAGACCGGAAAAGAGATATGAAAAAGAAAGCCTCTATCCTTACTGCAAGTGCTCTGCTTACGGGATTGGTGGCGCCATCCATGGCTATGGAGAAAGCGCCCAGACCTCTGAGAACAAAAGATGGAAAGCTGTTCAACGTGATCTATATCATGGCAGACGATTTGGGCTATGGAGATCTTAGCTTCTATGGACAGCGCAAGTTTCAAACGCCCGAAATAGATCGTCTTGCACAACAAGGCACAGCATTCATGCAGGCTTATGCCGGAACTTCTGTCAGTGCTCCCTCTCGGGCAAGTCTGCTTACCGGGCTTCATACCGGGCACACCTATGTTCGAGGCAATAAAGAGATCTCTCCCGAAGGGCAGGAACCGGTAGGAGACAGTCAGACTTATACTCTCGGTAAACTCTTTAAGAGTGCCGGATATGCAACTGGAATATTTGGAAAGTGGGGGTTGGGATACCCCGGTTCGGATGCTACTCCCAATAAGATGGGCTTCGATGAGTTTTTCGGCTACAACTGTCAGCGGATGTCTCATCTCTATTTCCCGGTTTACCTCTGGCACAACGAGGAGAAAGTCCTTTATCCGGAGAATGAAAACGACGGAAGAAAGACATTTTCAGGTCATGAAATTCACGATCGTGCCCTCAAGTTTATAGAGCAACACAAAGAGGATCCGTTCTATGCGATGCTCACTTATACGCTTCCGCATGCAGAGTTGAACCTCCCTCACGACTCTATCTATAACTCTTATATCGGGAAGTTTCCGGAAGAAAAACCTTTCGTTTACAGGGGCGGATATGCTGCTTCGGAGCGTCCGTACACCTCTTTTGCCGCTATGGTGGCTCAGCTGGATAAGTATGTGGGAGAGGTTGCACGTAAAGTGGAAGAGTTGGGAATAGCAGATCGCACCATTATCATCGTAACCAGCGATAACGGTCCTCACAGAGAGGGTGGAGCCAATCCGGATTATTTCAACAGCTATGGCCCGTTGCGTGGTGTGAAGAGAGACCTTTACGAAGGGGGAATACGTGTTCCGTTTGTGGTCTATTGTCCCGGACTTGTTCCGGCAGACCGAAAAGAACAGACTCCTGTTGCTTTTTGGGATTTGATGCCAACCTACGCTGCCATGGTGGGAAGAACGTTGCCTGCGAAAACAGACGGTCAAAATATATTGCCTTTGCTTATGGGAAAGAAGCAGTCTAAGCTATCCAAGCGTGTACTCTACTGGGAGTTTCACGAAGATGGAGGTAAGCAGGCTGTTCGTCTGGGAGATTGGAAGCTGATTCGAACCAAGATAGCGACCGGAACACCGAAGCTCGAACTTTTCAATGTGGCTAAAGACATCAAGGAGGAGAACGATCTGCTCGAAAAGTATCCGAAGGTGGCGAAGAGCTTGGAAGAGATTATGGACAGAGAGCATACCGAATCCAAACTGTTCGACTTCGGGCGAGCTTACTACCTGAGACAGCAAGAGGCGAAAAAGAAAGCAACAAACTAAATTTATGATATAATATGAAGCCAACACTATTTGTTCTTGCTGCCGGAATGGGTAGCAGATACGGTGGACTCAAACAGCTCGACGGCGTGGGTCCAAGCGGTGAAACCATTATGGACTACTCTATTTATGATGCTCTCCGTGCCGGTTTCGGAAAGCTTGTTTTCGTTATCCGAAAAGATTTTGAAGACGATTTCCGTAAAATCATAGTATCGAAGTACGATAAACACATCCCGGTGGAGGTTGTTTTTCAGGCTATTGATGCTCTTCCGGAAGGCTTTAAAGCTCCTGAAGGGAGAGAGAAACCTTGGGGAACAAACCATGCTGTGATGATGGGTGAGAGCGTTATCAATGAGCCGTTTGCGGTAATCAATGCCGACGACTTCTATGGTAGAAACAGCTTTGAAGTACTTGCAGAGGAGCTTCGTAACATGGCAGGCACTACAGGTAAGTATTGTATGGTGGGCTATCGTGTAGGTAATACTCTATCCGAAAGCGGTACTGTGGCTCGTGGCGTATGCGAGACAGACGAAAACGGATACCTTACTACCGTCGTAGAACGTACGGATGTAGCCAGAGTGGATGGTAAGATTTGCTTTACCGGAGATAGCGGTGAAAAGGTCGAAACAGGCGAGCTTACCCCGGTCTCTATGAATATGTGGGGCTTTACTCCGGACTATTTTGCTCACTCAACAGCTGCTTTTGTAGAGTTCTTGCGTGAGAATATCAATAAGCCTAAGGGAGAGTTTTATATCCCATTGGTGGTAAACAACCTGATAAAAGAGGGCAAAGCGACTTGCAAAGTATTGGATACGACGTCTAAATGGTTCGGTGTAACCTACGCTCAAGACCGTCCGGAAGTTGTGGCTAAGCTGCAACAACTTGTAGATGCAGGGGAGTATCCTGAAAAGCTGTTTGCTTAAATCTATTGAAACGAAGACGGTATCCTGAGATACCGATCTCATAAAACAAAAAACATCAGCCGAGAAATCTCTTCCTCGGCTGATGTTTTTTATTTTCCGTTCCTTTGGACTTTCGCCAATTTTCGGGCAGAATATTTTGTACGAAGCTTCTATTTCAAGAGTATAGATAAGTTGTTCAATAGACCTCTTCCCGTTTGGATTTCGTCGCTACCAATCCAAATTCTGTATTAGAAAGAAAAAGGTAAGAGATCCTTTCCAAGTCTTTCTTTCAGAAGCCTGTTTTTTGCGTAAAACTTCTCTTTAAGCTGTTTTTTAGAGCCATTTGTCAAGAGAGTTTGCAATCTCATTAAAGTCGGTAAACCGAGCTTTAATCTCTCCATCTTTTATTAAGAAAAGAGTGGGTAACGTATTCAGATTATAGATGCCAACGTATTTGGAAAATAGCCCATCTGTATCTTGCACATTCACCCAAGGGTATTTCTGAACGGTATTGTACCAGACGTGTCCGTCTCTTTCAAGACCTACCTGATAGATGTGCAGCCCTTTTGTCTGATAGTTGCGGTATAGAAAATCCATGCTTTCGCAGTACGGGACAGACCAATCTGCGCTCATTGTCGTAAAGGATAGCAGTGTAGTCCCTTTGTTGTGCGCTACGGAAGAGAGAGAAATAGTGTCTCCGGAGACATTTGGTAGCCGGATATCTATGTAGCCGACAACGTCCGCCTTTTCAGCCAACCGCTCTTGCAGTTCCTGCTGGCTACGCTGAGCGCGTACTGCGGCTATAGATTGAAGAGCCAGCTTGTGCAGGTGTTTTGAACGCTCCATGTCGGGATATTCGGCATCAAAAGCGGTTGCCACGATAGCAAAGAGCTTGGAATCCGACTCCTCATAGATATTAAAGATAAGGTAGCCTCCCAGCTCCTGAAACAGGGCATAGTATGCAGGCAAAGAAGCAGGGTCTTCATAGATGTATTTTATCGCTACCTCTTTGTATCGCTCTATGTGTTGCTCCTTTTTGGATTCAAAGGCAGGGGCTGTCATGTGTCCTTCTACATATTCCGCCAAATCCTTTGAGATGCCTACATTAGCATCAAGCTGTGCCAAAAATATCTCTTTTACCTTGGTGGATGCAGTGGAACCTTCCACTGTGTATCCCGTGGCAAAGCTGGAATAGTCCGCCTGTACCTTTATGTGAGAAATGGTATCTATGGCAAGCGTGATAACCTGATTCTCTATGCGGAGACGGTAAAACTCCGGAAGTTCTTTGAATTCTTTTGCAAACCTGAACGAGCCGTTGGAGTGGAGCTTAACCGAGTCCAGTACCTCTACACCCGATAGCTTTCTCTGTTCCAAGTAGATGGTTTTTCCTTCTGCTCCCAAAATATGGCCATCTATAATGCTTTTTTTATCCGATGCGCAAGAGGCAAAGAGGATGGCAAGAAGTGATAGAAGAAAAAACTTGCCATTGATCTTAATGTGTAGAGAGTGTATCATCTTGATGAGTGTGTAGGGATAAGAATATCCGATTACCTTATTTTACTTCGAGTTTAAGAGTATTTTCTTTGAGTGTTTGTTGCCCTCGCTGTCTTCTATATGAATGATATAGATTCCCGGTGGATAGGCTCCAACCGGAAGGATGACGCTTTGGGAAGTTGTTTTACTCTGTACAAGTCGTTGTCCTAAAAGAGTATAGAGTGTGATAGTATGCTTTTTGGCTACTTCTCCGGTCGGGGCATCTTGGAACTGTATAAGCAGATCTCCTCCGGTGTAGCGCATTCTGAAATAATCTTTTGCATCAATCGGTTCATCGTCGTGTCCGAGTTTATCTCCGGTGTAGGAGATATGAACACATAGAGATATGCCTTGCTGCTCTTCCGGCCATTCGTTCCAAGAGTTTGCATCATTGGAGGTTACCAGATGATTTTTGCTGCCATGAGTAGGAGCTGTAAGCAGAGCAATACCTTCTGTCATGGCTCCAATCTCGTAGGCTATCAAGATTTCATCTCCGGAAGAGAGGTTTATAGCCTCCGAAAAATGACTGTAAACCTCCACTGTCCCACGTGCTACGACATCCTCTGTAGTGTGTACTGCCTGTTTGTTGCTTACCACAACATCGTCCAAGCGAACGTTTTCGTGTAGAAGACTTTCGAGTGAACCACTTGCAGTCTTTTTATAAATCGTGTACGGTACAGCGATTGAAGGAACCTTTTTCAAGCCTGTGGGAATATGAAGAGTTGTTGTCAGACCATGCAGTGTTACGGGTGTGGCAGAAGCCGGAACGACTAATCGCTCTCCAACAAATCTCGGCTGAGGATTCATCTTTTGAGTGTAAAGGAAGATGGATTTAAGTATTTCCGCCTTGTAGCCTTCCATTACATTAGACCATCTGTTCACCTCTTTTGCCTCTTTATAGAGAGGTCTGCCTGCAAGTTTTACTACGCCTGTTCCGGACGGATCCAGTACTTCGCCCATGGTTGGCATCTGTGTATTTTTTCTGTTGTTCCAGTTGAAGCCAATGCCTGTATAAACATCATCGAAAGGAGAAGAGCATTCCGATGCTCCCGCTGTCAGGAATCCGATCATGTATCCTTCGGCATCATAAAGAGGAGAACCTGAGGATCCCGGCATCGTTACTCCGAGATCCCATTTTTTTACCCACCAGTAATAGAGATTGGGAACAATAGGATGAGGATAGCCTAAACTTGGGGGCCATCCTTTCACGACCTGCGTTGAGGTCATCGCCAAACGCTTAGGCATTCCGTTGGGATGATGTACACAAACAAAAGGACCTTCGGGATTAGCTTCCGTTTTATTCCAGCCACCAAGATAAGCGTTGTACTCTACGGGAGGTTTCTGATTCAGTTCCAACAGACACATATCTCCCTTTTCAAAGATTGTAAGTAGTTTTGTTCCTGCAACCGATTGCTGTACCTGTGGAGCAATCAACCCTTCGCAATCTGTCGTTTGATGTCCGAAGTACGCCACAACAGTCTTGGCAAGATGATCGTAATCTTTATCCAGATCAAAGAAAGATCTTAGTAAAACATGAGAAGCAGTAGCCAAAAGAGGACGTCCATCCTCTGCCGTGTTGTTGATCATTGCGCCTGAACCTCTTACCGTACCATTGACGATAAGGCTCACGACAGCCTTACTTTCTCTCTGATATTGCGGAAGACATATTGCATTTGGAGAGCATGTCAGAGTTCCCGGATTGGATTGTCGGGGCTGGGAACGAAATTCAGCGTTCACATCGCTCAGATGCAACAAAGCCTCTTGACCATTAAGAGAAGAGGGCAGATCCAGTTCGATCAGCGCAACACTCCCTTCAATAGACATCGTCGGAAGGGCCTTGCTTTCGGAGTTGTTCTCCGTACCAAAAGACCCTATCGAGCTTTCGGATTTTTCGAGAGCGTGGATTGTGAGGTAGCTATCTTCGGGAAGAAAAAACTTGTCAAAGAAAAAGTTGAGCCCCTTAGCATTGGGAACCTTGACGGCATATCTTATAAGGGTACGTCCATCGTCCGTCTGCTGTTGGAGACCTTCTCGTACAAGATTTATGTTTACAAGCCTTTTCTGTGCGAACAATTCTGCTCCACGCAGATATGCGGCACTATTTTGCGAGACGGTAAGCATGGAGTCCACGTTCAGAGGAGCCAACTCGGTTATGGGGATAATCCCATTCCGTATCTCGCTCATCCCGATCTGTTGAGAACTTATTCGAGGTCTTTTGGACACGATTTGTGCCTCCGTGCCGAACCATATACCGCAGCACAGAACGACCCAAAGAATTCCTAACAGTCTACTTCCATACCCGCCTTTATCTTTCATAAGGCCTTATAGCTTCTTTTAGAGTTTATTCTGTTTATTGCACAAAGATAAAACATTGAGTTAAAATAACCACATAAAAATCCGTTGTAGTGTTGTGGATTTAGCGTAGTCCTATTTCATTTGTTTTCCGAATCATACCATGGGAGCATATTTATCCGTTCGGGAGAAGAGAGGGATGAATTATAAAATATTCAAAAACGTTATATTTGTACTCGATATGATTAGGAATATACTTTAGAAGTCAGTATGATGAAAAGAAAGATAATAGCACTATTGTGCGGTATATTGCTTCCTATTCTCTCTTCTTCCTGTGGGGATCGTGATCTTTTCTCTCAAGATCCGGAGATAAGAATTGAAGAAAAAGGAGGTTGGGTATTTCCCTTGGGTTATGCAGACGTGGGTATTGGAGAGGTCTTACTCGGACACAACATAGGGGGAGGAGCTTTGGAAATAGATCAGGAAGCGGATAAGCTTGTGCTGAGGCTGGAAGATCCGGATGCTTTTCGGCTCGATTTTGGTTCTTTCACTGCTCGACAGATAGAAGATACTCGATTTGCATTTAGAGTCCCCGACGAAGGCTATTTTAGAGATGCCGTGATACCGGGAAATAATCTTGAGTTGATACGTGAATTTTTCCCAAATCAGTCGGGACATTTTCTACTCACGTTATCGGACAAGATCAAGTCCACCGAGAAGATTGTGATTAATGGAGAGGTGCGTTTGGAACTTTCCAATGTGCCTGTCAAAGGAACGTTTGAGCTTGTCTTACTCAATGTTAAAGATGCAGAAGGCAATCCCGTCAGACTGCTTTTGAAATCATCTGGAACGAAAGAGAATATTGTAGAGACTTTTGTCCTTTCCAACATCAATCTCCCGACAGGAAAAGGCAATAAGCTTAAGATTGAATACAATCTGATAGTTACGCCTGAGGCCTCATCGGAGGATATTATCCTGAAAAAAGGGGATGCCGTTGAGGTGAACGGAGAAGTCCTGAAAGCAAAAATAGAGGAATTCAAAGGCGTCATAGACCCAACGGAGTTGTCTTTCCACATGAACACCTCCAACTTGAATTTTGAAGAGTGGAGCAAGGCACAGTCGCTCAAGCTTAAAGGAACAAAGTTTGACCTTACACTGAAAACAAAAGGCATAGATGTGGCGATGTCTGCAAGTGTCAAGTTGAAATCTTTGAAAAAAGGAAGTTCCATACCTATATATATACCTCCCATTAAGGTCTTGGATATAAAGGGGCTGAAGCAGGAGGATACACAGATCATAAGGTACGATGGCGATCTTTTGGAGAAGTTTCTTTCTGCTCTCGATAATACAGGCATGGAGGTAGATGCCAAGGTTATCATCCCGACAAGAGGGAAGATAGCGTTTAATTCCGACCTGAGTCTTGCCGGAGGTTATCGCCTTGAACAGCCACTTGACCTCTATGTAGAGAAGTTTCCGGTAAGGATTAAGCTTCCACTTTCATCGTTAAGTGAATTGGCGCGCGTGGACGGACTTTACGACACCGTGAGCCTTTGCATTGTTTCCCGAAGCAATATCCCATTTGAAATCGTCTGTGAAGAACTTTTATTCTTGGACTTTCAAGGAAAAGAGATACCCGGGGCGACTATAAAACTTAAAGGAGGTCTCAAGGGAAGCGATGACGGTAAGACATTTTCCGATAGTCGCATTGTGGTAGATCTTACGGTAGAGCAAAGCAAATTGATACAGAAAGCATCCAAAGTTAAAGTTCAGGGCTACTTCCGTACCTTATCGGAAGAGACCGTACAGGTGCGTCCGTCTCAAAGTATCGCCGTACACGTTTCGGCAGGGATCAATCATAAGTTTTAATCACACTATTCGGACATGAAGAACTATATATACAGAATTCTATCTGCTCTTGGGCTTATTGCCGGGTGTCTCTTTTCGATAAAAGCGCAACACTCCGATCATACTCTCTTGGCAACCGATGCCGACTTTGCCCGTATCTCTCAAAACCCTTCCTATATCCCTGTTCACGATAAGGTGATAGTGGGTTTGCCTTTAATTTCTCACTTGAGTACCGAAGTTCATTTGCCTTCAGCGCCGAACAGCATTATCTTCAAAGATGCCAATGGTACATACATTGTGCTGGATAAAGCTATCAGGGCACTTGCCGATCGCTCTTTCTTTACAGCTCTCAATGCGGATCTTTTCTCTCTCGGAATAAAGGGAGAGAGCGGATTTTACTCTTTGAATATCGGTATGCGTGCCGATGTCATGGGGATGCTCAACGCTGCTTTGGCCGACTTTGCCGTGAAGGGTAATGCTCATTACATGGGAAAAGATACCTCCTTAGGGCATATTCCTGTGGCACATAGAAGATACCTCCAAGCCGCTTTCGGGTATGCGAATGATAAGATTTTGGAGAGTCGCAATCTGCGTTTGGGAGCTCGTCTGAAGTTTATCACGATGGCTTCCGGAGCTTTTTCGGATGGAGGCGACTTTGTTATCCGTACAGATGACAAGGGGCGAAGCATTCGTCTGAGCGGCAAGCAGCACTATCTGGTCAATAATAGTGGAGCCGTCAAGCGGAATGCCGAAGGAGATATTGATATGATTGATTTGGGCAAGGGGATGCTGCTGGATAGATCTTTCGCCAACTACGGTTTGGGAGTAGACTTGGGTGCCGAATATATTCTCGATAAGCAGTGGTCTTTCGGGCTTTCCGTCACGGATCTTGGATTTATACATTGGAACAGGGAGAATTTGAAGTCTGTCGAGTTGGATCTTACCGGTGATAAAGAGATAGAGTTCCAAGGAGTTAATTTTTCCAATGCACTTCTTAATAAGGAGCAAGGGCGTGATCCTTATTTCGATAAGCTGATTCGGGATTTGGAGTCTGCTCTTTCGGTTCGCTCCGCAGATCGCTCCTACACATCTTCTTTGTACACCCGCATCGGAGCTACGGCGGAGTATACTCCGGTGGAAGAGGTAAAAGTGAAAGCCCTTCTCGGAGGGACTTGGATTGGCGACCGCTTTCACCATGAAGCCGTGTTGAGTTCGTCGTATCGTCCCGGAAGCTTTTTTACTGCCGCAGTAAGTGTCAGCTCTATGAGAAGCACCCCTTTCAGTCTCGGTGGAGCAGTCGTATTGGGAGATGGATTTCAGACTATTCTTGCCGTGGACAACCTTTTGGCTTTGGACTATACGGGAGTGAATAGGACGGCAGTACGTTTAGGAATCAATTTTAGGTTTTGACCCCGTTGTCTTAAGTCCGTAAAAGCTATCCCGAAATACCCTCACCTCTTTTTCTATTACCTGTTCAACAGAAATTTATGCCGAAAAAACATTTCTGCTAAACCCGAAAAGAAAAAAGGATAAACAGGTTTGTTTCCGGTTTTTAATCCGGTAAGAATATGAAGTCAAGGCTTGATTCGTAAGAGTCAAGCCTTGACTTTTATGGTTCAAGCCTTGAATCCTCTGTACCGAGCTTTGATTGCAATTCCCAAACGGGTTGAGAAGAACTTTTTAACGTGTAGAGCATTTTTTCTGAACATATCTTTTTTTGATTTTGTGCAAGAGTCGTCTCTTTGTCGGATCAAATCTTGCTTTTGTACCAAATATCATTGCATCGGGAAGTGTGAGAGATGAAAAAAATAACCGATAGATTAAACCGCACACGGTAGAACCGCATCCAATAGAAGAAAACGAGAAACACATATAAGATTATGTATTCAGAACAGAAAAATAGAAGGT
>JAUMWS010000039.1 GCA_030529525.1 Porphyromonas sp. | reverse complement strand
ACTATGACTTGCGAGGTGTATCCGCCTCTAAAGAGGATGTTCACAACGCAATCAAGAACCTAGATAAAGGTCTATACCCAAAGGCTTTCTGTAAGATTATTCCCGATATCCTCGGAGGAGATCCGGAGTTCTGCAACATTATGCACGCAGACGGAGCCGGTACCAAAAGCTCTCTGGCTTACGCTTATTGGAAAGAGACAGGCGACCTCTCCGTGTGGAAGGGTATTGCCATAGATGCTGTGGTGATGAATTTGGACGATCTGCTTTGTGTCGGAGCTGTGGATAACATTCTGCTCTCTTCCACTATCGGCAGAAACAGACTTAAGGTTCCGGGAGAGGTCATATCCGCCATAATAAATGGCACAGAGGAGTTTCTCGAAGAGATGCGTGCCTTAGGCGTAGGCATCTACTCTACCGGAGGGGAGACCGCAGACGTGGGAGACCTTGTGCGTACTATCATAGTGGATAGCACGGTAACCTGCCGTATGCCACGAAAAAATGTCATCGACAATGCAAATATCCGTCCCGGAGACGTTATAGTGGGATTGGCTTCATCCGGACAAGCCACATACGAGACAAGCTACAACGGAGGTATGGGCAGCAACGGACTCACTTCCGCTCGCCACGATGTATTCGGACCTCAAGTAAAACAATGCTATCCGGAGACCTACGACCACGATCTTCCTAACGAAGTGGTATACTGCGGAACAAAAAAACTAACCGATTTGGTGGACGGCGTTCCTTTGGACGCCGGCCGTCTTGTACTCTCCCCGACAAGAACCTATGCTCCTATCATCGCGGAAGTGCTGAAGCATCACAGAGAGCAGATACACGGGATGATTCACTGTAGCGGTGGAGCACAAACCAAAGTGTTGCACTTCGTGGATAATCTGAAGGTGGAGAAAGATAATCTCTTCCCGATACCTACCCTATTCAACCTCATCTACAGCTCCGGACGCACAGAACCTAAAGAGCTATACAAGGTGTTCAACATGGGACATCGTATGGAGCTTTATGTTCCGGAAGAGATAACATCCGATATTATTGCAATATCCCGAAAGTTCGGAGTGGATGCACGGATTGTCGGTCGTGTATTGGAGGGAGAAGGAAAGAAGGAGGTTGTACTGCACACGCCTTTCGGGGTATTTAAATACGAATAAATGGCAGAGCAGGTAAGCATAGTAGACAAGATAAGCGTTCTGCACGCCAGATTTGAAGAGGTATCACTCCTCATCACGGATCCCGATGTCATAGCGGACAGGAAACGCTTCGAAAAACTCACAAAAGAGTACAAAGAGCTGGAGCGGATACTGGCTAAAGGGGATGAGTACACCCTTGCCGTAAAGACGATAGAAGAGGGACGGGAAATGCTCCAATCGGAAAGCGATCCGGATATGGTCTCTCTTATCAAAGAAGAGATTGCTACTGCCCAGGAAACTCTTCCGGTGTTGGAAGAGGAGATCAAGCTGTTGCTGGTACCGGCAGATCCGGAAGACGCAAAGAACGCAATTGTGGAAATACGAGCCGGTACAGGGGGCGATGAAGCTGCTCTATTCGCTGCAGATCTTTACAAAATGTACGTAAAATACTGCGAGTCCAAAGGATGGAGGACAGAAATCACTGGCATGAACGAAGGTACTTTGGGAGGTTTCAAAGAGATTGTTTTCACCGTAACCGGAGCCGATGTGTATGGTACTCTCAAGTATGAGTCGGGTGTACATCGTGTTCAGCGTGTGCCTCAGACGGAGACACAAGGGCGTGTACACACTTCTGCTGCCACGGTAGCGGTACTGCCGGAAGCGGATGAGTTTGATGTTGAAGTAAAGGAGAGCGATATCCGGATAGATACGTTTTGTTCTTCCGGAGCAGGAGGTCAGAGTGTCAATACCACCTATTCCGCCGTACGATTGGTACACATACCTACGGGTATTGTGGTTCAGAGTCAGGACGAAAGGTCTCAACTCAAGAATAAAGCCAAAGCTCTGGCAGAACTCCGGACACGCATCTATAACTTAGAGCATCAAAAGTATCTGGACGAGATAGCCGGCAAACGAAAAACGATGGTCTCCACGGGAGATAGAAGTGCCAAGATCAGGACATACAACTATCCGCAAGGGCGCATCACCGATCATAGAATAAATATGACCATGTATAACCTTTCTGCATTCATGGGAGGAGATATACAGGAGATGCTTGACGCTCTGATAGTAGCGGAAAATACGGAACGCTTGAAAGAGGCGGAGCTGTAACGGCACTTTGTCATTATCCAATAACGCATCATGAAAGTAAAGATAAAAGAAATAGCCGCATATTTGGGAGGTACCGTAGAAGGTGATGAAGACGCAGTGGTATCCCAGTTTGGGAAAATAGAAGATGCCGTTTCGGGCAATCTTACTTTCCTTGCCAATCCCAAGTACGAACAATATATATACGAAACAAAAGCCATAGCAGTACTGGTGTCTCACGACTTTAAGCCGGAAAAGCCGGTGCCTGCAACACTTATTCGTGTAGAGAATCCCTATGAGGCGCTGGCCAAACTAATGGAATTTGCAGAGAAGCTCAAAGAAAAAGAGAGCGGTATTGCCTCTACGGCTTTTGTAGATCCATCCGTAACCATTCCTAAAGATGTCTACATCGGGCATGCTGCTTATATCAGCAAAGGAGTGGTTTTGCATCCGGGCGTAAAGATATTCCCTCTTGCCTTTATAGGTGAAAATGCAGAGATTGGAGCAGAGACCATTGTCTATCCTTCAGCCGTTGTGTCGGCGGAGTGTAAGATAGGTGCACGTTGCGTTATTCACTCCAATGCTGTCATCGGAGCAGATGGATTTGGTTTTGCGCCCTCGGACGAAGGCTATCGGAAGATACCTCAAATGGGGAACGTGATTATCGGAGATGATGTAGAGATAGGCGCTTGCGCTTGTGTCGATAGAGCGGTTATGGGCTCTACCATCATAGAGAAAGGTGTTAAAATAGACAACCTTGTACAGATTGCTCACAACGTTGTCGTGAACGAACATACCGTAATAGCGGCTCAGGTGGGTATTGCAGGCTCCACGAAGATAGGTGCTTGGAATATGATCGGAGGGCAGTCCGGTCTTACCGGACACATGCAGACCGCCCAGAAGGTTACCATTGCAGCACGGACGGGAGTCATTTCGGACATTAAAGAAGAAGGAGTTACCTACTTCGGTTCTCCTGCTTTCCCTATCAAAAAAGCGATGCGAGCACATGCCGTATACGGGCGTCTTCCGGAGATGGACAAGCAACTCTTTTCGCTTTCAAAAGAGGTAGAAGCTCTCAAGAAAGAGCTTGAAGAGATCAAGAACAGTAGCAACAAGTAACAGATAAATATAAAGAGATGAAACAGCATACACTCAGAGAGTCGTTCAGCCTTTCAGGAAAAGGACTTCATACCGGTTTAGAGATTGCTATCACCTTTCATCCCGCTCCGGACAATCACGGAGTGAAGATAAAGCGGGTGGACTTGGAAAACAAACCGGTCATAGCCGCCCTTGCAGAGAATGTGGTTCAGACCAATAGAGGAACCGTTCTCCGTGAAAACGGAGCGCACGTCAGCACCATAGAACATGCTATGGCAGCGCTATATGCAATGGGGGTGGACAACTGTCTGATAGATGTCAATGCTCCGGAGTTTCCTATTCTGGATGGCAGCTCTATCCGCTTCATCGAAGAGATAAAAAGAGTAGGTATCGTAGAGCAGGAGCATCTGCGAGACTACTATGTGGTGAAGAAAAAGGTCGAAGTATCTTCTGAAGATGGCAGGTCTTCCCTAATCATCCTTCCGGACGATAGCTTTGGATTGAATGTTTTAATCTCTTTCGACTCCCCTATTTTATCCAATCAGTACGCCTCTTTGGATAGCATTGAGGATTTTGAAAAAGAGATTGCAGCTGCACGAACTTTCGTATTCGTAAGAGAGATCGAACAGCTTTTGGATAATAATCTAATCAAGGGTGGCGACTTGGATAATGCCATCGTGATATACGATCAAGTACTCACACAAGAGAAGCTGGACTCGCTTGCCGATCTTATGGGAGTAGAGAAAAAGAATGCCGCAGACCTTGGATATATCAACAACAAACCTCTTGTCTTCAATAACGAACCGGCAAGACACAAGCTCTTAGATCTGCTCGGAGACTTGTCTCTTATTGGTAAAAGGATAAAAGGAAGGGTGATTGCAACCTGTCCGGGACATAGTATCAATAATGTATTGGCACAGCAGATCCGTAAAGATATCCGGTTGAACGAAGCTCAAGCTCCGGTTTACGATCCCAACGCAGCTCCTCTGCTTGATGTAAAAGAGGTGAAAGCACTTCTCCCTCACCGCTATCCGTTCCTTTTGGTGGACAAGATCATAGAAATCGGATCCATGCACATCGTGGGAGTGAAGAACGTTACAGCAAACGAACCATTCTTCCAAGGACACTTCCCGGACGAGCCTGTAATGCCGGGGGTACTGCTAATAGAAGCCATGGCACAGGTTGGCGGGCTTCTGATCCTGCAGCAACTCTCCGAACCTGAGCTGTACAGCACATACTTTATGAAGATAGACAACGTGAAGTTCCGCCACAAAGTGGTACCGGGAGACACTCTCTTGTTCCGCCTTCAACTGCTTGCCGAACCACGCAGAGGCATATCCAACATGCGAGGTCTTGCCTTTGTGGGAGAGAAGTTGGTAGCTGAAGCGGAATTTATGGCGCAGATCACAAAAAACAAGTAAAGACCATTATGAATAACCCAAAGATAAGTCCGCTGGCTGTGGTACACCCCAATGCAAAGTTGGGAAAGGATGTGGAGATAGGAGCATTCGCCATAGTCGAGGATAATGTAGAGATAGGAGACAAGACCATACTGCACCCGCACGCCGTAATACGCTGGGGTGCAAGAATCGGTGCTAACTGTCAGATACACCCCGGAGCCGTTATCAGCGGGCTCCCTCAAGACTTAAAATTTGCAGGAGAAGAGACTCTTGCCTACGTTGGAGATAATACCGTGGTGCGCGAGTGCGCTACCATCAATAGAGGAACCGCATCCAAAGGTTACACACGAGTAGGCAACAACTGTCTTCTTATGGCTTACTCTCACGTCGCACACGATTGCGAGCTGGGCAACAATATCATTCTTGGCAATGCAACCCAAGTGGCAGGAGAGGTAGAGATAGCAGACTATGCCATTGTCAGTGGTGGTGTCCTTGTTCATCAGTTTGTCCGCATCGGATGCCACGTGATGATTCAGGGAGGAAGCAGAGTAACCAAAGATGTACCTCCCTACTCTCTTATCGGACGTGAACCGATATGCTACTGTGGGATAAACATTGTGGGACTCCGAAGAAGGGGCTTCACCAATGACCAGATATTCCTCATCAACGATATTTATCGCACCATTTACAGTAAAGGACTCAACACCACAGATGCCTTGGAGGCTATAGAAAAAGAGTACCCCGAGACAGAAGAGAGAGATGCCATATACTACTTCATAAAAGAGTCTAAGCGAGGAGTAGTACGAGGCGCTATGGACTAATCATTATTATCCCTAAGAGATTTTTTCAGAGTTACACAATGATATACAGATTCGTAATAGTATCCAACGAAGTATCCGGTTTCAGAAGAGACATAAAGATTGAAGCCGGAGCGAAGTTCTCGGATCTCTGCACCGCTATACAAGATAGCGTAGGTTATGCAAAAGATCAGCTCTCCTGCTTCTACATCTGCGATGATGCGTGGCAAAAGGAGAAAGAGGTTCATGTAATGGACTTGAGAATGAATCCGGAAGAAGACATCTATCTCATGGATCAGACTACATTGGACGATCTTCTCACCGAAGAGAAGCAGAAGATGATGTACGTATTCGACATGATGGGCAATAGAGCCTTCTTTGTGGAGCTGAGAGAGATCATTTTCGACAAGGAGGCAGGTCTGCCCAAAGTGGTACGTTCCGAAGGAGATCCCCCAAAACAGGGCGAGGACATAGAGGCTCTTCTTGCCGAGCAGCCCACCAAGAAAGGAGGGAAAGCTCTACGGGACGATGAGTTTGGATTCAATGATGAGTTTGACGACTTTGAAGGAACCGAGTTTGAATCCCTTGACGAGCTGGACGAAGCCGGTTTCGGATTAGATGAAGACTCACTTTACTGATAACGGATTGCCCACTCTTATCGTCCTTTTAGGGCCGACAGGAGTGGGCAAAACGGCTGTATCCATCTCACTTGCCAAGTGGTTGGGAGAAGGTGTGGAGATATTCTCCTCCGACTCTCGGCAGATTTACAGAGAGACGGTCATAGGTACGGCAGCACCCACACGGGAAGAGTTGGAGGCTGTTCCGCATCATTTTATCGGGTTCAAGAGCGTTACGGAGTATTTCAGTGCCTCTGCTTTTGAAGCATTGGCGATGGAGAGACTCTCGGAATATTTCAAACAGAAACCGGTGGCAATCCTTTGCGGAGGCTCGATGATGTACACAGATGCTCTCTGCTTCGGCATAGACGAGATACCCGATGTAGATCCAAAGATACGCCAAGAGCTGTATGAGCGTTACGAAAAAGAGGGTATCCAATTTGCCCTAAAGCAGCTTCAGACGGTAGATCCGGAATACCTCACCAAAGTAGACCTGAACAACTACAAACGTCTGCTCCATGCGCTGGAGGTTTATCTCAGTACGGGGCTTCCGTTCTCCTCTTTCCATAAACAGACGGTAAAGCAACGTCCCTTTAGGATTATCCGCATAGGGCTGAATAGAGACAGAGCCGAACTTTACGACAGAATCAATAAAAGAGTAGACCAGATGGTAGAATCCGGATTGGTGGAAGAGGTACGGTCTCTACTCCCCTATCGTTCGCTCAATGCCCTGAACACAGTTGGCTACAAAGAGATATTCGACTATCTTGATGGGGCATGCACATTGGAAGAGGCCGTTGCGAGGATCAAGAAAAACACCCGGGTCTATGCAAGGAAACAGCTCACTTGGTACAGAAAAGCGGAAGATATAGTATGGTTTTCGCCCGATAATCCGGAAGAGATAAAGTCTTACCTCTCTTCCCAACTCGAAATAGAAGTATAAAAGAAAACAGAGAGAGAATATGAAGATTTTGACAGCAGAATTTGTTAAGAGTTGCAGTGCTCCATCACAAACACCCAACAGCGACGGCAGACCGGAGTACGCTTTCATCGGCAGATCCAACGTGGGAAAGTCCACACTGATCAACATGCTTACCGGCAAAAAGGGGCTTGCCAAAACTTCACAAAAACCAGGAAAGACACAGCTGCTGAACTACTTCAACATCAACGACAGCTTCTACATCGTAGACCTTCCCGGCTACGGCTATGCCAAGACGCCCAAAAACATCAGAGAGGGTTTTCGTAAACTTATAGAGGGATATATCTTAGGCTCGGAAGACTTGACCAATCTTTTCATCCTCATAGACTGCCGACACGAACCGCAGAAGATAGACCTCGCTTTTATAGAACAGATGGGCGAACATGGGATACCGTTCTCCCTCGTCTTTACAAAAAGCGATAAACTCTCCGAAAGCAGGCTGCAACAGAACATAGAAGAGTACAAAAATGAGCTGTTAAAGAGTTGGGAAGATCTGCCTCCCATCTTCATCACTTCCGGAGAGAAGCAGAGAGGAGCAGATGAACTTTTAGAGTACATCGAAGAGATCAATCTGAGCATAAAACAGAAGTAGAAAAAGAGGGTTGGCAGAGCACTTTTATATAAAAACGGATGCTCTAAAAATGCCTCCGAAATCCTCTCTTCCAAACCGATTTCAGGTCAGAAAAATTTCTTTATTCACTTAAACTCCTATTTCTCAATCGAGTACGAAAAATCGCAAATTCGGGAAAAATTTTTTCTCAGTGCATTTCATGGGGCTTTTTCGAGTTAATAGAGGTGAAAGTTTAGCCATTTACCTGTAAATATATCTTAATCCAAATTTCCCATTAATCTTGTCAAAAAATCGCCTCAAATCATCAATCATCTAATTATCAGCATTATAACTAAAAATCTAAATACGTTAATCGGATTCGGTAAACGGGTTAAATGAAATGGGTAAACAGGTTCATTGAAAAATTAAACCCGTTAAGCCGACAAAATATGCTTGTTTATCGTTTTTGCTTAACGGGCATCACAAATAGTGTTAATAGAACCGCCTTGATTTAACAATTCGGGGAAGCTCTGAAAACACCCCCTCCGATCAAAATAGAGAGAGCATTCTGAGAAAGGGAGCAATCGGTACGGAATATATAAAACAGAGCGAGAGGAAGTTCCCCATAACGATACGGAGAAAAGAGGAGAAAGGCATCTTATGGATAATTGAAAAAAAAATCGTACATTTGCAAGCCGATTATTATCAACCGGGACCCTATGGGTCTCTTTATATGAACCGTTGGACCGGATCAATTTTTCCCAAAGAGTGTGTCCGCTCAGGGCTAAAAGCGTGAGGGTCAAACATTTTATTTACCAACAAAAAAGTTTATAGAAAGTGGATACTTTAAGTTTCAAGACCATTTCTGCAAACAAGGCAACTGTGACAAAAGAGTGGGTTGTTGTAGATGCGACAGGCCAATCTCTGGGTAGACTATGCTCTAAAGTAGCAAAGCTGCTCCGTGGCAAGTACAAACCGAACTTCACTCCACACGTTGATTGTGGCGATAACGTGATTGTTATCAATGCAGACAAAGTAGTTCTGACCGGTAACAAGTGGACAGGTAGAGAATACCTTTCACACTCAGGATACCCGGGCGGACAGAAAGTAACGACCCCAAAACGCCTTATGGAAAAGGGATCGGACAGACTTTTCAGAAAAGTAGTAAAAGGTATGTTGCCTAAGAACCGCCTTGGCGACAAGATTATTAAGAACCTTTATGTGTATAACGGAGAGGAGCATGCTCATCAAGCTCAACAACCTAAAAGCATAGACATCAACACTCTTAAGTAATTATGGAACAGATTAATGCTATAGGCCGTAGAAAAGCTGCAGTGGCACGTGTTTACGTAAAAGCAGGCAGTGGAAAGATTGTTATCAACAAGAAAGAGCTGGAACGCTACTTCCCATCTTCTATACTACAATTCGTAGTAAGACAACCGTTGGCTAAGTTGGAGGTTCTGGACAAGTACGACATCAAGATCAACCTTAAGGGTGGTGGCTTCAAAGGACAAAGCGAAGCAGCTCGTCTGGCTATCGCAAGAGCTTTGGTGAAGATCAACCCAGAGGACAAACCGGCACTACGTGCAGAAGGATTCATGACTCGCGACCCACGTTCAGTAGAGCGTAAGAAACCGGGACAACCTAAAGCTCGTAAGAAATTCCAGTTCAGCAAGCGTTAATATCTTGGAGAATACTCCGAATATTATCTTTTGCAAAGAACATGTTCAAAACAAAATTTATATTCCCAACCGTTTAGTATCTAAACTTGCAAGACATCGGCCCGAGGGCAATCTACTTGCATGTTGAAAGTGTTAAACACAAAAAGAAAGTAAACGCAATGTCAAGAGTAACATTTGACCAACTATTAGAGGCAGGTTCGCACTTCGGACACCTCACAAGAAAGTGGAACCCTGCTATGGCGCCCTATATCTTTATGGAGCGCAACGGTATTCATATAATCGACCTACACAAAACAGTTGCCAAAATAGATGAGGCTGCTGAAGCCTTGAAGAAGATGGCTGCACAGGGTAAGACTATCCTTTTCGTAGCCACTAAGAAACAAGCCAAAGAGACCGTAGCTCAATACGCCGAGTCTGTAGAGATGCCATACGTGGTAGAAAGATGGCCGGGCGGTATGCTTACCAACTTCCTTACTATCCGTAAGGCTGTAAAGAAGATGGACTCTATAGACAAGATGACAAAGGACGGTACCTTTGACAACCTTTCCAAGAGAGAAAAACTCCAAGTAGAAAGACAGCGTGCAAAGTTGGAACGCACTTTGGGCTCTATCGCAAACATGAGACGCCTTCCGTCTGCACTGTTTGTAATAGACGTTCTTAAGGAGCACATTGCCATCCGCGAAGCTCAACGTCTTGGTATCCCTGTATTTGCAATCGTGGATACTAACTCTAATCCGGGTAATATCGACTACGTTATCCCTGCAAACGACGACGCTAAAGACTCTATCAGTGTTATCCTCAACGCAGTATGCGAGGCTATCAAAGAGGGAAGTCTGGAACGTAAGATCGAAAAGGCAGACGAGAAGAACGAAGAAGAAGCTACTCCGGTAAGAAGAGAGAGACGCACTCGCAGTGGAGCTCGTAGAGAGCGCACTAAGCAAGAAGACAGCGATGCTCTAAATGCTCGCTTGGTAGATAAGTACGCTAAGAATAACGACGAAGAGTAATTTCAGGATTCAAGCAGCAATGCTGCAAGACTTAGACACTAAATAATCTTTATGACAGACGTACCTTTTCTACAGCCTACGGAGCAGAAGAAAGGTACGTCTATCTTTTTTAATACCGCTAACAGCACCGAAAGTGCTGTCGGCAACAATCCCTAAAACGTATAACCCTTTAATAATAAAGAGACAATGGCAGTTACAATGGCAGATATCGCCAAGCTCCGCAAGATGAGTGGTGCTGGTATGATGGACTGTAAAAAGGCACTTGAAGAAGCGAATAACGACTTCGACAAAGCAATGGAAATCATCAGAAAGAAAGGTCAGGCTGTGGCAGCAAAGCGCTCGGACAGAGAAGCTTCACAAGGATGCGTTCTTTCTAAAACAGAAAATGGTTTTGCCGCTATTGTTGCTCTTAAGTGCGAAACAGACTTCGTGGCAAAGAACGAAGAGTTTATCAAGCTTACAGAAGCAATTCTCGACTGCGCTATGGCAAGTAAGCCTAAGACTATGGATGAGCTTACAGCTCTTCCTATGGGCGATGGCAGAAGTGTAGCCGAACATATTACAGACAGAATCGGTGTTACCGGAGAGAAGATGGAAATCGGTTTCTATGAATTTGTAGAAGCTAACGGTGTTTCTTCTTACATCCACCCGGGTAACATGTTGGCTACCATCGTTGGTTTCAACGAAGAGGTAGAATATCAAGTGGGACGTAACGTTGCTATGCAGGTAGCAGCTATGAATCCTGTGGGTATCACTGCAGAAGATGTTCCTGCTAAGATTGTTGATACAGAAAGAGAGATTGCTCGTGAAAAAGCAATAGAATCCGGTAAGCCTGAAAACATCATCGACAAGATCGTGGAAGGCTCTCTACAAAAGTACTTCAAGGAAAACACTCTTCTTTCACAAGACAATATCAAGGACAACAAGCAGACTGTTGAGCAATATCTTAAGTCTCAAAGCGCTACTCTTACAGTTACAAGCTTCAAGCGTGTTACTTTGAACGTAGAGTAAGCACAGGCTGACATCATAACATCGGAGGCAACATCTCTTGCCCCGAAACTGAAGAAAAAAGATCCTCTGCTCCTTCCGAGCGGAGGATCTTTTTGTTTACTCTCTTGTCCGAACAGCTTTAGAGACTACTCTATACCGCTTTACATTCGATGCTGAACGAATATAAAATCGGAAGTCAAGGCTTGGTTTAGGTAAACCAAAGGTTGATTGGCAGAAATCAAATCTTGAGTCTCAAGAACGCAACCTTGATTTATGGCTGTGAAAAGGTTTAGCAAAACTTGTTTCTGCGTATAAATCTGTTTCTAAACAGCTTTAATGGAGGAAAAGGAGCGGATTATTTTGCAGCCATAAAGCGAAAGAAGATCTTACAAACAGAAAACGGGTGCGGCAGAAACAGTATCCGCCACACCCGCTAACGTTATTGTAATCGATTTTATTACCTTACCACGGCAACGATATGCTTTTCTCTTGCGGGAGTATCTCCATCTTTTCCAAACTCCGGAGAGTATTTTCCAAAAGGCATGTCGGCAAGAATAAATCGGTTTGCCTTTCTGGCGGCAATGATCTTATCCGTTACGGCTGTGGAAATCATACCTGCAACCAGATCGACCAATCCGTTACCGGAATTGACGCTAAGGTCTACCGTAACATTAGCACTCCTTTGAAAAATAATCTCGTCCGTCTTGGCAGACTTCAAGATATACTCCACCTCCACATACATTTGGGATAACAGGCTCGCTTTTTCCCACTTTTTTATGCGAGTGAATAGTACTGCATCCGTACCAAAAACATTGAGAAAAGGCTTCATGGAGCCATCAAGAAAAAGTTCCGCATCGTTTGCGCTCTCTTGCTGTAGCAGTTCCATAGATAGAAATGGAGAGAACACATAGTATCCTCTCTCCGCCAAAGGTTGGGCAAGAGAAGAGTAGAAATACTCTTTCGCCTCTACATGATTGGTCTCGTTGATAGGAGGCATGATGAGTATAGAGGTAGGTTTCTCCTCGTACATCTTCGGATAGGCGGTTCGTCTGGTAGTAGTGGTGATACTACAAGAAGTGGCAAACCAAGCCATAAAAAGCAGTAGAGAGAGGCGAAGCAGATGCTTCGGAGCGGTTGTTATATTCGTTTTCATCTCTTTCTGTGCTGTTCTATGATTCTACTGATATACTTTCTGCTCTCCGGGTATAGCTCTATCTCTTTTTCCAGCATCGCTATCCCCTCGTCCGTCCGGTTCTGTTTCAGCAAAACGAATCCGTACTCGGCATATATTCCGGGAGGCACGGTTCGGCGCAGTCCCTCCTGTCTTGCTATCATCTTTTGGTAGGTCATTACCAGAGCCTCCACATCCTTTTCTGCACGTGTCTTTGAAGCTCTGTAAGAGACATCTTCATAAGCGTACCAGCTATAAAGGTTTCTTGAAAGATTGCAAGAAGAAAGCAGAAGCAGCGCAGCGGCTGCTCCTGCTATGAGATTTACTGTTTTCTTCATACTCATCCTTGTATGGCAGAAGGGTTAAGGCAGCTCTACTACCTTAGAACTGCGTGTAGAAACAAAAATTTCCAGCTCTTTGAGGACTCTTCCGGAGTTTAGATCTCGCAAAATGAGCGAGTGGCGTCCCGGCTTGATGGTTAATCTGGATTTTGTCTTAACCACGTTCTTTTTCTTCACAACCTCAAGGTTGCCCACATGAACGCCATCGATCTCCACGGCAACCACCTCTCCTGCATAATATTCGGCAGATGACACCACAAGATATGCATCGTCGGACTGTCCGCCATGTATGGAAGAGACAGAACCACAACCCGATACTGTAAGCGAAGCAATCACTACAAAGAGTGTTGCAAACAAAAGCTTTATTCTATTCTTCATCTTAAAACCTCTTATTTACCTTGTTCTTGTACGTAGTATTTATCAAGAGAGTTGAAGTCGAACGAGCCATCCACAATGGTTACAATGGAAAACTCCGTGGTAGGAGTATCTCCGGCAACCATCTCAACCCTTATCGTGGCAACCTTCTTACCCGGAAGCTCAAACTCTACTCCCGTTTGAGGGTTCTTAACCTTCTTTCCACGAGTATAGACATCGAACTTATCGTTCACCTTCAAACCTTGAGAAGCTCCTCCTGCTATAACGATGGCTTCTGCATCTGCACTGATAAGATAAGTCTTCCATGGCTTATCCGTGCACTTGTTGATGATATTCTCAACCAACTGATCTATGGCTCCGGAAATGGCTTTGTCGCCAAGTGTGGCGTCGTATCCGGCTTTACCTCCAAATCCGAGAGTGGTCTTGGCTGTTGTTTCAGCGTATCCTTTGCCCTCCTCAGAGTAGATCACCATGCCGGTAGACACGTCCACGATACGAATGCTCACTCCTGCTTCTACGGTCTGACTCTTTTCGTTGGAGAAAACACCATCTTTGCCGGTTACTTTACGACCAAACTGAGTGATGGATCCAAGTATCAGATAGTCCGCCCCAATCTTATGAGAGATGTTGCCTTTCTCTATCTCCCCTTGTATTTTGTCCATATCAGAGCGTTCGAGCAGGATAAACTTTTCGGAAGCTGTAAGCTTTGTGGTAAGGATATCAAGTGCCTGCTTCGCCATAGGATCGTTTTCACGATTGTAGAAGATGCCTTTGCCATACTGGGTCTCATTGGAAAAACGACCGATGGCAACCTTCCATTTCAAACTTTTTTCCTGCTTTTTCAGAGTATTCTCATGGCCTTCCTCTTGGATCTGTGCAGTAACAGAACATACGGAGCTACCGTACGAGCAAACAAGCAAAAGTGCAGCTCCCAAAAATAATTTCTTCATTTTATTATCGGTATTAAAAGCAAGCGGGAACATATATAGCGACTATATACTTCCCGCTTAGTATAAGGATTAAATGTTTATTATTTCAACATCAATATATATGAGCGTCTTTATCTTTCATTTCGTCCTTTGTGATCTTGTGGAAGTCCAGCTGTCTCCAAGCGTAGAATATGTACGCAAAGACAAATGGAACAGCAATGGAAACATAAGCCATCACTTCAAGCGTAAACGGTGAAGATGCACTGTTACCCAAGTGAAGCGAGCTCTGCATATCCGATAGAGACGGATAGTAGGCTGTGTTGTTCCATCCGGCAAGCAAGAAAAGAACGAGTACTGTCAAGACTACACCCACACCTTGATACCAGATACCTTGATTAAACTTCTTATCAAGAACCGAACGACCGATACCGTAAAGTACCAATACCACTCCGACAAGGAGAACGGCTATCAAGGCAGGCATGTCCAACAGGTTGTGAAGATACTTATACTCTTCGAGACTAACAACACCTGTTTTAGGATCTACTGCCCATCCTGTTGTTGTAAGAAGGAAAGCAAGGAATCCCAAGAACGTGGCAAGGAAGATAATGGCATTCGGCAAAATACCCTTGCGAGCACGTGCACGAAGAGCTTCATCATCTATATTGTTGATAAAGTAAAGCAACCCTGTTACTCGTGAAAGGAAAAGCACCGCAATACCAAGCACCACATTCCAAGGAGTAGACCAGATCGCTTCCAATCCGTGGAAGCTGTTTGTCCACGATGAAATGGTCGGATTTCCGATATTAACAAGATTGCTCTTTTCCACCACAAAGTTCGCCCCTGTAAAGAACGTACCCACGGCGGCTCCGATAAGCAGAGGAGCCATCACGCCATTGATGAAAAGGAAAATCTGATAAGTCTTAGAACCCCAGACATTACCCTTCTTGTTTTGGTACTCGTACGATACTGCCTGAATCACGAAACAGAATAAAATAAGACTCCATACCCAGTAAGCGCCACTGAAACTTGTGGAATAGAAAAGAGGGAAAGAGGCAAAAAACGCTCCTCCGAACGTTACTAACGTGGTAAAAGTAAACTCCCACTTACGTCCGACAGAGTTGATAAGCATACGTCTATCTATCGGTTCCTTACCTATCGTGAATATGAATGACTGTCCGCCCTGAACGAACATAAGGAAGACAAGAAGTGCCGCAAGAAGCGAAATCACAAGCCACCAATAGTGTTGAAGAAATATATATGAATCCATATTATGTCCTTTTTTCTGAATGATACATAGAGGTTTACTTATTGTCTTGCTTATCGTCCAAGTGCGGACCTTGCTTTATCGCTTTGAACATGATACCCAGTTCGGCAATGAGCAAGATACTGAAAAGGATAAGGAAGAGCGTAAATGTTACCTGAACGGATGTTGTCGAAAGTTTGGAAACAGCGGCTTTCACCGGCAATATATCCTGTATAGCCCAAGGCTGTCTACCGAGTTCGGCAACGATCCATCCCGCTTGCGAGCAGAGATAAACCAAAGGAACGGAGATGATAGCCACATAGCCATACCACTTGATATCCTGCAAACGTTTCTTGCGAATCATCCACAAGGAGAATCCGAACAGGAGCAGGAACACAAATCCGAGCGTTACCATCACACGGAAGCTGTAGTAAAGAATAGGCACATGAGGTATAAGTTCGTTTGGAGAGTCGAAATATCCATATCCGAAATGCTTGAAGTTCGCTTCCAAAACAGCTCTATGCTCTGCTGCGGCAGCATCATCACCCTTTGCTTTTGCTTCTTTATAGTGAGCGAGAGCCGTAATGGCTATCTTACCGCGCTCTATACGTTCTGCAGCGGATGGGATCACCTCACCGGTGTTGGTAGTATAACCCTCGATGATATCCTTGATACCGGGAACATATCCGGATGGTGTGTGTGTGCCGAGTATGGACAGTCCGTAAGGAATCTCTATATTGAACAGGAACGGATCCTCATTATCGTCATAAGACTTCTTGTTCGGGTTCACGATCCCAACGGCACTCAGAGGAGCTTCGGTAGTACCCTCGTAGTAGTTTTCCATTGCTGCCAGTTTCATCGGTTGGTGTGAGCCCAACTGAACAGCAGATGTATGACCTGTGATAACGGTAAGAATCACAGCCACGGCACCCAGCCATGAAGCGATGCGAATACTCTCCACGGCAAAACGTTGCTGGCGCTTACGAAGCAGATACCAGCCCGAGATACCTACCACAACGATAGATCCGAGTATCCATGAAGATATAACCGAATGCAAAAACTTGAACACAGCCACCGGTGAAAGCGCCACAGCCCAGAAGTCTACCATCTCATTACGGAAAGTGTCCGGATTGAAGTTCATTCCGATAGGGTACTGCATCCAGGCGTTAGCCACCAAAATCCAGTAAGCGGAAAGCGTAGCTCCTATAATGGTAAGCCATGTAGAGGCAAGGTGAAATCTCTTGGAGACCTTGTCCCAACCAAAAAACATGACGGCAATAAAGGTAGCTTCCATAAAGAAAGCAAAGATACCCTCGATAGCCAAAGGCGCTCCGAAGATATCTCCTACGAGCCAAGAGTAATTGCTCCAGTTGGTACCGAACTGAAACTCCAAGATAATACCGGTAGCTACACCGATAGCGAAGTTGATACCAAAGATTTTTTGCCAAAACTTAGCTGTCTCTTTCCAAAAGTTCTCGCCTGTTCTGTAATACTTTGTTTCGGCAAGAGCCATAACCACACCCATACCCAAAGTGAGGGGTACAAACAACCAGTGATATATGGCAGTAAGAGCAAACTGCGCCCTTGACCAGTCTATCAATGATGTGTCTATCATTTCCATAAATAAAATATATTAAGTTGATTACTATTTGTGCTTTTCCACGACACCCCGATCAGCGTCTATTGATCACCTCTTTGCTCACAAAATCTGCTTTTTCCTCCGGAGTATCTGCTTTGCTGGAGAGATAATTCGGGAAGAAGAAAAGCTTGAGAACAAAGAACATAATGAAGAGCTTGATTCCGATAATCAGCCACAACGTTTTTCCCAACGTCATGCTTCGGAACCCATCCAAATAAAATCGGTACACACGAACAAATACGTTTTTTCGCTTTGCTTCTATATCTTTTTTCATTCTTTGCTTAAACTACTGTTAGATCACAAGTGCTAATTTATAAATACTCCCTCATTCTGCCAAATATTAAGCCCCTTATACCCTGCTTTTTTCCTATTATTCAACCTTCTATCGCCATCGTCGGGAAGTTTAGCAGTTCTTATTCCCTTTTTCAGACTAAATGGTTAAAAACGGAAACACTTTTTTCGACACATACCGACCGGCAAATTTCCCCCTCGTACCTGCACCATTTTCCATCGAAAGAGAGCAGGAACAGGTCGGGATGTTTTATATAAAAATGGGGTTGGGAAAAGCGGTCGGAGGAAGCTGCTCGTCAAATCCGATTTTCTGCCGCTACGATTAAGGGAACATACAATAATCTAAAAATCAAATAGATATAAAAATCTCATTTTCGGGCACAACTCTCCTCTCGATCGGTTTCAGAGCCGTTTTTCGAGTTAATATAGGTAAAATAATAAGCCTTATCGTGTAAACAATTCTTAAGAAGAAAAATTTGCTCAAACAGCCCTAAAAAGGGGCTAAAACAGCTAAAACACTCACAAACAACAAATTAAGAAGAATTTCTTAACCTGTTTATTGAATCCGGTAAACGGGTTAAATGAAATCGGTAA
>JAUMWS010000038.1 GCA_030529525.1 Porphyromonas sp. | reverse complement strand
CTGGAACACCTCCTTTCTGGAGCAAGGTATCCGGAGTCTTTTCTCTTGATGAGAGATAGACTTTTATTGCTCAGGTACAGACATAGGTAAATACATAAGTATATAGTTTTTAAGGTGTAGACATCTTCTACTCCCTTCTACTTAGTTGGTTTTTGTTTCAATATATCTTTACATATACATGCTGGGGGATTAGCTCATCTGGCTAGAGCGCGACGCTGGCAGTGTCGAGGTGATCGGTTCGAGTCCGATATCCTCCACTTTTCTTTATAATCAATAGCAACTCTTTTGCTGTTGGTTATTTTTTTGTCCTCTTTCCAAACTCTTGATCTGTTTAGCCTTTGAACACAACATTAGATGGAACACTCCAAAACGTAGGCAAACAGAAGTAATGTGATATTCTATTTTTTGCGGAGATAGTTATGGTTTGATACCCCAAAAGCCGAAGCAATTACGCTTCGGCTTTTTTTCTATTGTTGTATTCCATCTAAAACTCTTCTTCCAAGGTTTTTATATTTCTTTTTACTACAACCGAAATACAGTTTACCGAAAAATCTACACTACTGGCTAAGCAGCTTTGTTCTGAAAAAAACAAAAGAAAGATCTTATTGTTTTGTGAAATTTATATATTTGAGAACCGTTAACTATAAACAATAAAACAATGAGAGGGTTGTTATTTATATCAATCGCTTTTGTCCGTAAGGAAACAAGCAATAAATTATTCGGAGCTGTTAAGCAAGGATGTTTAATAGAATGGGCTGCCGAACCACGCTACCGAACCGCCACAAAAGAGCGGAAGACTCTGTAAAAGACTTTTGAAATAATAAATGATGGAAGAACTATGAATATGAATAAGCATTCAATGGCAACCTCATTTGCCTTAATCGGTTTTGGTCTTGGAGGTTTTCTTTCCAGTTTTTCAACAGTTGGAGTGATATGCGGGTTGGGTTTCGGGATACTTGTAGGATATTTTGTTGCCGGTCTGACCACGGCAAAAGGGTACATGTTGCAAGAGGATTTTGTTGCAATGGGCAATCTTGCAGGCAAAACTTTGGATGAAATAAAAGAAAAGGTTGGTGCCCCTAGAATAATACAAGCCTGTACTGTTGCGGATACAGGGAGAAAAGGGTCCCTATGTACTTGGTCGGAAATGCCTTATAGTATTACACTGCTATTTGACGAAAACAATATTTGTATTGGCGTAAATAACGAAATGATAATAGATTGAAGATTTTCAGGCTGTTGTTCAATCTTAAATATTGCAGGTCTTTACAGCCTTAGAACTTCTGAGGATGGCTCTACAAATTACCAACTTTCGGGAGATGCTTTCATATAGCGACTCGGAAGCAATGTTGCTATTGATATCTGTATCTTTGCTCTGTTGCTTTATGATGTGAAATTTTCTCTATTTAATTCAAAAGTCTGGTGAGCTTAGGTCTTTAATATTTAATAGTGTTAAGCTTTTCGTCGAATACCCTCCATATTGTATCCGCGAAATTTTCTGTCTTCTCTGAATTATTATCTTTCAATATTGCCTTCATATATGCCTCGTAATAATAAATTAAGTTTCGCACTGCTCCTTTCCGTAATTCTTAATCGAATTAAACTATCCTGTTCAATATAATACTTTTAGGAATCACCATATTGTCGGAGTTTTTTCAATGCTTCTTTGTAATCCTCCATTTTAATTTGTGTTATATTATCATCTGTGCCAAACATATCTTTATACAATCTGACTTGTTGAGACAAATTTTCACAAGTTCTATCTGCGTATTTGTTATACTTTCAAAGTGTTCTATATTTTCGAGATTTATACCCAGCCTTAGGGTGTCGAGATAATTCTCATCTTTTATGGTATAATGGTCGTTAGAATATTCAATGATTTCTACTGTTGCATTAAGCTTGAAGGCATTATCATTTAATTCTTTGATGATAATCTCCTTCATTTTAGATCGGTTCTTTTCTTCATTGCTTTTGCAAGAAAAAAGGGTAATTGACAATATGACCAATGTGAATATGATGGTTCTCATAAAAAATGTGTTTGGAATTTACAATATTGCGAATATAGTAATGTTTTTTAGTTTGATTGTTTTATTTTTGATGTGTTTGATCTTTGAACATAACATCGGGTAAAATGCTTTAAAATGAAGATTAGAGAGTATTTTTTAGGGGATAGATAAGATAATTGTTCTAAAGCACTTCGCTATTGTTCTGCTTCTCTGTTCGTTTGGCTTTTTGCCTTGTTAATACACAGATATATATCCTTTCAGAATAAAACAAAGCCTTCATACATTGCTGTGAAAACGTACTCAGCAAAGAGATTTAGTCCCTTTATTAAGGTGGAATTATTTGGACAGTTTTTGATTTTCAGTACCTGAAATAATGCGGTTAAGAACACTTATAAACTCATTTAGTCCATCTTCCACATGGAGTATTTCCGGCTTATATCCTACATCAAATTTTAGCAACAGAGGTTTTCTATTCGGTGTATGGATGAGAACTCCGTCTTGATAAAGATTATAGTAGAGTACGCTCTCGATAGGTATTGATGCGGTTACATTATTTTGCATTCCGATGAATAATATACGTTCATTAGAAAGAAACAACTTTCCAATATCCATAAGAGAGAAGCCGGTAATCTCATTGCCTATAAAAGAGATACTTCCTGCAGACAATGAACCACTTTGCCACAGTACTCCCGAATAAGCTATATTGTGATGAGTTGTTTTTTCCTGATGAAGCTCCACGCTGTATATCACGTGATATACCTCTTCCCCTTTTTGCAAGTTGAGTCCATGAAGTGATGCTTCAAGAGGATCTAGTTTATCGTGTTGCAGATCATAGCGTTGAGCAATAGCCCATTGATAAGAGCTAAAAATATCGTAGCCGTCGTGTCTTGTTTCGTTCTTGTCGAAAGGGAGAGCCTGCTTTACCGCGTCCACATTCTTGGAGTGGGCTATTGCTTCAGGCATTCCGCACTCTACAAAAATATCTAAAAACGACACGGCTCTATTTTCTTCAAAAATTGACTTTACTTTTTGTAACCATCGCTTTTGCTCTTCTGTGAGAGGGGACGCTATCGGTTGTGAAGATGTTGAGTTGCCGGATAAAACTTTGACTATCGCGATTAAAAAAAGTATGACAACGACTGTAATGAAAAAATATACCATAACGAATCAAATTAAATGGCGGGTTGATATAAGTATTCGTTTAGTGTTATTATGATTCCAATAAGGACGATTGTTGCAAATAACACCTTTTTATCGTCTTATTATTCGACTTGGGGTTTGTAAATATATGTATATTATGTTAGTTTTCAAAAACTTTGTTTTAGAAAGATACGGGCGGAACTTTGTATGTCTTGATTCCTATTGTGTATAGACAGTCACCTTATTTCTAAACAGATGGTAATAATCTCTTTGTTATTGATTATTTTTTGTCCTCTTTCCAAACTCTTGCTATATTTGATGACCATAGGATAAATCTGTTTTATCTTTTTGAGGAGAAAGATTTCTTTTCTTTTTTGAGGATCTCCGCTGATGCAGAACGTATGAAAGAACTGTTTCAATCCTACATAGACTATTTAAGGTATGAGCGTAATGCTTCAGCTCATACCATTCTTGCGTATGAGAGAGATCTTACGGATTGGCTTACTTTTCTTTCAGAGTATTTCGGAGATGGAGGGGAGGAGCGCTATGCGGATATTTCTCCCAAAGAGGTGCGCAAGTGGATGCTAAGGCTTTCTACATCTGATCTGAAAGCCACCACTGTTAAGCGTAAGATAAGTGCTGTCAGGAGCTGGTATACCTATTTGCGGGTTCAGGGAAAAGTCGGGCGCAATCCGTGTATAGGTCTTTCCATGCCCAAAGAAGATCGTAAGCTACCCACTTATGTTAGAAGTGAGGGGCTTGTTCGTCTTATTTCGGATCTTTATAACATTTATGAGCAGTCTCATGAGCATAAAGATCTTAATATTGCGTTTGTGGTGGATATGCTTTATCAGACCGGCTTTCGTCGTTTCGAGTTGTGCGGACTTAAGGTCTCGGACATCCATTTTCCCAAGATGGAGATCAAAGTTTTAGGTAAGCGAGACAAAGAGCGCATTGTCCCTTTTGGCACTTGTTTACTAAAAAAAATAGAGTTATATTTGTGTAGAAGAGAAAGTATAGCGCCTGCGCATCCGTATCTTTTGTGTATGGAGGATGGAGGGAGAGTTTCTCCCGCACGGCTTTACACCATAGTGAGGAGCGCTCTCGGTGGAGTGGCAGGGTTGTCTAAGCGTAGCCCTCACGTCTTGAGGCATTCGTTCGCAACATCCATGCTTAATAACGGATCCGAGTTGCTCAGTATAAAAGAGCTTTTAGGTCATACCGATCTTTCAACCACAACTATTTATACGCACACTTCTTTTAAGGAGTTGCAAAGAATGTATCACGCTCATCCTCGAGCACAAACAGTAAAGCGTATGAACATTAACATCCAAGCCAACCATTTTGAGCTTAGTGCTCAGTTAGAAGCGTTTGCAGAAAAGAAAGTATCAAAACTTGAACGCTTTTTAGGGGACATCATCAAGGTAGATGTGTTGTTTTCTCTCATAAAACCCGAGACGAATGGTAATAAAGAGGCGAAGGTGCTTGTCGCTGTTCGTAATAGCGAATTGGTTGCGGCAAAGAGTGCAGACTCTTTTGAGCAAGCTTTAGTGGAAGCATTGGAAGCTATAGAAAAACAGATAGACAAGTATAAAGAGACTCACAGACGATAAGCATCGTAAGGGGGGAGTGTCACGAAGTGGAGAGCACTTCAATCGGCTTTCTTCATTTTGTCTCCTCTTCCCGGTAAAAATAGCAAACAGCTATCATAATAGTAACAAGAGAACTTTTCAGATTGATAATGGGTCTGCGTTCGCCGTTGAGGTGAGCGCAGACATTTTTTTATGTATTCCAAATGGCTGGAGGTGCTTTTTGAAGTTTCAAAGAACGGCTTAACAAAAGAGGCTGATAGCCTCTTTTTTCTTGTTTCTTCCTTATCAGACTTTCTTTTCAAGGTTTGATTTCCAAAAATCAAGCTTTGAGTCTTGCCGTTCAAGGTCTGACTTTTATAAGTTCAGGCTTTGATTTTTAGCAATCATATTTTGATTTGAAAAACTTAAAGTGTTTATGGTTCTTTTTGTTCGTGTATATTGAATTTTTGTAATCTGTTTTTTGAGAAATCTGTTCTTATTCAAGTCTGTTTTTAGATCCGTCCAAAGAAAATAGTTTGAAGAGTTAATTTTATTAAGTAATCTTATCGGGGTGGGATAAAACAAAGAATTTTTGTTATCTGAAACCCTTGGGTCGAAATATTTAGGTTAGTGCATCCGGCTCTTTGGAGCGATATTTTTTCGTTTTTTCATTCTGTTCTGAGAGATGTTTTTCTACTGATGCAAACGCGAAAAAAGTGATCTTAAAAGGACTTTTGCGCTTTGGAAGAGTGAAAATAAGGAATTAAAATTTAAAGAATAAGAGTTTAAGACTTTTTCTTTCCACGAAAGCCATAACATTTAATGGTTGAAAAATTCTTTTTAGGGAAAGATGTTTTTCTCTTTTCAGGTGAAAAAGAGCAGAAAAATGAAGTCTTAATTTTATTAACATACTTTCTATATCTCATTAACATCTCTCCTAAGTATAGGATTTATGCGAGATTTGCAAGTTAAAAAACGTTCTTCCCAGAGGAATAAGAGGAGTTAAAGTTGTTGGTATTAATAATAATACCTACTTTTGGCGCGAATATGAGTATGTTCTTTTTAGAATGGAAGCGTATTCCAAGAGAGATTTAGTCAATGGCGATCTTCTTTTAAAAGATTTTATGTTAATGGTAAAAGAAGAAAACCAGCGGAAAGTATGTTTAACACAATTATATCAGTTTACCAAAAATCACTTTTTTAGAACATGAAGAAGCAGTTTCTTTCATTATGGCCGTGCAGGGTGGCTCTTGCAGGTGCTATCTGCTTGGGTGGTTTAAGTGTTGCTCCAGTTGCATACGCTGTACCGAATGAGGATGCAGTGGTAACAACGGCAGCACAAGCCAATCAAGGGAAAACGATCAAAGGTAAAGTAGTAGACTCTAAAGGAGCACCACTGGGTGGTGTGCGCGTTCGCGTAGCAGAGGTTCCGTCCAAAGGGGCTATTACAAATGCTAAAGGGGAGTTTACTATCAGCGGAGTAGCAGACAATCACCACTTGCTCTTTACCTCCGTAGGATATCGCAACGAACGCATAAGCGTGAAGGGAATACAGAACCTCAACGTTGTGCTTAAAGAAGATGTCTTGACAGCAGAAGATGTTGTCGTAACAGCGTTTGCCACAGGTCAGAAGAAAGCTTCTCTTGTGGGTTCTGTTCAGACAGTTCGTCCGGCAGAACTTAAGGTCCCTGCATCTAACCTTTCTGCTTCTTTTGCAGGACGTCTTGCGGGTGTGGTTTCTGTCCAAAGAACCGGAGCTCCGGGTGCCGATGGTGCCGATTTCTGGATACGTGGTATTTCTTCCGTAAATGCCAGCTCGCCGCTTATTATTCTTGACGGGGTGGCAGTGTCTGCGGGAGACCTTAATGCTCTTGACCCTGAGGTAATCGAAGGATTCTCTATTCTTAAGGATGCTACGGCTACTGCGCTTTATGGTTCTCGAGGTGCTAATGGTGTGGTTATCGTCACTACTAAGACGGGAACAGATCTTCCAAAGCCGATTATCAATGTGCGCGTGGAAGGGTATGTAAATACTCCGACTCGTTTGCCAAAGTTCGTAGATGGTCCTCGCTTCATGGAGTTGTTCAACGAAGCATTGGATAACCTCCCAACCGGAGACGCTAAGTACACACGTGAGAAGATAGAAGCTACTCGTGCAGGGCTTAATCCTTATGTCTTCCCTAACGTTATGTGGTACGATGAACTGTTCAAAACAGCTGCGTTTAACCAAAAGGCAAACTTTAATATCCGTGGTGGTGGTAGAAAACTGGACTACTTTATGTCTGTTACAGCCGACCATCAGACAGGTATGTTGAAGAATAGAAGTTTGGAGCATAGCTCGTTCGACAACTCTTTGGAGGTTTATCGCTATGCATTCCAAAACAATATTCGTGTGAACTTTACAGAGACCTCTTCTCTTGCCCTCCGTTTGAATGCTCAAATAGGACAAAGCAGAGGCCCGAGAACAGGTATCAACGACATATTCGGACAGGTTATCAATACGAACCCGGTAGACTTCCCTATCGCTTATCCTGAGGACGGCGAAACACTCTACACTAAATGGGGTAGTAGAAAGATAGGACCATCTCTTATCCCTAACCCATACGCTACGGCAGTGGCAGGCTATACGGATAACTTCAACTCTACTGTGATAGCGAACCTTGAGTTTACACAAGATCTTAAAGCTATCACTCCGGGGCTTAAGTTTACTGCTTTGGCTTCATTCAAGAACTGGGCTTCTACAAGCACAAGCCGTTATCGTGATAACAACTATTTCGAGTTGACAGGTTATAAACTGAATCCGACAACAGGAGAATACGATTTCACGCTTAACCGTTTGGCCGACGAAGTGAATACGAACTTGAAGTCTGCCGGAGGAAATAACGGGGACCGTCGTTTCTATGCACACGCCATGTTGCTTTGGAATCGTAATTTCGGGGGACATGATATAGGTGCCATGTTCAACTATAACCAGGAAGAGACAGCCAATAACCTCTCTAACGATAACATCTTGCATAACCTGCCACGCCGCAAGCAAGGTATTGCAGGTCGTTTCACTTATAGCTACGATAACCGATATGTATTCGAAGCTAACTTCGGATTTAACGGTACAGAAAATTTTGCAAAGGGTAAGCGTTTTGGTTTCTTCCCTTCTGTGGCTCTTGGTTACAACGTTTCTGAAGAGAAGTTCTGGGAACCGGTTAAAGAGTATATCCCTCTTTTTAAGCTTCGTGGTTCTTATGGTCTTGTGGGGAATGAGGCTATCGGTGGAGACCGTTTTGTTTACCTGCCTGATGTAGACTTGCAAACCGGAGGGCCTTCTTATATTACAGGTTTGGATCAAGGATACGAACTGAGAGGTCCTAACATCAGACGTTTCGGTAATCCGGATATTACTTGGGAAGTTGGAAAGAAAGCAAACGTTGGTATTGACCTTCAAATCCTTAAAGGCTTCCGCCTTAATGTGGATCTTTTCCACGAGTATCGTACAAATGTATTCCAGCAACGTGGAGCCGTTCCAAGCTATATGGGTACAGCGGCAACCAAGATCTATGGTAACCTTGCTGAGATTAGCAACCGTGGTATAGATGCATCACTTGACTTCAATAAGAATGTAAATAAGGACTTTTGGTACAATGTTCGTGGTACATTTACCTTTGCACGCAACCGTGTAGAGAAGTGGGACGAACCTTATTTCCTTGAATATCCTCTTCTTTCACAGGTTGGTCGTAGCTTGAATGTCTGGACAGGATATATCGCAGAGCGTCTGTTTATTGACGATGCCGAGGTTGCAAACAGCCCGGATCAATCTTCATTTGCTAATGGCGCTAAGGCCGGAGATATCAAGTATAAGGATCTTCCGGACAGAGATGGTAACTATAACGGTCGTATCGACTCGAATGACCGTGCTCCTATTGGTTATCCAACCGTTCCTGAAATCATATACGGTCTTGGATCTAATATGAAGTACAAGAACATAGACTTTGGTATCTTCTTCCAAGGTGTTGCCAATACTTCTATGATGCTATCCGGTTTCCACCCATTCGGTACGCAGTCTAACCGTAACGTATTGCAGTTTATCGCAGACGATCACTGGAGTGCATCTAACCAAAATATCTACGCCTCTTATCCGGAACTCACTAAGCAAGATAAGGCTGTCAACACTGCAACCTCTACTTATTGGCTTCGCGATGCTTCTTTCTTGAAGTTGAAAAATATAGAATTGGGTTATACTTATAAGAATGCAAGACTTTATGTCTCTGCTCAGAACGTTTATACCTTCTCTAAGTTTAAGCATTGGGACCCTGAAATGGGAGGGGGTAATGGTCTAAAATACCCTACTCAGACTACTGTAAACGTGGGTCTTCAAGTGACATTCAAATAATGGACAGGGTAGTATACATATATAACATGATCACAAATACGATTTAGAGAATTAGACATGAAAAAGATATATAACATACTATTGGCTTTGCTTCTCATGGGATCTATGAGTGGGTGTAACTATTTGGACGTGGTTCCGGATGAAACAGCTACAATAGAAGACTCTTTCAAGAATGCAAAATCTGCAGAAAAATTCCTTTATTCCTGCTACGGGTTATTGCCAAAACTTTCCGCTACGGTGTCGGGATTGGACTTCCTAACCGGTGACGAAGTGGTAACATCCTTTGAGCACGAGACTTTTGCAAGATTTCCGAAAGGAACTTACACTGCCAGTGATCCTGTGATTTCTTATTGGAACAGTCTGTTTACCGGTATTCGCTACTGCTATATGTTGATAGACAACATAGACAAAGTACCGGGAATGGAGAAGAGCACAATAGAAGATTACAAGGCGCAAGCGGAGTTTCTTATCGGTTTCTACCACTATTTGCTTATCCAAAACTATGGTCCTACTATCATTGTTACCAAGGTAGAGGATCTTAATACAGACGCTAAGGACTTTTTGCCTCGCCGTCCGTTGGATGAGTGTGTTAAGTTTGTTGTAGACAAGTTTGACGCTGCAGCTGCCAAGCTTCCAAGGGAACGTACAGGTAGCGAATATGGATTGGTTACCAGCACAGCTGCTAAGGCTCTTAAGGCTAAGCTTTATGTAATGGTTGCTTCTCCTCTGTTCAATGGTAACTCTAAGTTCTATGCAGATCTTAAGAGCCCTGATGGTACTCAACTTATGCCATTGACATACGATGCCGCAAAGTGGACAAAAGCCGTGGAAGCCCTTAAAGTTGCTATTTCTGCCGCTGAAGCAGATGGTTTTGAACTGTATGTAGCTCAAGATGGTGGCTTGGCAAGTCTTCCTGAACCTCAAGATCACACTCAACGTTCTCTTCGTTTTGCTATCTTGGATAGAGAGAATACCAAGGAGATCATTTGGGGAGATACAAGACATCAAGGCTGGTATGACATAGCTGCTAAGTCTGCACCATACCATGGATCAGACAATGCATATTCGGGTGTAGGCGTTACGCTTAATATGATGAAGCGCTTCTACACAGAGAATGGTCTGCCTATCGAGCAAGACCCTGAATTCTTTGCCGAGTCTGAATGGTGGAATCTTATGACCGTTCCTACGGGTTATGCCAACGCAGAAGGTCGTATTCCGAACTTCCTTTACAAGCGTGAGCCTCGTCTTTACTCTTGGGTAGCATTCCAAAATGGTTATTATGAAATAGATAATAAGGACGAAAGAGGAAACTATGCAAGAAACCTGCGTAGAGGTAAGAATGGTAAAAAGGTTGTGATGAAGATGCTTGCCGGAGAACCGGGAGGTAGAGGTCCTATCAACAACCTGCGTAACAATAACTACTGTCCTACACTCTTCTTGAACAAGAAGCTTGTTTCTCCTGCTAAGCGTCCGGGCAACAACCCTCAGTTTATCTATCCGTTTATCTCCATTGCAGACCTTTACCTGCTTATGGCAGAGGCATCTGTGGAAACCGGCGATCTTTCTACTGCAAAGACTTACTTGGATAAGATCCGTACACGTGCAGGTATCCCTACTGTAGACGAAGCTTGGGCTAAGGCTAAAGAGCCGGGCAAGGCAAACTCTCAGGAAGGTATGCGTGACATCGTACGTCAAGAACGTATGGTGGAGATGTATCTTCAAGGACAAAACTTCTGGGATATGCGCCGTTGGTTGCTAGCTGAGACTTATTTCTCTCAACAGCCACAGGGTCTGAACATGAAGGCTACCACATTGGAAGAGATGTATCAGGTGATGACAGTAGACGTACAACGTGCGTTTGTTTCTCCTCGTAACTATCTCATGCCAATCCCTCAAGGTGAAATCAATAAGAACCGCAACCTGGTTCAAAACGTGGGTTACTAAAATTCTGACCATTAATACACAAAGACAATACAATGAAAAGAATAAAAGTAATGATGCTGGCTCTTATGCCTCTACTGGCTTTGGCTTTCGCTTCTTGTAAGGACAAGCAGGATATGCCTACGGTAGAACCTATCAGCATCTCCAATCTAAGATATGAGACTACTCCGGGTCAGATCGTACTGCACTGGGATAAGGTTGAAGAGGCAGGCAAGGATTTGCTTTATGTCAGAGTAAACTACTTTGACCCTTATACCAATAAAAATGCAACTCGTCTCACAAGTACTTACTCCACTTCTTGTGTTATTCCTAAGACTTTCAAGGTAGCAGGAGAGTACACGTTTACGGTTACTCCGGTGAGCAGTTCGGGTAAAGAAGGTGCGAGCCAGACTATCAAGGCTACTTCTGCGGCTATCGAACCGGTAAGGACTTTCTCTACAGAGCTTATTCCTCTTGCAGTGGATATGCTTTCTACCAATGCTCAAGAGCCATCAGAAGGCCCTATTGCAAACCTGATCGACGGCAATGATGGAACATATTTCCACTCCAGATGGAGTGCTCCTCAGATTTCTGAGCCTCACTATCTGCAGATAGCAATACCGGAAGCACAATCATCTGTAAGATTTTGGTACAAGAACCGTAACAATGCAAACGGTAAACCTCAAGACATTATCGTATCCGGTAGTGTGGATGGTACTGCTTGGACCGAACTTGCTCGCATCAAAGAGGATCTTCCTACGGGTGCTGCTTCCACTTACGAATCTGCTCCTCTGGATGCCGATCCTGCTATCAAGCATCTTCGTCTCACAGTAATGAGAACCAATAGCGGTAATGCACCTACTTTCTTCAATATGGCAGAGTTCAAGCTCTACAAGGTGATCTACAAGATCTATGACGAAGAAGCGGAAGCGAAGGAGATTATCGACAGCTATGGTAAGAAGTAATACTCCATAAGAGATTTCGTTATAAGCTTTATATGAAAAGAGGAGAGTTCCCGACCTAATGGGAACTCTCCTCTTTTTTATCTCCCCATTGCCACCTGTTTTGCGGAGGATGCAGAAGAATATGAAGCAGTTCGGAGTTTTACGTTAATGTGTATAGAATTTCCTCTGAATACTTACAGTTTCGGAAGTAGAGACTTGGTATTTGCAAATCAAGCCTTGATTTGCAGAAGTCAGGTTTTGCTTCCCGGAAACCGAGTCTTGATTTGAGATACTGTTGCTGTTCAAAGAAAGAATTAAAAGAGATAAATGCAACTTCCAAACAGCTTAATTTCTTCCCGAAAAGTATTATAGTCCCGCTTTGAAAGGAAGCATTCCAAACAAATAAAGGCGGTGTGTCATAATGCACAAACTGCTGTGTTGCTTGCGACATTCGGCTTCGGTCACATACCTTAGTATGCTCCCTTCAGCCTCAGTCTTAGCGCCTTGCATTTTGCGCATTCTGAGACACCTAAAAAGGGGCTGGGCAAAATCGAATTTTGCCACAGTCCCTTTATATGAGAAAAAGATACTTTTTGTTTTGAGAAAATTGTATTTGGAGACTCTTTCAGGAGTTATGTCCTGAACAGATGTTTGAACTCATCTGCATAAAGTCTCGATAATCCGTGGCGGTTATCTATCGCATCTCCGACGACAATCATAGTGGTAAGCGTGAGATTATTCTCCTCCACGATTTTTGCCAAGTCTTTCAGTTCCCCCCTGTAAATGCGTTCATCCTTCCACGTGAGCTTGTAGCAGGCAGCCACAGGCGTAGTGGGCGGGTAGTGTTCCAGCAGTTGGGCTTGCACATCTCTCACGATACCTGCACTGAGGAAGATACACATCGTACTCTGCGAACGTGCCAGCAGATGCAGTTTTTCCTTTTCGGGCATCATGGTGCGCCCCTCTCCACGGGTGAGGATGATGGTTTGCACTTTTTCCGGAATGGTAAACTGCGAGCGAAGAGCTGCCGCTGCGGCTTGGAATGATGAGATCCCCGGTGTGATGTGATAAGACATCTCGTGAGCATCAAATAGCGCCATCTGTTCTTGGATAGCACCATAGATGCAGGGATCTCCGGTATGCAGGCGAACCACTAAAAGCCCTTTGTCGTAAAACTCTTTCATGATCTCGAACTGCTCTTCAAGGCTCATAGATGCAGAACTACGTACAGTGGCTCCCACTTTTGCATAGTGTGTTAGTTCTATTGGAACAAGGCTGCCGGCATAGAGAATAAGGTCTGCCTGTTGCAGAAATCTTTTTCCCTTGACCGATACAAGTTCCGGATCTCCGGGGCCTGCTCCTACAATCTCTATATGACCGGAGCGAATAGACGCTCTCTCCTGCGCCAAGGCGAAAGTAAATTCGTTACCGGCAGAGAGTGCTCCTTTCTGTTTCTCCAGCAGTAGAGGTCCACCCTCCGATGCAAGTATGGAGGAAGCTTCGGATACGCTTGGTACGGATGTTACCTCTTCCACCTTTTTGGACGGATTTGGCACTTCCACGCCGTCCAACTCCTTATCCGAAAAGATGCGTAAAGCCACCCCGAAATGTGTGGCAAGCTCATGAAGCATCGGTTCATCTTTTTTCAACTCTATGGAAGAGAGTGATGCGATGGAGAGGGGAGAGTAGCCAAATCCCGTAAGGGCTTCTTCCAGATAGCCGGCTACCCCTGCCGAAGAGCATTGGCGACGGCATCCCATGCCGAGGTGTAAGACACTCGGACGATAGTAGATGGCAGGAAGAGGTCCTTCCTTGTATATTCTTGGGGTGACGGCTATAAGGAGTTCGTACTTTTCCCATTCTATATCCGCAATGTTGTAGAATATCTCTACGTGTGTCGGCTTCGTACGTTCCATATAAGCGGTACCGGCATCTTTTATGTCGAGTAGAAGGGCTACTTTTTTGTCATTGACAAAGAGGGTGATGGGTGCATTAAGGTTGGCTTCGGAGGTTTCCGTCTTCCAACCATACTTTTTACCTATCGTATCCAAAGCCCATAAGCCAAGACCATCGCTCTGGGTCGTAATCACCTCTTGTGCTCCCAGTACTCTTGCCAATGCTGTGGCGAGTTCGTTCGCTCCTCCTACATGCCCGGAGAGAACAGATACAACGAACTGTCCTGTGCTGTCTACATTGACAATGGCAGGATCACTGTATTTGTCCTTTATGTATGGGGCAATAGTTCTGATACAGATACCCATAGCCCCGATGAAGACTAAAGCATCGGAGCGGGAAAATAGTTCGCCGACATGGGTAAGCGGTTGTATCTCCGCTTCGGGATACTCCTTTATGATGGTCTCCGCAAGGTGTCGGCTACGTTCGGAAACCAGTATGACTGCAATGGATTTCATTTGTCGTCTTATTGTTTAACAGCCCTCATCACTTCGATGGGATTGAAGTCGTCTATCGTGATACGGGTCGTTTGCATCTCTCCAAAGCCATTCATCTCACAGGCGTCGAGGAACATCTGCTTGCTTTCGGGAGATACGGCATTGAAGACCAATATGCCTCCTGTGCCCATTTTACCTGCCAACTTCTCTACTATTTCGTTCATCTTGCCTCCGTGTCCTCCAATGAATGCAGCATCCGGTGCCGGTAAACCCTCAGTATCGGTCTCTGTGAAGTCCCCGATAAAAGCATTGATACCGGGAGTTCCGAATCTTTTTGCATTTTCATGAATAAGCATCCGTCCCTCTTCTCGCTGCTCAAAGGCATAGACCTGAAGGTGAGGAAACTGTAGCTTTGCCTCTATGGAAACGGAGCCTGTACAGAAACCGACATCCCAAAATACAGCCCTTTCTCGCAAGTCCAATGCACTTAGAGAGAGAAGACGAATGGGCATTTTGGTTATCATTTTGGCTCTGCCGTTGAGAAGATGAAAGTTGCCCTCATGGAGTCCGAATGGTCTGGGACGAGCATACTGCTTGTGAAGAATAATGTTGTTCGGGAAAGCAAAAGATTGTGAAGCCATCTCTTCCAATCTGTGAGTCGTAACCCGCTCCGCTTCGGCATTGCCCAACAGTTCGCCTATGGACATTTTGTAGTTATCGTACCCATATTCCAACATTCGCCGGGCTATGGTTTGAGGTGTATGTTCTTTGTTATCCGTAAGAATGCCTATCAGGTCATAACCGAGGATAAGAGCTTCGTCGAACTTGTGCCAAGGGCGTCCCGTCAGAGATACAATCTTCATATCTTGATAGGGGAGCAGGAGTCGGTGAGCGTGCAACTGCAGGGAGTTAAAGTAGGGATAGAGATCGATCTCCGCTTCGGGCATCTCTCGAAGAACCGTATTGGCAAATCCGAAGAAGAGCGGATCGCCTGAAGCAAAAATCACAACCTCTTTGTGCCGGCGATAAGCCTCGAATACCTGAGAGAGAGGAACTACTATCGGAATCCAGCTATACCCTTCGGGCAGGTAGGGATCCATAATCTCCTTATGGCGCAATCCGCCCGAAAAGATCCTGTTTCGAGATATGCGCTCTTGGAGATGAGGGGAGAGATGTTGCTCTCTATTGTCATCTATGCCAATGATAGTGAACTTCATCTTTTTTCTCTTTACAGATCTCGTCCGGGACGAAGCTGTTCGGCATCGTCAAGTGTCAGGATGGAGTTTACAAGTGTAGCCGCCAGATTGCTTCCGCCTTTGCGTCCTTCTACGATGATTTTAGGGATGGAGGGGAAAGATTTTAGCATGTGCTTGGATTCGCACACATTGACAAACCCGACCGGAGCGCCTATCACCCCGACAGGTGAAGCCTTACCTTTTCGGATAAGATCGCACAGTTCGATAAGTGCGGTAGGGGCGTTACCGAAAGCGTAGAGCGCATCAGGATGCTCTTCCACCGCCAATCGGATGCCTGCCTGAGTACGGGTGATGCCTTTCTCTGTAGCCATTTGTGCCACTCTCGGATCGTGCAGGTAGCATTTGGCTTCTATACCTAACCGCTCCAATGCTCCCTTTCTGATACCGGAAACAACCATGGTAACATCCGTGATGATCGTACTCACTTTCTTGGAGATAAAGGCTTCGTGAAGTCGCTCTACGGCTTTGTCGTCCGTGTAGAGTACTTTCTCCATATCGAAGTCGGCTGTTGTGTGAATGGCATGTAGCAGTGCCCATTTATGATCCAAGGGGATGTTTTTGTTTGCCAACTCGCTCTCGATGGTCTGGAAACTGCGAATCATGATATCTTGTCCGATCTTATCGGCTTGCATACCTCTGTTGCGGTAATATCCTCGAGGTGTTATCATCTTTCCATCAGCAGAGCAGTATGTTTGGGAGTTGCCTAAAAGGACAAGCGTAAACATATCTACCTCTTCCGGATCGAATGCTTCAAGCGTGGTGAGAGTAATATTCTGATCTTCTCTTCCTGCCTGACGAACATACCCTACAGGCGTTTGAGGACCACGATGTTTAAGGAACAGCTCTTTCAGTCGATGCAGTTGCCAATATCTGCCATTGCTTTTGGGGTTGTAAACAGCCGTAATAAAGTCTGCCATTGCAGCTGCTTCTATACGCTTTTCAATAGTTGCCCACGGCGTCATAAGGTCGGATAGTGAGATGACGCAAAAGTCATGTCCGATAGGCGCACCCAGTAGAGCAGCTGCTTTTTGAAAGGCGCTTATGCCGGGTAGTACCGTTATCTCGATGTCGCTATTGCGTTCATCTTTCATTTCATATACGAGTGGAGCCATACCGTATATACCGGAATCGCCCGAACTGATTACCACCACCGTCTTACCTTCTTCGGCAAGATCAAATGCCTGTTCGGCTCTCAACTGCTCTTTTTTCATGCCTGTGTCTATACAGACCGTGTCGGGAGAGAGAACTGACTCTATAAACTGAAAATAATATTTGTATCCCACTACCACGTCTGCTCTCTTTACAGCATCCAGCACAGCGGGTGATATATCTTCTTTTCCGCCCGGACCTATTCCGGCAACAACTATTTTTCCTTTCTTCATTCGCTATGATCTACTGATTTTTAAGGTCTCAAATTCAACTCTTTCTACTTCATCTTTTTCCCCGTGGAGATGTAGAGATTTTTCTTCTGCATAATCCCTATTTTCCTATACCGGGAATAGAAAGTGAGAAGTTCAAGGAAACGCTCCTGAACGGCCGGCAACTCTCCAAGTCCGCAAAGGTGAAGAACCACCTCGTATCCCTCTTCTTCCAGCATCTCTTTCCAGTCTTCTGCAATATCGTTCTTGGCGTGTTCTCCGGCTACAAGCATAAGCGGTCGAAGATGTACACGCTTCGTATCCAACTTGCGTAGCTGTGAGAGCGCCTGCTCAAAGTAAGGATAACCCTCTATACAACCTATGATATGATTAGGATAGCCGAGATCTTTAAGCTTGTAATCGAGCATTGCGTACTGCGCTGTAGATACATCGTAGGTGCCGTGACCGACCCAAAGATAAACTTCGTCCTCTTCTGTCTCGGCAGTCATAGCCTCTACAAGTGCATCGTAATCTTCTTCGTATGAAAGAAGAGGCGAGCAGAGACGAACCTCTTTGAATCTTTCTCTTACCTCCTCAACATCTATACACAGACTTTCCATCTCTACACCCCAGATAATAGTAGTAGGCTGTACTATAACATGAGTGTACCCCTGATCTGCCAGATAGTTTAGAGCCTCGGAAGGAAGCATTTTCTCCACACCTCTATCCTTGAGACGCTTTACGATGATACGTGAAGTGTATGCCTCATACATATCTATAGTAGGATAGTGAGCGGTAACCATATCGTTTATTATATCTATGGTTTTCTCTCTTGTATCCTCATGAGTGGTTCCGAAGTGAGCCATAAGAATAGCCACTCTATCTCCATCCGTTACGTGATCAAAGATGTTATTTTCCTCGAAAACCTTATTCCCGGCTTTCGAGTGAGTCAGTAGTTTTTTATCCTCGT
>JAUMWS010000037.1 GCA_030529525.1 Porphyromonas sp. | reverse complement strand
AACGGGTTTAATTTTTCAATGAACCCGTTTACCGATTTCATTTAACCCGTTTACCGGATTCGATAAACGTGTTTAGCTTTTTCATTCATTGTCCTGATAATAAGCACCTTACCTTTTTCACCCTCTTTTTTGTTGTTTTCAAGCCTAAAAACGCATTAAGATTTATTCACGAGAAGCGGTATTAAAATTCACACCAATTAACGCGAAAACAGCCCATGAAATGGACTGAGAAAAAATTTTTCTCAAATTCGAGCCGGTTTATATCCTCCTGAAATCAAATGGGTTACAGAGATAAAAGAATTTTTCGGGCGGAATAAGAGAAAAGCAGGGAGAGATTTTCGAGAGTTTGGAAGAGGTTCATTTTTATATATTCCATCCCTAAAAAAGCTGGTTTTTCCCTGCTTCAATCTTAATGTTCAGAGGCATCGGAAAGAGGCAGTTTTACCAACGAAAATGTTTTGGCAGACTACCGTATCACTATTTCGTCCGTAAAAATCCATTCACCACGGCTCTCCGCTTTGCCTGTAATACGAAGGTAACGCACATTGGCCTCTCCTTTCCAAGCCCAATTCTCTATGAAAGAGATTGTTCGAGGTTCTTTCGGATGCTGTTTTCGGAAGAGTTCGACAAAGTTTTCTCCATCGGCTGAAGCCATAATAACCAAGTCTTTCGGCAGATAAATGCCTGCAACGTCCACTTGCAAGAAGTCCATTGATATGGAATGCAGGGTACGGATTTCTCCCAGATCGAGTGTAAGGTCAAGGCAGTTTTCTCCCAAAAATCCTTGCCAACGCCCGTCTCCGTGCTGCCAATTGCCTCTCAACCCATCGACCAACGCCTGCTCTCCTCCTGCGTTGTAGGAAGGATAGAAAGGACGATGATAGACAACCTTTGCCCCCAATGCGTTGTGAACGGTAGGCTGAAGGCTCTCTTTACGGTCTCCTTGCTCTCGGCGGAGGTCGAAGCTGTTGATGCCTTTGCTGCGAAGATGGTCTGTCTCTCCCTGAGCCCATGCTCTGAACTCATCGTAAGGCGGACGCTTCTCTCCCAAACGCCCCACCTCGGCAACAGCCAACATGCGTGGATAGAGCATGTATTCCAGATGTTCAGGAGTGGAGACATATTCGGTCCAAAGATTGCCCTGCACTCCGAGTATGCCTTTAGGCGGCTGCATCTCCCAAACTCGCTTCAACGGCAAATATCCGCCAAAGGAACGGGGTTGGGATTGTGGTGCATCCTGCGCATAGTCGAGATAGCAGTACTGAGAGGGAGAGAAGACAACATCGTAGCCCATATCGAGTGCACGTTGCGCCTCGGCAACATCCCGCCACACCATGATGATGCTACCTTGAGGAAGTGAGCTGCACAGGGCGTCGTCCCAACAGACAGGCTTTCGCCCGTGTTCCAAGACACGTCGCATCGCATAGCTTACGATGTGGTCTTGCAGTTCGTCCGTGCTTTTGAGACCGAGCTGTTTTGCCATCGCCAGGCAACGGGGACAAGTACGCCAATGAATCTTGCCCGCTTCGTCGCCTCCAATATGAATGTATTCGGAGGGAAAGATTCGGACGACTTCGGCTATCAGTTCGTCTATGAATTTATAAGAAGCCGGATTGGAAGGACAAATATCTGCCTGCGCCTCGGTATTGCCCTCGCATTTGAGTTCGGGATAAGCCTCCGTAACTTCTTCACTATGTCCCGGTATCTCCACTTCGGGTACAATCATCACGCCTCGCTCGGAAGCGTACAGGATAAGGTCTCTCAGTTCCGATTCGGTATAGTAACCGCCATAAGCACCGGGTGTTCCTTCGGGAAGATATCGCCTATCTCCTTTTCCCCACCACTTATCCCAGTCGCTTTCGGTACGCCAAGCCGCCAGTGTGGCAAGGCGTGGGTAGGCAGGGAAGACAAATCTCCATCCCCCGGCATCGGTCAAGTGCAAATGCAGACGGTTGATACCGTAGGAGGACAAAACATCTATCTGCTTCTTTAACACATCGATGGTGAAGAAATGACGGGAAACATCTATCATGCAACCTCGCCACTCGTAGGCATTCGAAGGGTTTGAATCGGGCTTTTGGGCAGATACGGGTCGTACTCCTATGAAGAATAACGACAATAGCAGAATAGGGACAAAGAGGGAAATACGATACTTCATAGACAAAAATTTAAGTAACGAAATTATGTTTGTAAACAAAGAAAAGGAAGTTTGAAAATCAACGTTTACCGGGGAGGTAATTATCAATCTAAAGAATGATAATAAGGTTTCAATGAAAAGCACCTAAGCTTTTACTCGAAAGCTTAGGTGCTTTTTCGGGAATATAATAGTCTCGGGAGAGTATTACTTCTTTCTCAACTGTTCTTGAAGAGTTCTCACCGCAACACGAAGCTGTTGATCGTCATCGGCAAGGTATTGTTCCGGTGTGTTGTAGACCAAAACATCCGGTTCGAGCTGTAAGTTTTCCAATGGTCTGCCGTCGAGATCGGAACATGTTACCTGCGGAATACCGAAGACCAAAGTCGGATCTATCTGGCTCTCCCACCATACGGCAGTCATCGTTCCCGGGACAGGCGCACCGATAAGCTTACCCAACCCAAGAGCCTTGTAGACGTATGGGAAGCCGTGAGCATTGGAGTAGTTTCCTTCACTCATAAGCACGGCAGACGGCTTGGTCCACTGAGCAAAAGGATCGGAACCGATATACGTACCACGAGGCGTGAAGCGAGAATACTCCTTACCGCTAAGCAGTATTGCCAAATCTTCGTGCAGCCAACCGCCACCATTGAAACGAGTGTCCACAATCACAGCATCACAATGACGATATTTACCCAAAAGCTCCTTGTACATCTTACGGAACGATGGGCTGTTCATTCCCTGAATATGAATGTAAGCAATGCGTCCATCAGACCATTTGTTAACCATTTCGGCGCGTTTCTCTACCCAGCGTCTGTATAGAAGTCCGTTCTCTGCCCACTGAGAGATGAGGCGAACGTACTCTTCTGTAGTCTTTCCGCTCTTTTCATCTCTGATGGTGAGAAGCACTCGCTTCCCAACCTTGCCGTTGAAGTAGTGCTCTATCGGCATATTGCGAAGAATCTTTTCTCCATCTATGCTCTCGATGATCGCACCGGGCTTCGCATTACTCTTTGCATTTTTTAGCGGACTGCCCGGCATCACCTCAGCAATCTTAAGTCCGTCACCGGTATAAGATTCGTCGTAGAACAGACCAAGACTTGCCGTAACCTGAGCGGTGACGGGAGCACCGTATCTCGCTCCGGTGTGAGAAGCATTAAGCTCTCCAAGTATCTCGGACATCATCTCGGCAAAGTCGTAGTTGTTATTGATGTAAGGCAAGAACTTACCATAGTTTGCAGAATACATCGCCCAGTCCACCCCATGGAGATTGACATCGTAGAACTTATCTTGTACCTGCTGCACCATGTGGCGATAGATGTACTCACGCTCCTGCGCCTTGCGAAGTTCGTACGGAGCAGAGAAAGTTACGGGAGTCTGCTTCGTGCCGTCTATCTTCTTGATACCGGAAGATGTCGCAACAAAAAGAGTGGTGCCGTTCTTGCCCAAGAAGAGCGAACCCGGACCGATATTAGGAATAAGAACCTTGGTAGAACCCTCGACAAGATTGGTCTCATAAAGATTGAAAGCATTATCCACAAGAGCTATATAGTAGAGGATTTCGCCCTTTGGCTCAATGATATAGTCTGTCTGCATTCCGGAACTTCTCGTAAGACGAACGGTGAGATAGTCTCTGTCTTCAAGCTGGAATACCAAAGGCTTCTCGGGCTTCTTCTCTTTATCGTCCTTCTTGGCTTTGGACTTCTTATCTTTTTTCTTGTCTGTTCCTTTCTCCTCTTCTTTTTTCTTGTCAGCGTCTTCAGTCTCTTTCTTTGCCAATTCTCGCTCCTCTTTAGAACGGATAAACTGATCATACGCTTCTCTATCCAAGAACATCAAATAGATATCTCGCTCGGCTCCCCAGCTACCATGGCTTCTGTAACCGGATCTGTCCGAAGAGAAAAGAACCGCTTTACCATCAAGAACGAAGCGTCCTCTGATATCAGAATAACCACTTTCGGTAAGGTTGTGCACCATTCCACTACCATCTGCTTTGAAGATGGCTACATCTTTATTATTCCAGCCACCTTTACCGATGTAGTTCGTAATAATCCACTTGGAGTCGGGACTCCACTCGAACCATTGGTCTCCGTCCGAATAGGAGTAGTCGAACACTTTATCCTTTATCAATCGCTCTTTGTTCGTAGCAAGGTTAAGCACCACAATAGCAGAACGATCTCTCAAGAATGCAATCTCTTTGCCGTCCGGACTGAACTTTGGATCAAATGAAGGATACGGACTGTCTGTCAATTGTGTCTCTTTCAGTTCTCTCGCATAAGTAAAGCTTTTGTCATCTTTACGAACAAGCTCTGTCATGAAAAGATCCCACTTACCATTGCGTTCGGAAGCATAGACAATCTTTCTGCCATCAGGGCTGAATGTTATATTTCTCTCTTGTTGTGGTGTATTGGTAATTCGCTTTGTGGTGTTGTAGTCTACAGAAGTAACGAAAACCTCTCCACGAACAACCATTGCAACCTCCTTATTATCGGGAGAAAGCGCCATACTGCTAAGACCGGATGAAAGATTAAAATGCTGTACTTCCGGAACAGTATAGTCCGCCACAATCTCTATATTCAACTTCTGCGGCTGACCTCCAACAGGCATATAATAAAGTTCCCCATTCCATGAGAATGAGAGATTGCCTGCACGGTCTGCGGAGATGTAACGTACCGGATGATGCTTGAAGTTGGTAAGCTGAACAGCTTTCCCATTTGCCAACGAATGCTTGTAGATGTTCAATGTTCCATCTTGCTCGGATGTGTAGTAGAACGCATCTTCATTGGCAATCCACTGTGCATTGCGATCTTCTCCGGCAAAAGAAGTAATCTTCTTATATCCGCCTTCTTTGCTGTACAGCCAGATATCTCTTGTTACAGAGGAAGTATGGTGCTTACGGAACGGATCTTCGTACCCTTTTCGGTCTGTAAAAAGAATCTTTCCATCTCTGATAGAAGGTTCTTCCATCGTGATAGCGCTAAACATCTTAGCTCGTCCTCCCGTAACAGGAACGGTATAAAGCTGAGAGAACACTCCGGTTGGGAAAAGTCCGACCTCCTTTGAAGGACGAATATTGGCACGGTAAATGACATTATGATCGCCATCGAAAGCAACAGGGATCTCCGACGAAGAGTTGAATGTAAGGCGCGTGGCTTTTCCTCCTTGCGAAGCCGTAAGATAAACATTCATAGCTCCCTCTCGATCCGAAGCAAAGGCAATGTTTCTTCCATCCGGAGACCAAACCGGAGCCGTATCGTATGACGGATTGGAAGTGATTTGTGTGGCTCGTCCTCCGGAAACGGGAACAGTAAAAATATCTCCTTTGTAGGTAAATGCTATGGTACGACCATCAGGCGAAAGAGCCGTTTGGCGCACCCACATAGGAGCCTCTTGTGCAAAAGCAAAAGCACTCAAACCCAAAGAGGCCAACAGGGATAGTGCAATTTTTCTTTTCATAGAAGTGTTATTATTAAAGTGTAAGTATATATTGTTTTTATCATCTCACTTAAAAGAGGGATACAAAAAAGTCCACAATCTGCTGCCACACCAGATATCGAACAAGCTTTCCTGTCAACATAAACAGTGCGACACTCCAGACATTAGCTCGAAGCAGTCCAAGCGCTATGGCAAAAAAGTCTCCCACTCCGGGAAGAAAAGCCCAAAAGCCCATCCAGCTTCCTCGTCCTTGGAGCCAGTTTGTAATCTTTTCCAAACGGAGCGGATTCACACGGAGATATTTTATGATCCACTCTTTTTTACCTTGTGCTCCGAGCCAGTAGCAACTCATCCCTCCAAGCCAGTTGCCTATGGTTGCCGCGGCAATACACATCCAATAGTCGGCTCCGGCAAGCAAAACACCGGAAAGAACTACCTCGCTCGAAAAAGGCAAAATGGTTGCAGCCAAAAAAGCAGCCACAAAAACACCCAAGTATCCATGCTCTATGAGAAACTCCATGTTATATTCAGCAGATTTTGTATGCAGTTATAAATAACAAAAAGATAAGGAAGAAATATCAAACCACGGCGAAGCAAGCCCCTGCATTGAGTGAAGCAATAACCCGACAAAATGGAGATATAAAAAGCACAGCAAAGGTAAAGAGATATCCCTTGAGGCTCATAAAGAATGTGTGCGACATAGAGAAAGATAACCAGCCTGAGATGAAGATCCAGTGTAAATCTCTGCTTCTCCAAAGATCTTGGCAAGGCTTGGGCTATCTGAATAGCTATTAAAAGGATAAGAGCAGCCAAGGGAAGCTCTCGTAAAAGAAACCGGGAGGAGGAGAACAAATCCGAACTAAGATTTTTCAGAAAGCCTCCCAATAAAGAGACATACTCTATTGAATGAGTCTTTAAAGTAGCTACATCTGTGAGGATATATATAATCAAAGCCGTACACCAATAGACGGTAAAAATCCCGAAAGCAAGTGCTCCAACCTGTCTTTTATGCAGAAGTTCAAGCCGCCTGAGCACCCTAAGAACAATAAAGATAAGCCCAAGATAAATGGGGTGCACAAGAGCAAGAAGAGCAATAAGGATACCGGTATCGAACATCGTAACAATCCTCTGCTTTCGCCCATAGCTATTGAGCCCTTTCTCCACAATAAAGAGCAAAGGATAAGTACTCAGCAACGAAAGCGTCCAAAGCGGTATCTCTCTAAAAACAGCACCGGCAAGGGCTGCGAACAATAGAGGAACAATAAACGCTTGAGAACGTCCTCCATAGTATATCAGCCCATGCCGGCGTACAAAGAACAAGGTCAAAACAAGCGCAATACCAAGCACCCACGGAGCCAAAAGCTCGTAAGTAGAAAAGCCAAGACGAATCTGTTCTAAAGCTTTTTGTGCCGGGAAAGCGATGTTTGTTATATCCAAGGTTCCAAATCTTTTCCTATATCGGTTCTATTATAGCTGTCTGTAAATGAAATAAGAGAAACAGCTTTATAGCTTTTGTCCAATGCTTCCTGAAGCGTGGGAGCTACTCCTGTGCAAGCCAATACTCTTCCCCCGGACGAGAGGAGTCTCTCCCCGGAGAGTTTAGTTCCTGCATGAAAGACCACGCTATTGTTTATCTCTTCAGCTGAACTTATACCTGTAATCTCATATCCGGTTTTATAAGTTTCAGGATAGCCTCCACTGGTCACGACAACAGTGGTTACATACTCAGGAATCTCTTGCAGAGAGCCGGAAGACAAGGTTTGATCTTTCAGTTTAAGAAGATGAGGAAGAATATCTTCTCCAATTCTTGGCATGACTACTTCGGTTTCCGGATCTCCCATCCGACAGTTGTATTCTATAACATAAGGATCCTTTCCTCCACTGATCATCAAACCGATAAAGACAAATCCCTTATAGTCTATCCCCTCTTTGCTAAGACCTTCTATGGTAGGACGCACGACCTCTTCTTCTATACGATTCTTTAGCTCGGAAGAGAGGAATGGTACCGGTGATACAGCCCCCATACCTCCGGTATTGAGTCCGCTGTCTCCATCTCCTATACGCTTGTAGTCTTTAGCATAGGGCAGGAGCATATAGCCTTTACCATCTGTCAGGACAAAGCAAGAACACTCTATTCCGGTAAGGAACTGCTCTATGACAACCTTATTGCCGGCACTACCGAACTTTCCTGCAAGCATCTCTCTTAACTCTTTCTGAGCCTCTTCCAAAGAAGAGAGTATCAACACTCCTTTACCGGCAGCAAGACCATCCGCTTTCAAAACGTAAGGAGCTGCCAACGAAGCCAGAAAAGCTTCTCCTTCATCCAGATTCTCAGCCGTAACAGTAAGATATTTTGCTGTAGGGATACCATATTTCTGCATGAAATCTTTGGCAAAATCTTTACTGCCTTCAAGCATTGCACCTTTGGCAGAAGGGCCTACGATATGAAGGTGTTCAAGATCTTCTTTCCCCTTAAGGAAGTCCACCAAACCATCTACCAATGGTTGTTCCGGCCCTACAACCAGCACATCCACATTGTGCTGTACTATTGCCTTGTATATGCCATCGAAGTCGGACAGCTTAATATCCAATTTTTCTATTCCTGCTCTTTCTGTTCCATTGCCGGGAGCAAGATAAAGATGGTCCGCCAAAGAGCTTTGTCTTATCTTCCATGCGAGGGCATCTTCCCGACCGCCACTACCGAGAACAAGGATGTTATGCTTTGATGTCTGGTTCATTTGCTTAGATTTTTGAGGTGATCGTCAAAGTATCTGGAGATCGTAGAATAAAGGTGTACCCTCTGCAGACCTCTGACATTGTGTTCGTGTCCCGGATAAACCATATAGTCCGGATATGTACCGGCATCTACAGCAGCTCGAACAAACTGTATGCTGTGTTGCCATACGACAGTAGGATCGAGGTCTCCATGAATAAGAAGAAGTCTTCCTTTAAGATCGCCTGCTCTCTTAAGAAGATTGCTGGCATCGTATCCCTCAGGATTGTTTTGCGGAGTATCCATATAGCGTTCTCCATACATCACTTCATACATAGCCCAGTCCATAACGGGACCACCCGCCACACCGGTCTTGAATACATCCGAATGTGTCAGCATCAAATTGGTCGTCATGAACCCGCCATAGCTCCAACCGTGTACTCCAATCCTGTCAGGGTCTACGAATGGAAGAGATTTAAGAAACTCAACACCCTTCATCTGATCTTCCATTTCTATCTCTCCGAGTCTTCTAAATGTAGCATTCTCAAACTCCAAACCCCTGTTGGCAGAGCCTCTACTATCTACCGTAAATACCACATAACCCTTTTGAGCCATAAAAATATCCCAACCACGGTTCAGGCTATTCCATGTATTTGTAACAAGTTGAGCGTGCGGGCCGGCATAAACATAAACGATGGTAGGAAGCTTTTCACCGGGCTTGATATCCTTAGGATAAGTCATCTTGTAGTGCAAGTCGTACGTTCCCGAAGCATCCTTTATTGTTCCTCTCTCTATGTTTGGCATCTTAAACCCTTCCACCGGATTCTTGCTTGTAAAGAACGCTTCCTTCTTCCAGTTCTTACCCTTAAGAGTATAGATGTCCTCTTGTCCGGGAATTGTTTGAGACGAGAATCGGTCAAACATTGCAGTAAATCCGGCATTGAATATGGCATTATGGGTTGCAGCCACAGAGGTGAGCAGCTCCATCTTACCGCTTGGAATAGCAACACGAGCCACTTGACGCTCGGTAGGGTTATTGATATTACAAGTGAAATAAGCGTACTTATGATCAGGAGAAAGACCATGAAAAGCGGTAATCTCCCACTCTCCGGCTGTCAGCTGTTTACGTTGAGCTCCGTTTTTCGTATAGAGGAACAGGTGCTTAAATCCTTCGTTACGCGAAAGTCTAAGGAAGCTGTCCTGTTTTTTACCTGCCAAAAGAACGATTGGATCCGAAGGCTCTACATATTTGGGATGAGTCTCTTGAAGGACTTCTCTCACTTTTTCTCCTGTTGCAACATCGTAAACAACCAAAGAGCAGTGATTTTGTTCTCTGTTTACTTCATCTATATAGAGGTACTTACCATCGAGACTCCAAGCAAGATTGGTAAAGTATCTATCTTCAGGAGCTCCGGTACGGAGGTAGACGGTATTTTTAGTTACTGTATCGTATATTCCTATCGTAACGTGGTGGCTTGCCATTCCTGCCATAGGATATTTTACAGGAGTGTGCTCCGCTACTCTTGCGGAAGTATTCACCAGCGGATAGTCTGTTACCATACTCTGATCCATACGATAGAAAGCCAAAAGCCGACCATCAGGAGACCAGAACATACCATCATTTATACCAAATTCATTACGATGCGGGATTTCACCATAAACCACTTCGCGAGTACCATCGGGGGTTATCTCCTGAGGCTCTGCATCCGGATAAATGATGTAGATTTTATGGTTGGCGCTCTGCGCTACCGCTCCCGCAGGAGTAGAGTGATAGAGTCTGTCTCCTCCCGGAACGCTTTTATACTTGGCAAGAACCTGCTTTCCGTCGTTGGACAAGTGATAGGTAAAAGACGAATGGGTTGCCACAAGATAAGATCCATCTTCACTTCGAGAGATTGCTCCCGGGATCTTGCTCTCTCCGGTTAGCTCTTTCCAACTCTTTTCCGTAAGGAAAGGCTCGGTCTCTTTAGACTTTGATCCGAAAAGCGGAGTAGCCACCCATTCCCCATCCTTCATATAAATGAGATGAGTGCTTGTTAGTAGGGGTTGTACTGTACTTTCCGGCAAGATTGTACGAAACTCTTTTCCTCCCGGGATAAGTTGATCTAACGTAAACGTCTTCATCTGTGCTGTGGCTTTTCCGCCTAAAAGCAGTATCAAAAACAGAGATACAGCCAGGGTCTTTTTCATCTTATCTTAAAGTGTTTGGATATATAAATGGTTATTATTCTTCTTTATCTTCCTGCGTATATTTCCGACGAGGACGGAAACGCACCTCGTTCTCTCTCTTTGGTGCTCTGCGTCTGTCATCATCAAAGTTCGCTATACGGCGAGGTCTGAACTCTCTGCGAAACTCTTCTATCTCCCTTTCGCTTCGGGAAAGAGGAGCATTTTCTACTTCCGGTTTTGTACCGAAGGTGCGAGGTTTGAATGTTCGCTTATCCTGCTCTCTCTTCTCCTTGAACTCCGGTTTTTGCTTTCTGTCTCTTCTATCCTTATTGGCAGATTTCCTTGTAGATACAGAGTAGCCTCTGGTTTTGAACTCGGACTCTTTCGCAGATCTACGAGTCGTTTTGCCCGGAGCAGTTTCTAAAAACTCTTTGCGCTTACCGGAAAATGTCTCATATCCTCTCAGCTCGCACTCCAAAGAGCCATTGAATAAAGTCTCCTTGAAGAAAGGTTTAAGCCCGATCTTCCAAAGCCCCTCTTTGGAGGAAGATATCACCCAAGCACGATAGCCCGTAAAAAGATGTTTGAGCTTGGAACCGAGAATGCTGTACGTCTGTTCGAGATCCTCCGGTCTCAGGCGCTCTCCATAAGGAGGGTTGGTCATCAGCATAGGAGGCTCCTCTCCCTCTAACGCTGTCGGGACTTGCTCAGAAGAGAGATCCGCAACATCGGAGACGATGAAAGTAATATCCTTTACGACTCCGGCATATTCGGCATTCTTTTTAGCTGCTGCAATAGCTTTGGGAGAGATATCCGCTCCTATCACCTTATGTTCAAAAGGACGCTCTTCCCACTCTTCCAATACAGAGCGGAACAGCTCTTCATCAAAATCTTTCCACCTTTCAAAAGCAAACGAAGGGCGGAAAATTCCGGGAGGAATACCCTTTGCTATCAAAAGAGCCTCTATAAGAATGGTACCGCTACCACACATCGGATCCACAAAAGCACTCTTGCCCTCCCAGCCGGCAAGCAACAGCATTCCGGCGGCAAGCACTTCGGAGATAGGGGCATCTGTCTGAGCCTTTCGGTATCCGCGCATATGCAGACTCTCTCCACTGGAGTCGAGAGCGAGCGTTACCGTAGTGTGCGAGATATGAAGGTGAAACAAAATATCCGGATTGCTGACCGAAACATTCGGCCTACGCCCTTCAAGGTCTGAAAAGTAATCCGCTATGGCATCCTTTGTACGGTAAGCCACAAACTTGCTATGCGTAAAGTGATCCGAGTATACCACGCTATCTACGGCAAAGGTAGACTTCTGATCCAGATAGTTGTCCCACTTTACGTGTTCGTTAAGATAGTCGTATACTTCATCTGCATTGGTTGCTTCAAACGTAGCTATGGGAACAAGTACTCTCAATGCCGTACGAAGATGAATATTCGCACGGTACAGCGATCTCTTATCCCCCTTAAAGTAGACAACCCGCCTACCTTTTTCTATCTCCTCGGCACCGAGCGCCTGCAACTCTTTACAGAGCACCTCTTCCAACCCATACAGGGTCTTTGCCATCATCGTCAATTGTTCTTTCTCGACTATCTCCATCTATTTATTTTTATAAGGCTCAACAACAGTTGTACAAAACAGAAAAATCTCTTTTTCTAAACCAAACAAGTAAAAGCACCCATCTTCACCCCGATATACTTGGCAAGAGAGACATACTTGTTCATTATCTCTTCCGGAACATCCGGTGTGCGCGAAAGTATCATCGCCTCTGCAGGCGTACGGCCTACGACAAGAGCTACACTATAAGCTTCATCTATGGCCACGATATTATAACCTCTGTAAAACGGACCGCAGAAAGAGACTCTGAGTGCTCCACGAGAGGTGGAGTGGCGAAACAAGACATGCCCTGCCGAGCGGTGCCAAAGGTCTTTGTCCGACTCATAGTAGCTTTTCACCACCTGCATGGATCCGTCCGGAAGAATAGAAAAGTCGTAGCTCATATTCTCTTTAAGAGCAGAGGCCCACTGAGGGGTTCCCGCTACCACAAGCCACGAACCGACGAATCGCTCCGCTTCAAAAGAGTCCACCGGATATGCTCTTGCGGGTTTTACTCTTCCCCACTCTCTGTATGCCATATACCCCAATGCTGTTGCAGCAAGAGTTATAGCCACTTTTGTTCCTGTCTTCATAGGTTATAAGAGTTATAATTTGCACCTAAAGGTAGTCATTATTCCATACTTACGACTGTCCGGATAGGGTCGTCGTACTGCTCTTGAAGGCGTTTAAGCTCTTGTTTAAGCTCCTTCGTTACAGACTCATAACCGGGTTTGCCGTAGAGGTTGTTCATTTCGGAAGGATCGGTCTTAAGGTCGTACAGCTCCCATGACTCTATATCCTTGTAGAATCGGATCAGCTTATACCGCTCCGTGCGAACTCCAAAGTGGCGACGAACAGCATGCTCTCCGGGGAACTCATAGAAGTGATAGTATAACGATTTCCGCCAATCTTTGGGGGCTTTCTTGCTTGAGAGCAACGGCATCAGCGATACTCCCTGTATATCTTCGGGTATCTCTACTCCGGCAATATCCAGCATCGTTGGGGCAAAGTCTATATTCTGTACCAACTCAGATATCTCTCCTCTCTTACCATATCCCTTCGGAAGTCTTACCAATAGAGGAGTAGAGAAAGACTCCTCGTACATAAATCGCTTATCGAACCATCCATGCTCACCCATATAGAAGCCTTGGTCGGAAGTGTAGATCACCACCGTATTTTCGAGCAAGCCGTTCTGTTCCAAATAATCCAGTACACGGCCTACGTTGTCGTCTAAAGACTTCACGGTCTTGGCATAGTCTCTCATATAGCGTTGATACTTCCACTCTGCAAGCTCTTTTCCTTGGAGGTTGGCAGAGGAAAACTGTTGGAGGATTGGGTTGTAATGTTTGTCCCATGCCGCCCTCTGTTCCGGTGTCATTCTCTTCATGATTCCCGGATACCAGCCACTGAGTCTCGATGGCTTTCCCTCCCTGTACATCTTAAGGTCATAAGCCAAGTCCATATCCTTATCGCTTGCAATGCTCATCTCTTGCTTTGCTGCAGCGGCTCTTCCTTCGTAATTGTCGTAGAAGTTGGCAGGCAATTCAAAAACCTTATCCTCGTATAGAGCAAGATCGGCAGTATCTGCCATCCAATTTCGGTGTACGGCTTTGTGGTGCAGGAAGAGGCAGAACGGCTTACTCTTATCGCGCTTGCTATCAAGCCACTCCAATCCCAAGTCTGTCGTAACCGTAGTTACGTACCCCTCATATTTGGTCTTTCCGGCAGCGGTGATAAAGTCCGGATTGTAATAGTCCCCCTGTCCCGGAAGTATTTCCCAGTGGTCAAAATGACGAGGCTGGCTATCCAAGTGCCACTTACCAATCATCGCTGTTTGATATCCGGCTTTCTGCAAAAGTTCCTGTACGGTTTGTTGATTTCCGTCAAAAGTGGTGTAGTTGTCCTTCTTACCATTCTTATGGCTGTGCTTTCCGGTAAGAAGACATGCACGACTCGGACCCGAAATAGAGTTTGCCACATACGCATTTGAAAAGCGTACTCCCTGCTCGGCAATCTTGTCCAGATTGGGTGTATTGATATGACGGGCATCATAGCAGCTCATCATCTGTCTGGTATGATCGTCTGTCATGATATATACAATATTCAGGTGCTTATTCGGTTCCCTCTTTCCTTCGGCAAACAGTTTTGCAGGAGCCACCATTGCCACACCGGAAAGGGGCAGCATCACCACTTTATAAATACTTTTCATCTTCAGATCCTTTGAAAAATGTTAAACTCATTCTACAAAGATAACCTTAATCACCCTAACAGTAACACATCCAATGCAGGAACGAAAAAATTTTCACACAAATGGAGGAGAATAAGACCGGAAGGTGCGTACCAAAGCATCAGACCAAAGCCGAATGTCGAAAGCTACGCAGTATTTTGCGCACTGTGATACTCCCTCTTTGTTTGGTAGAAAAATCCATCTCTTCTACGGTTTACTCCAACTTTTAGGTCCGTTTACAATCGAAGCTAAACGCTTCTACATTCAAGGCTTAACACGTTCAGAACCGAAAATCAAGACTCGACTTCTGCAAATAGAAGCGTGATTTGCAGCAATCGTGGCTTGACGTCTACAGATCGAGATTCGGTTTGTAGATTTATACTGCTTTAGCACAACTTTTTATCCTGTTTACACTCACTTTCAAAAGAGTATATTCGGAAAAAATAAGTGTATTTTGGGTTCGTTCATAAAGCATTCTATCGTAAATTAGACTATCTTTAGATGTCGTACAAACAGGGGTAAAACACCTCCTCATAATACCGAGCAAAGACACTTTTCCGAATGAATGAAAGCACGATAGAGAAGCTGAAAACGCTGGCAGAGGCTGCAAAGTATGATGTATCCTGTGCGTCCGGTGGATCTTCTCGTAAGAACACGAAGGGCGGAATAGGTAACGCTTCCGGGTGGGGCATTTGTCATAGCTTCACTCCGGACGGACGTTGCATATCTCTATTCAAGGTATTGCTGACAAATCACTGCATATACGACTGTGCCTACTGCTCCAACAGAAGAAGCAATGACGTCAGGCGAGCCATGTTTACTCCGGAAGAGTTGGCAGAGCTGACTATTGAGTTTTACCGCAGAAACTATATCGAAGGGCTCTTCCTAAGCTCCGGAGTGATACGCAACCCGGACTACACGATGGAGCAGATGCTGCGAACAGTGAAGCTTCTAAGAGAGGTTTACGGGTTCAACGGCTACATTCACATGAAGAGTATACCGGGAGCGAGCCGGGAGTTGGTTGCCAAAGCAGGAACGTACGTCGATCGGATGAGCGTAAATCTGGAGATACCGTCGGAGGAGAACCTGAAAATACTTGCTCCGGAAAAGGATTATGCCGGAGTGTTCGGCCCTATGCGTTTTATCCAACAAGGGATGTTGGAAAGCGTCGAAGAGAGAAAGAAGTTTCGCTCTGCACCGAAGTTTGTCCCTGCCGGGCAGAGCACACAGATGATTATAGGCGCCACTCCGGACAGCGATAAGCAGATATTGACCCTCGCATCCGCACTCTACAAACGCCCTTCATTCAAACGGGTCTATTACTCAGGCTACATACCTGTGAATACGAACGACAGTCGCCTGCCGGCTCTGCTCTCTCCTCCACTTGTACGAGAGAACAGACTCTATCAGGCAGACTGGCTGATGAGGTTCTACAACTTCAGAGCAGATGAGATTGTAAACGACAGACATCCGGATTTGGACTTGGACATAGACCCCAAGATGAGTTGGGCACTTCGGCATCCTGAATATTTCCCGGTGGACTTGAGCACGGCACCCTATGAACTGATACTGAGAATACCGGGGATAGGAGTAAAGTCCGCAAAGCTGATACTCGCTTCAAGAAGATTCGGGACACTCTACTCTTTTCAGCTGAAACGGATGGGAGTGGTGATGAAAAGGGCTCAATACTTCATCGTTTGCCGAGATCTTCCTATGCGTACCATCAACGAACTTTCGCCCGAATACGTTCGCAAGCAGGTCGCAGAGAAAAAAGAGAAGCAGGCATTGGCGGCAGCGATGCAGATTCCTATAAACTTCGGAGAGTGAGAACAGCCCTAAAAGAGACAAATAGAGAATGGCGATATTTCTTTACGACAAAACACTTGACGGTCTGCTCTCCTGCGTCTTTTTCTCCTACGAACAGAAAATTGTGCCGGAAGCCATTCTTTCGCAAAGCGCACAAAGATCTTTTCTGATAGATGAGATATACACCATAAGCACAGATACAAAAAAAGCCGGACGTGTATGGTCCGGCTTGGAAAAGAAGATCTCTAAAATCGCCCAGAATATGCTTCTCTTGGTGTGGTTGTCGGAGCAAACCGAAGTAGAGATGCTTCTATTCAGATACATCTGTAAGATGATAGACTCTCCGAAAGGCTTTGAGATGAACTTTGGAGACGAAGATGTAATACGGGTAAAAGAGATAGCAAAAAAGGTGGCAGGAGAGTCGAGAAAATTTATTCAGTTCGTCCGATTCCAACGAACAGCAGACAATATCTACTTTGCTCCCATATCTCCTCGTTTCAATATTCTATCTCTCATCATTTCTCACTTTGAGGCAAGATACGCAGACCAGCAGTGGATCATATACGACACAAACAGAAACACCGGCATCTACTACGACAAAGAAACAACACGCTATATCTCATTCTCCGAAAAGGATTTTGCAACCCTTAAAAGCGGTGTGATAGGAGAGGAGAAGCTATCCGATGAGGAGCTGTTCTTCCAAAAGATGTGGAAAGAATACTTCCAAAGCATAACGGTAAAAGAGCGCATCAATCTCAAACTTCAACGCCAAAATATGCCGAAACGATACTGGAAGTATCTTACGGAGATGCAGTGAAGATTCATATGCTTAAAACCGATTTCTTTAAGAACATCATACAAGCAACTTTCGTAGTGAAGACGCTATTTCTTTTGTTTCATTACAAGCTTGTAGGTAAATAAAAGCAATGGATCAGACAAGTCCCAATTCTGCAATTCACCGAGCAATAGTCCTCTGTGCTTTTTGCCAATATCTCTCAAAGCATTTCCTACAGATTTTCTAAGGTATTCACTTGGATGGGATTTGTGCCTACTTATAAGCTCTATCGCCAATAAAGGTCTATCTTTGAAGAAAGGACGACTTGTCCATATTCTTAAACCCTCTATTACGGCTCGAATAGTATTGGGATTTTCAACACTCATCCACTCCTCAATAAGAGATAAGGATGCTTCGTAGCCCCTTTTTCTACATATCTCATCGAAGGCTTTAGCAAGCATCTCTTGTACTCGCCAGTTAGCATCAGTACTGACTACATTTTTTAAATACAATAGAGCTTCTTCATTACTATCAGCCAAATGGCCCAAGATTACGGTAGCTAACATTCTCGCTTGATAGCTCTCTTTCTTAAATAGGTCAAGAGCTATCTTAAAACAACTCTTTTCTCCATAAAGTGACATAACTTCATCTGCTCCCCAATTTATATGTTTGAAGCCGTGCTCCACCTGTTCTATTCTGTTCAGAATATTATCAATTTCTCTACTATTTGCGCTCCTATTCATTTCCATAAATCGTTATAGTTAATCCTCAAAAGTACTGCAAACAAAGGCTTTATTAGTGCAAAAGTACCTTTTTAACGCACCAAAATGACATCTTAAATAAAGTAGTTATTGCAGCTAAGAAGAAAAAACCAGTTTATTTAATGCTCTTATAGCTAAATCTTAAAGGCTCTTTCTTACATTTGAACCGCATAGACACAGGGAACTAACATTATTCTGTTTTTTTCTCAACCTCATAAAACAAAAAAAGAGAGACATGTTCCTGTTACGGTTCATGTCTCTCTCAACAATAAGTGGCGGCTACCTACTCTCCCATTTGCATAGTACCATCGGCGTGATTGGGC
>JAUMWS010000036.1 GCA_030529525.1 Porphyromonas sp. | reverse complement strand
CGTTTAGGGACTTCTTGCAATTAGATACTCCTCCGGAAAAAAGAAAAAAGGAGGGCTTGTATAAGGTGTTTGCTGAAAACTTCCCTATACATGACACTAGGAATAACTTTGTACTTGAGTTTTTGGACTATTATATAGATCCTCCAAGATATACGATAGATGAGTGTATCACCAGAGGTCTTACTTATAATGTTCCACTCAAGGCCAAGATGAAACTGTACTGTACAGATCCGGATCATGAGGATTTTGATACAGTGACTCAAGATGTCTATTTGGGTGCTATCCCCTATATGACAAATAGTGGTACATTCATAATCAATGGTGCAGAACGTGTAGTCGTTTCTCAGATGCACCGTTCTCCGGGTGTTTTCTTCAGTGAAAGTATGCACGCGAACCGTACCAAACTCTATTCTGCACGTATTATCCCATTTAAGGGTTCATGGATAGAGTTTGCCACGGATATCTCTAACGTAATGTATGCTTACATTGATCGTAAGAAGAAACTTCCCGTAACTACTCTCTTGAGGGCTATTGGCTTTGAAACGGATAAGGCTATTCTGGATATTTTCGGAATGGCGGAAGAAGTAAAGGTAACAAAGACCAATCTTAAGAAATATCTTGGTCGCAAGGTCGCAGCACGTCTTTTGAAGACATGGTTGGAAGATTTTGTGGACTCAGAGACAGGTGAAGTGGTCTCTTTGGAAAGATATGAGGTGATTTTGGATCGTGAACAAGAGCTGACAGAGGACAACATTCAGCATGTTTTGGACTCCGGAGTTTCATCTATCCTTCTCCACAAAGAGGATGAAGGAGGTCTTGACTTCTCTATCATCTCCAATACATTCCAAAAGGACCAATCCAACTCGGAAAAGGAGGCAATAGACCATATATATAAACAACTACGTAACCAGGATCCTGTGGATGAAGCTTCCGCTCGTGAAGTCATCACCAATTTGTTCTTCTCAGAAAAGCGTTATGACCTGGGAGATGTAGGACGTTATAGAATAAATAAGAAACTTAATCTGGACATTGATCCGGACGTAAAGATATTGACCAAGGAGGATATTATAGCTATCATCCGCTATTTGGTCGAACTTAAAAACAATAAACAAACAATAGACGATATAGACCACTTGTCTAATCGTCGTGTTCGTACCGTTGGGGAACAGCTTTATAATCAGTTTGGAGTAGGTCTTGCAAGAATGGCTCGTACAGTAAGAGAGCGTATGAATGTGAGAGATAACGAAGTCTTTACTCCTATTGATCTTATCAATGCGAAGACTGTCTCCTCTGTGGTAAACTCATTCTTTGGGACGAACGCGTTGTCTCAGTTTATGGACCAAACAAATCCTCTTGCTGAGATAACTCATAAGAGAAGGCTTTCTGCACTAGGTCCCGGTGGACTTAGTCGTGATCGAGCCGGATTTGAGGTTCGAGACGTTCACTATACTCACTACGGTCGTCTTTGTCCTATTGAGACTCCGGAAGGACCAAACATTGGTCTTATTTCTTCTCTTTGTGTATATGCAAAGATTAATGAGCTTGGATTTATCTCCACTCCTTATAGAAAGGTGGTAAACGGAAAGGTCGACTTCTCTCCTGAAGGAATAGAATACTTTACAGCAGAAGCGGAAGAAGATAAAACCGTAGCTCAAGGAAATGCACCACTAAACGAAGAAGGTCGGTTTATCAATCCAATCGTGAAGTCTCGCTACGCTTCGGATTTCCCTGTGGTTTCTCCGGATAAGGTAGACCTCATGGACGTTTCTCCTACTCAGATTGCATCTATTGCAGCTTCGCTTATCCCATTTTTGGAGCATGACGATGCTAACCGGGCATTGATGGGATCTAACATGATGCGTCAGGCCGTTCCTCTTATTCAACCGGATGCTCCTATCGTCGGTACAGGCATTGAAAGACAGCTGGTAAGAGACTCTCGATCTCAAGTGGTTGCTGAGCGTAATGGTGTAGTTGAATATGTAGATGCTACGGTAATAAAGATTCGCTACGATAGAACAGAAAACGAAGCGTTTGTGTCATTTGATGACCCTATTACCGAGTACAGACTACCAAAGTTCCGTAAGACGAACCAAAGTACAACGATAGACCTTCGCCCAATTTGCCGAAAAGGACAGAAGGTAAAGGAAGGAGATATCCTAACAGAGGGATATTCTACCCAACAGGGAGAAATTGCTCTTGGGCGCAACGTGCTTGTGGCATACATGCCTTGGAAGGGATACAACTACGAGGATGCTATTGTTCTTAATGAGCGTCTTGTTCGAGAAGATATATTTACATCTGTTCATGTGGATGAATATATCTTGGAGGTACGTGAAACAAAGAGAGGATTGGAAGAGCTAACTTCTGATATCCCTAATGTTTCTGAAGATGCTACAAAAGACTTGGATGAAAGAGGTATCATTCGTATTGGTGCTCATGTGACACCGGGAGATATTTTGGTCGGAAAGATTACCCCCAAGGGAGAATCTGATCCTACACCGGAAGAAAAGCTTCTTCATGCGATCTTTGGAGATAAAGCCGGAGATGTTAAGGATGCATCTCTTAAAGCGACACCTTCTCTTATAGGTACCGTTATTCAGACTTACCTCTTCTCTCGTGCTATGATGACGAGAAAAGACAAAGCTGCTACACGTGATGTCTTGAAGGAGATGGACAAAGAGTTTGAAAAGGTTTGTGACGATCTTAAGCAAGTAGCAGTACAGAAGCTTGTCAAGATTATTCAGGATAGAGTTTCAGCCGGGGTAATGAATTATCATGGGGCTGAAGTGGTATCAAAGGGTACTAAGTTTACTCCTGTAGTTCTTTCTCAAATACAATATGACGAGGTACAGCTGAACGGCTGGACGGATGATGAACACACCAATGATCTTATCCGTGCATTGGTACAAAACTACCTCCGTAAGGTTAAGGAACACGAATCCGAACTTCGTAGACGCAAGTATGATCTTACAATTGGTGATGAACTACCAAATGGAATAGTTCAGATTGCCAAAGTCTATATTGCTAAGAAGAGAAAAATCCAAGTTGGTGATAAAATGGCAGGACGTCACGGTAACAAAGGTATTGTTTCCAAGATTGTTCGTTATGAAGATATGCCATTTATGGACGACGGAACAGCCGTTGACTTGTGTTTGAATCCATTGGGTGTGCCTTCTCGTATGAACCTTGGTCAGATCTTTGAAGCAGTATTAGGATGGGCAGGAAAAACTCTCGATACAAAATTTGCGACACCAATCTTTGACGGAGCAAAATTGGAAGATTTGGACTATTGGACAGACAAGGCTTCGCTTCCTCGTTATGGAGCTACACGCTTGAGAGATGGAGGAACAGGGGAATATTTTGATCAGCCTGCAACTGTTGGTGTAACCTACTTCTTGAAGTTGGGACACATGGTTGATGATAAGATGCACGCACGTTCTATCGGCCCTTATTCTCTTATAACGCAACAACCTCTTGGTGGTAAAGCTCAGTTTGGTGGTCAGCGTTTCGGAGAGATGGAGGTTTGGGCTCTTGAAGCTTATGGAGCCGCACATATCTTGCAGGAGATTCTGACTATAAAGAGTGATGACGTAGTTGGCCGTTCTAAAGCCTATGAAGCTATCGTCAAGGGTACTCCGATGCCTACACCCGGTATACCGGAATCTTTAAATGTATTGCTACACGAGCTCAAAGGGCTTGGCTTGAGTTTCACATTGGATTAAAAGAATCGAACTTCATCATACGCATTTACACATGGCTTTTAAAAGAGACAATAAAATAAGGAGTAATTTTACCAAGATAACAATTGGTATTGCATCACCGGAAGAGATTCTTGAGAACTCAAGTGGTGAGGTACTCAAACCTGAAACAATAAACTATAGAACGTACAAGCCGGAGCGAGATGGTCTTTTCTGTGAGAGAACTTTTGGTCCTGTAAAGGACTATGAGTGCCACTGTGGTAAGTACAAGCGTATTCGCTACAAAGGAATTGTTTGCGACCGCTGTGGTGTAGAAGTAACGGAAAAGAAAGTTCGTCGTGAGCGAATGGGACACATCTCTTTGGAGGTGCCTGTTGTTCATATCTGGTATTTTCGTTCAAATCCTAACAAGATTTCCTATCTCCTTGGCATTCCTGCAAAGAAGTTGGAATCTGTAATTTACTACGAAAAATACGCTGTTATCCAACCCGGTACTATAGAATCTGTTGAGGTAAATGATCTGCTCACAGAGGATGAGTACTTGGAAATATTAGCATCTCTACCTAAAGAGAACCAATATTTGGACGACAGTGATCCTAATAAGTTCATAGCTAAGATTGGTGCAGAAGCTATATATGACCTACTAGCACGTGTAGATCTTGATAAGCTTTCTTATGAGCTTAGAGACAGAGCATCAAAAGACTCTTCTCAACAACGTAAGAAAGATGCATTAAAGCGTCTTCAAGTCGTAGAAAGCTTCCGTGCAAGTCAGGGACAAAATCGTCCTGAATGGATGGTCTTGAAGGTTGTACCGGTCATTCCACCGGAGCTAAGACCTCTTGTCCCTCTTGATGGTGGTCGTTTTGCTACATCCGATCTTAATGAACTATACCGTCGTGTTATCATACGTAATAATCGTCTTAAGAGACTTCTTGAACAGAGAGCCCCTCAGGTGATTCTTCGTAATGAGAAGCGTATGCTTCAAGAAGCAGTAGACAGTCTGTTCGATAATTCACGAAAGTCAAGTGCCGTAAAGAGTGAAAGTAATCGTCCTTTGAAATCTCTTACGGACTCACTAAAAGGAAAGCAAGGACGCTTCCGTCAGAACCTTCTTGGTAAGCGTGTTGACTATTCTGCGCGTTCCGTTATCGTCGTAGGTCCTGAACTTAAGATGCATGAGTGCGGTCTTCCGAAATATATGGCAGCAGAGCTTTACAAACCATTTATTATACGTAAGTTGATAGAGCGTGGTATTGTAAAGACTGTTAAGAGTGCGAAGAAAATAGTAGACCGTAAAGAACCTGTTGTTTGGGATATTTTGGAACACGTTATTAAAGGACATCCTGTGCTTCTTAACCGTGCTCCTACGCTTCACCGTCTCGGTATTCAAGCTTTCCAACCCAAACTTATAGAAGGAAAGGCTATTCAGCTTCACCCACTTGCATGTACGGCATTCAATGCCGACTTCGACGGTGACCAGATGGCGGTACACCTTCCTCTATCCAATGAGGCAATTTTGGAAGCTCAGATTCTTATGCTGGCTTCTCATAATATTCTTAACCCTGCCAATGGAGCTCCTATAACCGTACCTTCTCAGGATATGGTGCTTGGACTTTACTATATCACCAAGATACGCAAGAACAGCAAGGGAGCCGGTCTTATTTTCTATGGACCGGAGGAAGCTTTCATTGCTTACAATGAGGGTAAGGTTGCTATACATGCTCCGATTAAGGTAATGGTGGACGACTTGGATGAGAATGGTAACGAAATCTCGCACATGGTTGAAACATCTGTGGGAAGACTTCTCTTCAATGAGTGTGTACCTGAAAAGATCGGCTATGTAAATGCTCTTCTTGGAAAGAATGCACTTCGAGACATTATCGGTTATGTGATAAAGAAGAGAGGTGTCGCAGCTACGGCACACTTCCTCGACCATATAAAAGACTTGGGCTATAACATGGCGTTTAAGGCAGGTCTTTCATTCAACTTGTCCGATGTACTTATCCCTCAAGAGAAAGAACAACTTATTCAAGAAGGATATGAGGAGATAAATGCCATTACTGCTAACTATAGTATGGGTTTTATCACCAACAACGAAAGATACAATCAGATCATAGATGCTTGGACGCATATCAATACGAGATTGTCCAACATCTTGATGAAGCAGCTTAGCCAAGACAATGACGGATTCAATCCGATCTTTATGATGATGGATTCCGGAGCTCGTGGTTCTAAGAGTCAGATCAATCAGCTTTCAGGTATTCGTGGTCTTATGGCCAAGCCACAGAAGAGTGGTGCGGACGCTGCTCCTACAATGGAGAACCCTATTCTTTCTAACTTTAAGGAAGGGCTTTCCGTGCTTGAGTACTTTATTTCTACTCACGGTGCTCGTAAAGGTCTTTCCGATACGGCGCTTAAGACGGCCGATGCCGGATATCTGACTCGTCGTCTTGTTGACGTTTCTCAAGACGTTATTGTTACAGAGAACGACTGTGAGACTCTTCGTGGACTTGAAATATCTGAAATTAAAGAAAACGATATCGTTGTATCTTCTCTTTACGAGCGTATTCTTGGTCGTGTTTCCGTTCATGATGTAATTCACCCTAATACAGGAGAAATTATTGTTCATGCCGGAGAAGAGATTACAGAAGAGGCTGCACAAAGAATACAAGATTCTCCTATCAAGAGTGTAGAGATTCGTTCTGTGCTTACTTGTGAATCGAAAAGAGGGGTTTGTGCAAAATGTTATGGCCGAAATCTTGCCGTGGGTACAATGGTACAGATTGGAGAGGTTGTTGGTGTCATCGCAGCTCAATCTATTGGTGAGCCGGGTACACAGCTTACACTTCGTACTTTCCACGCCGGGGGTATCGCTTCTAACGCAACGCAACAGAACTCTTACAAGGCAAGATATGACGGTATTTTGGAGATCGACGAGCTTCGTACCGTAGACTTTGTGGAGGAAGATGGAAGCATTACAAAGATAGTTGTAAGCCGTTTGGCCGAATTGCGTCTTATCGACCCAAATACCCGAATGGTTCTGGTGAACAACCATATTCCTTATGGAGCACGTTTGTTCTTCAATATTGGAGATAAGATAGAGAAAGATGCGGTACTTTATGAGTTTGACCCATTCAATACCGTCATTATCTCAGAAGCAGCCGGTACGCTTGCATACAATGGTATTGTTGAGAATGTTACATTCAAGGTGGAGCACGACTCTAACGTAGAAGTAGGACACACAGACAACGTTATTATTGAGTCTAAGGATAAAAATCTTTCTCCTGAGTTCCGAATCTTGGATAAGGATGGCAATATAGATCGTACTTATAACCTTCCTGTTGGAGCACGCTTCAGTAAGAAAGAGGGAGAGAGAGTAAATCTTGGAGATATCCTTGTAAAGATTCCTCGTACAAGCAATTCCGGAGGGGACATCACGGGAGGTCTTCCTCGTGTGACCGAGCTATTCGAAGCACGTAACCCGAACAATCCGGCGGTAGTATCCGAGATTGATGGAGAAGTCTCTTTGGGTAAGATTCGTCGTGGACATCGAGAAGTTACCGTAACTTCTAAACTGGGAGAAGAGCGCAAGTATCAAGTCCCATTGTCAAAGCAGCTTCTTATCCAAGAGAAAGAGTATGTCCGTGCCGGAACACCTCTATCCGACGGAGCTATTACTCCTGCAGATATTCTTGCTATACAAGGACCGAATGCGGTACAAGATTATATCGTAAATGGTATCCAGCATGTTTATCGCCAACAAGGGGTAAAGATCAACGATAAGCACTTTGAGGTTATTGTACGTCAGATGATGCGTAAGGTTGAGATAGTAGAACCGGGAGATACACGCTTCTTGGAACAACAGCTTGTAGACCGTATCGAAGTTCAAGAAGAGAACGATCGTATATGGGGCAAGAAGGTTGTCGTGGATGCCGGAGACTCCGAAATCTACAGCCCGGGTCAGATTATCACTGCTCGCAGACTGAGAGATGAAAACAGCTCATTGAAGCGTAGAGACCTAAGACCCGTACAGGTAAGAGATGCCGAGCCTGCTACCGCAAATCAGGTACTGCAAGGTATTACCCGTGCTGCTCTACAAACCAATAGCTTTATGTCTGCTGCATCATTCCAGGAAACACCTAAAGTCCTCAACGATGCTGCTATCCAAGGAAAGGTAGACTATTTGGAAGCATTGAAAGAGAACGTTATTTGTGGTCACTTGATACCTGCAGGTACCGGTTTCCGTATGTACGATAAACTTGTGGTTGGTTCTAAAGAGGAGTTGGAAGCGCAAAGAGTCGCTACTCCCGTAGGGCCCGTAATAATGCCTGAAGACTAATTTGATAGAGTAATATATCTTTTATATAGTTGAAAGTCCCGCTATACAAATCTGTATAGTGGGGCTTTTTATTTTATGACGATTAGATTAGAACAGATGTTTTCTCCCTTTGAAAGTTTGGGAAAGGTATTTTTACTACTCTCCTGATATTTTCAGGTTGTTATCTTTCCACTCTGCTCGGACTCGGTAAGCTTTACCTGTGACCATCGGGAAGTCTTTGGCTACTTTTCTGTTCACAGAGAAGATTTTTTCTTTTTCCGTCTGCATTGAAATGCCAAACTCCGGAATGTTCCTGCTGTTCGGGCGATGCCATACCGCAAAGGTGTGGCTCTCTCCCGATGCAATTGGAACGAGGTCTCCATTTTCCTCTATGGGATTAGGCTGCTCTCCGGCTATCTCTTCCACTTCGTCCGTCAGAGGCTTATAGAGATAGTGTTTCCCATTATTGGGCAGATATCTCCACTCCTCAGACTCCTCTTTTGTGCTGTAAAGATGGCAGTTGGATACTCTAAGTTCAGAGTCCGAACCGTTTTTAAGTTCCACGTATTCCACAGCTCCAAGGTGTGTGAATTGCAGCTTTGTTTCGGACTTAGAAGCGATGATTATCTCCGAGATAGTGGCGGAAGCCATCATCGGAACGGTAATCTTTTGCAAGTGATTAGCCTGCTGTGGGAGTATGTCCAAAACTATCTCTTTTCCCGCCACGCCAACACCGCTACCCGGTATACTGCAAAAAGCATAAATCGTATAGGTGAAATGTACATTGATACTTTCCGGACCTTCGATATTCAGTATCGCTTGCTTTTCATCTTCTCCAATACCGTTTACAGCTACTTCTATGGGTTCGGTCAGGTTGTCCTCCTGCTGAAAGATGAACGTTACCTTATCTCGCTCTTGCCAGTGGGTTGTAAGAAGATTTCTATCGGGATCTTTTTCCAAACTGATACGTGTCCCTTCCTTCTCCTGCGGAACGGAAGCCAACAGGGTTAGTTTTCTGTTACCGCTATGGAAATCGAGAGCTTCGTTTACATTTTGGCAACTTGTGCCCAAGATGGCTAAAAGCGATGCAACAGGCATAATATCCTTGTGTATATCTGTTTCATGAAGGGCAAAGTTAGTTGTTAGTACCTTGGTATAATACGCTATAAGACCCTAATAACAGAGGATTTGGCAGACAGTAGACCACTCCTCCGACAATGTTTGTCCTCTGACAAATTTACGAGAAAAATATAAATGAAAAAAGAGCTAACTTCCACAAAAAGAGGAGCAAACCCTAAATGTCAAATGGCAACTCATAAAAAAGGCGGTGTGTCATAATGCACAAACTGCTGTGTTGCTTGCGACATTCGGCTTCGGTCACATACCTTAGTATGCTCCCTTCAGCCTCAGTCTTAGCGCCTTGCATTTTGCGCATTCTGAGACACCTAAAAAGGGGCTGAGCAAAAAATGAATTTTGACACAGCCCCTTTTCTGTTATTATCCTTTTTTCCTGCTACCGCTTCGCCAAAGTCCGATGAGTATGGATGTGGCAATTAGGACAAGAACAATCATCACGGTAAATTTCAAGATAGCGCTTGAAATGGCAATAATACCTTTTGCTATTACAAATACAACAACAAATAGTGCAATAACCAAAAGGGTCCAAAGTAATTTCTTAAATGTATTCATCTTTTTCGTATGTGTATAGGATAAAGATACAAAAAATAGAGCAAAATTCCAAGGTCAAGCCCGCATTATGAGGGGTTTAGGTTTGTGGTAAATGTTTTTACTTCTCTATTCTCTCCTCTCTTTTTGAAGAAAGGAGGTATCGCTTCTTTTTGACGGCAAGTTTGCTAACAGATCTGAATAGTACCGCTTTTATCTCTATACCGGTTTATATTTATCTCTATTCGGGTTCAGGGGTGAAAATCGGGGCTTGAACTGTGATGGTCAAGGTGTGAATACTAAAAATCAAGGCTTGATTTGCACTTTTCAAGCCTTGATTTTCAAGTCTAAACGGATTCGCAGCTACTCTTGAAGCGGTTAAGAGATCTTTCTGAATAGCTATGATTCGGTTTGGAAATATCCTTGTGAGCAGAGGGTTTACGTTTGCTCTTCTGACAGAGATTCTTCAAGAGCTCTGCATTGTAGCTTCCGGTACTGCTTCTGCTTTTTCCACCTCCGGAAAAGATAGCATTATTTCGCATGCCCGAGCCGGAGAAATATTTTTGTCAAAAGAGACCACGAGCCATCTGTGCAGTCCTTCACGTTGGCTTCTATCTTCATGCTTCCCAGCCGGAGGGAAGAGTCTGCTGATTTTGGATATCTTCAGAGCTTTTAGGATAGAAGTCATGGAGGAGGGGAGACTATTTAGAGCAATATCGCCCGACTCATCTATCTTTATTTTCTCTACAACCGATTCGGATACGTAGATGTGAATCACTCCTTCGAGAAAGGCGGGGCTGTTCTGTTCGGTTGGGATGATTTTATCCTTTTTTGCGGTATCGGATACGATGTTTTTCATGGTCTGTTTACCATTTTTGCAGGAGCAGAGTAGAGCCACAAGCAGAATGGGGTATACGAGAAACTTTGTTACGATGGGACGAAAGTGTCTGTTTCTTTTTATTTTGTTCATCATCGGGATAAATGTATGATTGGTAGGGCAATTTAGTCACTCTGCTTCTAAGAAACAAATAAAAGGGGAAGAGTTTTGGCTTACAAGCAAAAAAGACCTGCATACGGCTGTATGCAGGTCTTTTTAGAAATATCTCTTAGTTTGAATTAATAGTCAAAAGAGAGAGAAAGCATCATTCTGTTAGATTTGAACTCGCCCATGCCTGAAAGAAGAGCCAAATCCAACTTCACGTTGTAAAGATTTACTCCCACACCGGTGCTCAAAAAGCTGGAAGAGTTGCTACCATATTGGTATCCTGCACGGAGGCTTACCATATTGTATAGTGTGTACTCGGCACCAACATTGGCGCTGTAAGCAACTTTGTCTGCCAAGAAGTAGTATCTACCTCCCAAGACAGCAGCCAAACGGCGATTCTTAGAGAATTCTCTGGAGTAATCTCCTGTAACTTCTACTCGTGAAGGTAGAGCAAAGCTTTCCTTAGCAGAGAATGCTACAGGAGCTCCCAAGTCTGCTACACGAGCAGCGATATTGAGGAGGCTTGCAGAGCCATTGTTGCTAAGATCCAAAAGATAGTTGGCTCCCAAGTTGAAGGCTGCTGCATAGGCTGTTCTGCCTGTGAAGCTTTGAACGAATGAACCGGAAGCAAATGCTGAAAGTTGGTTGTTGAACTTGAAAGCATAGCCCAAGTCTACACTCCAATCGAATGGAGAAAGATCCTTGCCCGGTGTTCCGAACTGGTCGTTAACAGAAGGGATAGAAAGTCCTCCCTGATAGCGAAAACCGGCATAAGCAACGTGTCTATCCAAGAACTTCCATCCTGCTGTCGCCGTAGCATTCATCAATTGCCCCTTAACCATTTCCATTTTAGGAAACATCATTCCGCCTGCAGAGATGGTAAGAGCCTTATCTGTTTGGAAGATAGATGCCGGGTTGACATAAAGGTAATTTCTGTCTGTATTGGCAAGAGTAAAGCCCCCCATTGCCGCAGAGCGTGCATCAACATGAGTTTCCAATAGTTGAACCGGTCTGCTTTGAGCGGTAGACTCCTGTGGTGCGAAGAATCCTGTAGCCAATAGCGCTACAGCTCCTATGATATATTTTATTTTCATATTCTGTTTATAATAGTATTTGAAACGTTTTCACTCTGGAACTCATATGAGATTACTTCTTCAATACGGTTCTTTCATAAGGCTTTTTGCCTGCCTCTACTTTCAGGATGTATGTTCCCGGAGCGATACTGCTTGTATTCACTTTAGCAATACCGGAGAAGTCCGGTGCGATTTGTTTGTCCAAAACGATCTCACCGGTAACAGTCCTTAGAGTTAGACGAGCTTTTTGGTATGAAGAGTTCATAAAGATGTTCAAATCCTTCTTCATAGGCAGAGGCCATACAGAGTATACATCCACACTTGAGTCTTCAACAATTGTGATAGGAAGAGATACCGTAGTGCTCTTATATCCGTTGCTTACAGTGATAGAAATAGTTGTGCGTCCCGGCTTGTAAGCCTTGATGGTCATCTTGCTCTTTTCGCTGATGTCCGCAGAAGCAACTGTTCCATTCAAGCTTTCGCTCTTATAAGTGAATGGCAGGTACTCTTGAGGAATGAAATAGTCTGCAAGATTGATAGTAATAGGCTCATTCTTCACTCCAACGGTCAGGATCGGAAGTTCCATCTTTTGCTCCGGTTCCTTAACAGCAATGATCTTGAATGGAATAGTATGTTCTGTACTTAGATTCAACTCATCTTTAAGAGTAATCTTGAAGGAGTATTCACCTGCCGGAGCACCGTTGATAAGAGTTACTTTGATGCCCTTTTCTGTCTTCTTACTTGATACACAGCGATTATTGTCTTGAATGGAATATTCCCATTTGTGTCCATCAGGTTCGGAAACTATAAGCTCATAGTCTTTGCTTGTTTCAAACGTGAAAATTCGCAATGGCTCAGTCGGAAGATTGCTAATGATAGGAGGATTGTTTTTCTTGGTTTTCACTGAAATAATGGCAGGATTCGACTTGATGCCCCAGCGGTCTATCGCTACTATCGCAAAATGATACTCTTTGTCCGGAATCAGATTGGATACTCTGATACTCATCTCATCATTTACTTCGAATCCGGAACCGTTAATGATCCCCTTGCCAACGGGCTTACCTGACATATAGTTATTCGTATTAAGAGCTTGATCCGACATATAAAGAGCATATTTCGTCGGTTTGCCATCATCTTCGTCTTTGGGAACATTCCAGAACAGAGTCAGATGGGTAAATGATGAGTTTTCTTGGATCTTCTCTGTATTGAACTTGGGAGATTCCGGTGCTTTCTTTTGATTTATGACTGTAACAGCAGCATGGGCATCAATGTATCCGGAACCAAGTTTCCCTGCATTTGCCGGGTTTTTGTCGTCAATGCTTACCGGTAGCACACAAGCAAGAAGACGCTCTTTCAGTTCGGTGTTTGTGAATCCCGGACCTCCGAAGCGGGAAACTACAAGAGCTGCCACACCTGATACGTGAGGACAAGCCATAGACGTACCATGGTAGTAATCGTACCACTTAGTTACGTTTTGAGCATTAGGGTCTGTTGTGCTGAGAACACCGGCAGTGTATCCGTTCTTTTGATCTCCTCCCGGAGCAGATATGTCTACCCAGTCTCCATAATTGGAGTAGAACGCTTTCTTGAAGTTTGGACCGATGGCAGAAACAGCTATACATCCTTCGTATGCTGCGGGCTGGCTTGTATATTCTCTTCCATCATTTCCGGCAGCAAAGAGAACCACTCCTCCTTTCATAGGAGAGTTTGGAAGTTGGTTGCCATTTGCATCTGTTCCTGCATATTTTGTAAAGTAGTCGATAGCCGCTTTTGTTGAAGGAGGTGTTGTGTATACACCTGAAGCATAAGGATAGCCCCACGAATTTTGGGAGATAACTGCACCATTGTCCGCTCCATACTTAATGGCAGCCGCAGAGCTACCGCCTCTTGCTCCCTCACGGAAGATAGCGGCAGACATCAGACGAACTCCTGTTTCCGGGCTTCCATCCCCTCCTGCAATACCTGCGACACCCACATTGTTATTGTTCCTTGCTGCAACTGTTCCTGCAACGTGAGTTCCGTGTGCATCTTCATCGGGACGAAGATTACCCTGATCCGTTACAAAACAATAGCCATGAATATCATCTATGTATCCGTTGTCATCATCATCTTTCCCCTCTACACCATTCTTTTCTGCTTCGTTCACCCATAAGTTGTCAATGAGGTCCGGATGGTCAATATCTATACCACCATCCACAATACAGACGATAACATTCGGAGTTCCCGTAGTTACTTTCCAAGCATTGAAAAGATTGACATCGCAACCCATGACACCTGAGGGGACATTACTTCCAACGTTGTTGTAGTGCCATTGATTCTTTAACATCGGGTCATTGAAAGGAAGTTTATCGAAACGGTCGAGATTTCCCATTGGGGATGTAAGCATATCGACCGGATTGACTCTGTTAGGAGCCGATGCCAACTGTATTACCGGACAAAATTCTACGCTCTCCACTCCATCGACACTCTTAAGGGCCTGCATCGCTCTTCCTACTTCGATCTGCTCGTCGAATCGTACTGTAAACCACAGGTGCATTCCTTCTGCGCGAGAGCGTTCTTCAAACTTACCTGCCGGTGGAAATAGTCTTGAGACTTTAGTTGCTCGTATCCCATTCAGTGCGATGCCCATGGCACTTGGTACGCTATTCATCTGCACTTCTCCATGAGATTGGAGCAACAAGGTTTTTTCTGTCTGTTCGTTAATCTTGATGATTATCTCTCCCGGTATTGCTGCGCCTGCAGGGATTCGAGTGAAATCTTCTGCAGATAGGCTTGAACTCTGTTCAGTCTCTTGTCCATCAGTTGCTGTAGATTTCATCTCACGCTCATTCTGACAGCTTCCAATAGTTAGGAGACCACAGAATAAGCCCAATAAATATAGTTTTTTCATGATCTGTGTATATACTTTAGTCAAGAGTGCATAGAAAAACCCCCACCAGAGAGGAATACCAGCCTGCTTTCTCAGAGGCCTTTTCCCTTTGGTGAGGGTTTTTACTAACTACCTCATTTGTTTTTATCTATAAAATGATCTCTGTTGTATTATTTCACAAACATCTCGCTATTTTTAGCTACAGATGTAAGTTTGTTCATAAATGTCATTCTTGCTTCTTTTTTAGCCTTCCACTCCTCTTGAGTTTTTGCTGTAAAGTTTCTCAATGTAGCAGAACTTGCAGAAGCTCCATCTTCATACCACAAGCTGAGCTGAGCTGTAATATTGCCTTCGTTGTAGTCTGAGAACTTCACGGCTCTTACCATCAGAACTAGGTCCTTGCTGGAGATGAAGAAGTATGTGTTTTGAGGAATTCTTTCTATCACTCTTGCATTGAATCCTTCTTTTTCTGCAAGTGCTTTGAACTCGTTTGTCGGATAGTATGCTCCGTCACTACGCTCCCAGAACATCAATTCTACCTTCGATTTCTCAGGGAACATCTGTGCAAACTGAGCAAGAGAGCCTATTATTTTATCTTTATCTACACCCTTAGGGATGTTTCTGGACTCTCCTGTATAGTAGAATGCAAGCACATCATTTGCTTCTTCCGCTCCTACGGTTCCTTCTTTCTTGAAAGCTTGGATTCGAACCTGATCAGGGAATTTTGTGCTCATCACATCGTCTCCGTCCTTTTCGTATTTCTTTTCTTTCATCCATGCTACAACATCGGCATGCTTCTTTTCCGGCTTATCCAAGAAGTCTTTTAGAAGATATGGGAACTGCCTGAATGTCGGTTGAGGCTTCTCTTGAACGTAATAAACTTCAAAGACGGCACCGTAGTTAACTACATCTCCATCAATTTCCTCTTTGAGAGTAACCTTATATCTCTTCGTAGCATTGACATAAACGATATTCTTTTCTGAAGAGGCGGCATCATCTTTTGTAAAGCCCTCTTCAGTAAGTTTCTCTATGAACGCTCCTTCTGAAATTCTTTCCCACGTGTCTGTAACAACCACTATTTGCTCCCAAACCAGACGATTTGCAAAAGGAATGACATAAGTAGCCGTTATAAATCCGTCTGCCTTTGGTATGAGAGCCAAGAAGCCGGGCGAAGGACCGAAGAATGAGTTATAAGGTTCAGCTGCTTCGAGCACTACGGAACCTCTTGCAACTTCTTTTTTTGCACGTTCATAAACAGACATCTTTCCATCAAGGAATGGGAAATATGCCGCGTCTTCGCTCTTGGCTGTCTGAGCAATTCTGATCGCTTTTGTAACGTTACCGGCTGCAGAAGTTGCAATTACTTGGATAAGAGCTTCACGAGCTTGTCCTGTTTCGTTAGGAGCCACAACAAACTTCAAGATGTTTGAAAGGCGTTGTACAGTTACCCATTCTGCTTGTCCTTGAACTTCCCACTTGCCTGCATTGGTATTCACGCCTACCAAGTATTCCGCACCGCTGCGAGGAACATTGAGGTCTTGTGCTGTCAGTTCAACGAAAACATCAGCAGAGCTTTGAGTTACAACCACTTTGTCTACAAGGCCTCCTGCATAAACAAGAACCTCGCCTTTGCGATCTCTTCCAAGATCGTTCGCAAGAGCGCTAACTACGATACCGTTGCCCTTAACTGTAGCAGTAAGCCACTCAGCGTTAGTAGATACATTCCACTTGGTTTGGTTGGTAGAAACTTGGATTTGTGGTTCTGTCGGGTTTTGTGCTTTGTTGTTTAAGGTTAGAGTTTGCACACTTAGTGTCAGTGTAGGTGCTTCCGGCTCATCATTCTTGGGTTTACAAGAGATGGTTATCAAGCTGGCAAGAACTACTGCTGAAAGTACAGCGAAAAAGTTTTTAAGCTTCATAATCTTGAGATTTTGAGTTAGTAATAAAATACATTTAGGTTAAAAATATTCAAGTTAGGTAGTCGTCGGTAAAGTAGTCTATGATCATCAGCATAAGAAAGATGAACACAGGATAAAGTGGTTAAGAACGCTTAGAAATTTGATTTCTGCCGATAAATTACGTCAAATATTTTCTAATAAACAAATTCTTTAGCTCATTTGGACGAAAAAAAATACTTTCGCAAGGGGAGTTGATGGATAGTTTGCACTTGTATTTGTGGGAGTCAATAATAATAGCTAAATTTGCAACGCTTTGCGTAACCTCTGATGAGAATATTAAGAGTGGCTCGTGTATGTTGCGTTTGGCTTATTATTAATATATAAGCGATCAATTGATTTATCATGAATTTGATTAAAGTAGCCGAAGAGGCATTTAAGAGCGGTAAAGAGCATGCTCGTTTTAAAAGTGGGGATACTATTACCGTCGGGTATCGTATTCGTGAAGGTAACAAGGAGCGTGTCCAACAGTTTCGTGGTGATGTGCTTCGTATTTCCGGTCACGGAGACAAGAAGATGTTTACCGTCCGTAAGATTTCCGGAGGTGTGGGTGTAGAGCGTATTTTCCCTCTTAACTCTCCTTTTATTGAAGAGATTGTTGTGAATAAGCGTGGCCGTGTACGCCGGGCTAAGCTATACTACCTTCGTAAACTCACTGGTAAGAAGGCTCGTATCAAAGAGCTTCGTACTTACTAAGAAGGAGTGGACAGAACTCCCCGAAACCCTTTGTGGGTTTCTTTATAGATTGGGTTAAAGAGAAAGAGCATTGTTCGGAGAGATTCGGGCAATGTTCTTTTCTTTTTTTTGTCTTTTGTCTGCCGAACTCCTGATTCTCTTAGAGGGACTTTTCGGGAGCTTTTATATAAAAATGGAGTCTCACATCTTTTCCTTGTTTCTCTGTTTTCTCTTCCATTTTTGAGCTAAAAGTACCATTCGATTTTTCTTAACTTTTTGTGAATAATCTCTTTATGGCAAAATTTGAAATTCGGACAAAAAATTTTTCTTGTCCGTTCTATCGCCCGTTTTTGAGTTAATGGAAGTGAATTTTGGGTGAGTTGCTCGTGAATTATTCTTAATAGAGAAAATTCCTTGAAAAGCTCCTTTTATGGCCTTAAAATGGTAATATATTTAATTTCAGTATAATAGCTGAATATTCTAAACAGGTTAAGTGAATTCGGTAAACGTGTTAAATGAAATGGGTAAACCTGTTCACTGAAAAATTAAACAGGTTAAGCGGACAAGATATGCTCGTTTATCGTTTTTGATGAATGTGAATCGAAATTAGTGTTAATAAAACAGGCTGATTTAACATATCCCGGAGCCCTCTGAAAACGATAGGGAGTGATGAAATAGAGAACAGGACTTGGAGACGCTTCTAAGGGATGGAATATATAAAAATGGAGTGGAGGAGAGGGGTGGTTTTTGAGACAGATTCAATTTATTGGACACCTCTATTGTGTGGATTGAAAAAAATCATTACCTTTGCGCAGCAAATCGGGATACCGGTTGCAAGCTAATTAGGTCGGGTAGCTCAGCTGGATAGAGCAACAGCCTTCTAAGCTGTGGGTCCTGGGT
>JAUMWS010000136.1:1496-1914 GCA_030529525.1 Porphyromonas sp. | reverse complement strand
TTAACACCAAATGAAAACAGACATTCAGATAGCAAGAGAGGCAACGTTAGCACCGATAATCGAGGTCGCAAAGAAGGCCGGATTTTCAGAGTATGCCGTTGAATCTTATGGTAGAAATATGGGTAAGATCAACCTTGATGCCTTGGACAAAAGTGTTGATGACAAGCCGAAAGGCAAACTCATTCTGGTATCTGCTATAACTCCTACAAAGACCGGTATCGGTAAGACAACCGTATCTATCGGTTTGGCTCAGGGGCTAAATAAAATAGGAAAGAACGCTTTCGTAGCTCTTCGTGAACCATCTCTCGGACCTTGCTTCGGTATGAAAGGTGGTGCTGCGGGTGGAGGATATGCACAAGTATTGCCGATGGAGAAGATCAACCTTCACTTTACAGGCGACTTCCACGCCATCACATCG
>JAUMWS010000136.1:0-1486 GCA_030529525.1 Porphyromonas sp. | reverse complement strand
AACATGATTTCCGCACTGTTGGATAACTATATCTATCAGAACAGAAATACCGAGAAAGCTCTCAAACAAGTGGCTTGGAAGAGAGTACTGGACGTTAACGACCGCAGTTTGAGAACAGTAGTTACCGGTCTTGGCGGCATCAACAACGGTATTCCTGCGGAGACAGGCTTCGACATCACTCCGGCATCGGAGGTGATGGCCATCCTCTGCTTGGCTAAAGATTTGAAAGACCTTCGCAGAAGAATCGAGAATATTATCCTCGGATATTTGAATGACGGAACACCTTTCACGGTAAAGGACTTGGGCGTTGCGGGTGCAATAACCGTGCTGTTGAAAGATGCATTCAATCCCAATATCGTACAGACAATAGAGCAGACACCTGCCCTTATTCACGGAGGACCGTTTGCTAACATCGCTCATGGCTGTAACTCCCTTGTAGCTACAAAAACAGCCCTTCAGTATGGCGACTATGTAGTAACAGAAGCAGGATTCGGTGCCGATCTTGGAGGCGAAAAGTTCTTTGACATCAAGTGCCGCATGGGTGAACTCGAGCCGGCATTGACCGTACTCGTAGCCACCGTACAAGCAATCAAGCTTCATGCAGGAGTACCTCAAACAGACTTGAAGACGGAGAATGTTCCCGCTCTTGAAGAAGGATTCTGCAATCTGGATCGCCACGTAGAGAATCTTCTCAAATTCGGACAAAGCGTTTGTGTCTGCATCAACAGATTCCCTACAGATACAGATGATGAAATTAAGGCAGTGGCAGACTACTGCGAAAAGAAAGGAGTCTCTTTTGCCATAAACGAAGCATTTGCCAAGGGAGGAGAAGGAGCCGTAGCTTTGGCAAAAGAAGTTGTCCGAATGGTGGAAGAATCTCCGTCTCAACCATTGAAATATGTCTACGAACCGGAAGACTCCATTCGCACAAAGGTCGAAAAGATCAGCCACGAAATCTACCGAGCAAACATGGTAGAATTCTCCGGTAGAGCCACCAAGATGATAAAGCGTATAGAAGAACTTGGATACAGCCACTTCCCTGTCTGTATAGCCAAGACTCAATACTCATTCACCGATAATGCCAAGCTGTATGGTGCTCCAACGGACTTCGACCTAAAGGTTACAGACGTTGTATTGAACGCCGGAGCCGAAATGATAGTGGTACTCATGGGCGACGTAATGCGTATGCCGGGATTGCCCAAAGCTCCATCTGCCAACCAGATAGATATCGTTAAGGGACAAATAGAGGGGCTTAGCTAATATCCGACCCCTAACACAACATAAAAAGTCCGGTATCACCTCCCTGCTTTGGGAGAAAACGATACCGGACTTTTTGTATGCACTCATTTACAAAATTTACTTTTTACGAAATGCAAAAAAGATGCTAACAAAAAGCTCCTAAGCTTTCTCTCAAAACCTTTAGTGCTTTTCTCCGAAACCTTTAGTGCTTTCTGGTGTGAACTCTATTATTTCTTTTGAAAAGCAT
>JAUMWS010000035.1 GCA_030529525.1 Porphyromonas sp. | reverse complement strand
AACGACCCCGAGATTACAAATCACGTGCTCTGGCCAACTGAGCTAAAGAGGCAGGCGGGTAAGCTTACTACATCGCGCCGCTACAACCATCTACCCTTGCTGCGATCAAGCCCTGGGGGAGTTCAATAGGAGCTGGCCGTATAGGACTTACCCAGCGCAAAGGTACGATATTTTTCTATTACTGCAATACCTTTCAGCTCGCATGGAGACTCTTTTCGAGCTTTCTCTCTAATAATAGGAAAGATAGGAGTTGCATTTTTTTATCGCTTGCATTTTAAAGAGATGTTTTCGGTTGTTTTCCCAATGAATTTTTGTCTTCTTTTGGCTGCTTATCTCATCGAATCTGCTTAAAAGGTACCCTTATCGGGTTAAATTTTTCTGTTTGATAGGGTAAGAAGGCTAAATTGTGCCTTGATTTGTAGAAATCAAAGCCTGATTTTTGCATGTCAAAGTTTGATTTGTAGGAATTCCGGCTTGGTTTGGAACTCCAAAAGGCATTAAGCTACTTTTTATTAACGGATAAAGAGGTTTGTGAGTACGGTTACGGATTTTTAGACAGATGATAAAAGTGAGTAAATACAGTCATTAAAAATTGTTATCTTCGTCAATCGTTAAATAACCCTCCTTATGAGTATCATAGATAAACCTTCTCAGTTCGTAAATGAGCCTATATCTCTCATGGACATTCCTCGTCTTGAAAAAGAGGTATATAAGCCTCTTAATCCTAAGTATATCAAAGTATTAAGACTGTCTTCCATAGCACCGATAACCTTACTGCTTGTTGCAACGATTATTGTATCTATCGTGAGGAATGATATACCGTTTTGGATAACGCTTTGCATCTGTTCTGCTCTGCTTCTCTTTGGTATTGTACATCAGATGCTGATGAGGAAAATATACAGATTCAGAGGGTATCTTTTCAGGAATAAAGACGTAAGCTACCGCACCGGAATATTTATGCCAAAAGAGAAGAGCGTCCCATATAGCAAACTGCAACACGTTGTTCTTTCACAACACCTATATGACAGACCTTTTGGACTTTACCGTCTTTCTCTCTTTAATGCTGCCGGAGGTGTAGAAGAAGACCTTGTAATTGCGGGTCTTGAAAAGGAAGAAGCCGAAGCTTACAAGGAGTGGATTATAGAGCAGATATCGGATGTAGAACCATCTAAAAAGTAGGGAAGTCTTGAATACAAATCAGAATCTGTGGTCAGAGCCTCGTAGAATGAGGCTTTCTTCTCTGTTGGTATTGTACGTAAGAGAGCTTGTTACATCTTTGAAAACGTGGCCCTTTTTTTTCTATGTCCTTCTTTCTTATGTGGACAAAGAGCTATCTATTTGGCAAAAGCTGGGATATGCGATTGTCTTTTTTCTTGTTTTCTCGCTAATTCAAGCCCTTTATAAGTATTTTACAACAAAATATTTTATTGCGGACGAAAAGGTACAGATAAGGATTTCAGGGCTGAAAAGGACAGAACTTTATCTGCCTCTGAAGAAGGTGTATCAGTTGAGAAGCAGCCAATCTCTTCTACTACAGATGGTGGATATGGAGGTCATACAGTTTGAGTCTCTTGGTTCGAAAAAGGTAGAAGTTGAGCTTGTATTGCCTCAAGAAGAAGTACGGGCAATGAAAGATTATGCTGCAAGCTTCCAGTCCACTGTGAGTAATTCGGATGTAGAGGAGACGGAAGAGACGAACTTTGAACAGCCGGAGAATGAAAGGGAAAGGAATCTTCCTTTTGGCTCATTCTCTTACGAAATATCAAGAAAAGAGCTTCTGATTTCCAGTCTTACTCGAAATCCCCTAAGAGGTTTAATATTGGCAGTCGGAGCTGTTGGTACTGTTTTCAATGAAATATCCGATTATCTTGTGGACTATATTAGGATTTGGTCCGATCAGATAGAGCTATGGTTTTTTAATATAACCCTTGTAGTGGGTGTAATAATCTTCTTGGGGGTATTTGTCTTATCATTTCTCATTCAATCTCTCTTCCTTATATTCAAGCAGTATGATCTGAAAATATCGATTAAAGAAGGGCAGCTCAAATACAGCGCAGGGCTTATCAACAAGATTTTTCAATCCTCTACATGCGATAGGATAGTTTCATGTACTTTTCAGCAAAATCTTATTGAACAGTGGCTCGGATTAGGGAGTATACACATCCATTTTGCCTCTGCAATGGTATCGGCAACCGAGAAGAAAGGAGATAAAAACTCAGATATCAAGATATATGGAATAAATAAAAAGCGTGTTGCTATACCGCTTATAGAGAGTATTTACCCTGATTATAAATCAAGTAGAGGACAGAGCTACAAGTCAACATCTGCTTATTTCCGAAGACTTTTATTCTTCTCTCTGATTGCAACACTACTTAGTGCTGTTGTTGCTTATTTTCTTAGCCATATTATTTGGTATTTTGTGCCTTTGGTGGCTTTGGGAGGTCTGTTTTATTCTTATCTGTCTTACAGACAGTCTTGGTTCTCTTTTGAGCATAGTTATCTGCTTATCGGGCACGGAGCATTTACCATTAAGCGTACTATTTTGCCTGTAAATCAGATTGAAACAATGGTATTGTGGCAAAGGTGGAGACAAAAAAGCGGGACGACTGCCAATATGAAATTTGCAACACGAGGCACATTTCACCAGATTGCATATATTGACAAAAATGTTCTGAATGATCTTCGAGACCATACACTTTGCGTTCTTGAATTTCCCAGATATGCCTCTTCCGGCTCAGGTAAAGAGGAGTGATGTCGCTTCTTAGGGGAGTTATCTTTCCCAAGATAAGTGTATTCTATTTGTTTTGAACATTTCTATCATAATCTTAGTTATGTCAAATTGCGGATATTAAAATAGAGATATTCGAAAGAAAAAAGTATAACATATAAAGCAAAAAAGAGCTATCTTTGGACTGATTATGGCTTAGATAACAGCTAACACAGAAGAGAAACTCAAAATGTCATCTACAGAAATCATATTATCCTACAAAGATGTCGCCCTCAAACGAGATGGGCATGAAGTATTATCCGGTATAACATTTGATGTACATAAAGGAGAGATGCTATACCTTATAGGTAAGGTTGGTAGCGGGAAGTCTACTCTTTTTAAGTCTATCTATAAAGACACGGATATAGCTTCCGGTAGTGCAAGATTTATGAATTATGATTTGTGCAAGATTAAACGGAGAGATATCCCTTTTTTGAGAAGAAAATTGGGAATCGTTTTCCAAGACTTTCAGTTGCTCACAGATAGATCTATCGATTCAAACTTGGAGTTTGTTCTTCGTGCAACAGGATGGAAAAACAGAACGGATATAGCACATCGTATTTCGGAAGTGCTTGAACAGGTGGATATGACAAGCAAAAGCTACAAGATGCCACACGAACTTTCCGGAGGTGAACAGCAGCGAGCAGCAATCGCAAGAGCACTTCTGAATAAGCCTAATCTTATATTGGCTGATGAGCCTACCGGAAATCTTGATCCTGAGACAGGAAAACAGATATTCGGTATATTCAAAGAGATTGCAGACGGAGGCACAGCCGTGATAATGGCTACACATAACTATAATCTGATAAAAAAGTATCCGGCACGCATCGTTAGCATACAACACGAATCTTTACAGGAAGTAGAGCTGAAACAGTAATAAGCAAAATGAACACTGCTGAAACAATTATAATGAAGTTTGGCGGGACCTCTGTGGGTTCTGCTGAGAGAATAAAACATGTTGGAACACTCATAAGCGATAGCCGTGAGAAGATAATAGTACTATCTGCTATGGCAGGTGTGACCAACAAACTTGTCGAGATATCTAAACACTACTATGATAGCAATCTCAATGCAGCCAAACAGTGCATTGAGGAGTTGAAATCAAAATATATACGAGAGATAGATCTTCTCTACAAAGGAGAGCCCCTGAGAAGAGCCGTAAAGACGTTTGTTCAGGAAAAGATGGACTATCTTTGGGGTTTTCACGAGGATTCTTTTACAATCTTTGAAGAGAAAGCTGTTCTTGCTGTTGGAGAGTTAATTTCTACGGAAATGATGTGTCGGCATCTGAATGAAACAGGTATTCCCGCCGTAAAATTACCGGCGCTCGATTTTATGAGAACGGATAAGTATGGCGAGCCGGATATGCAAAGGACAGAGATGTTAGTTAAAGAGCAACTCTCTCTCCTACCCCAAAGTCATATTTATATTACAGAGGGCTTCATCTGTAAGAATGCTTATGATGAGATAGATAACCTTCAACGAGGAGGTAGCGACTATACAGCTTCTATTATTGGAGCGGTTTTGGAGGCGAAAGAGATACAGATATGGACAGATATCGACGGTATGCACAATAATGACCCCCGTATTGTGAAGAAAACGGATCCCGTTCGCAGACTTCACTTTGAAGAGGCTGCAGAATTGGCATACTTTGGTGCGAAAATACTTCATCCGACTTGTATTCTTCCTGCAAAGCATCGTAACATTCCTGTTCGCTTGCTCAACTCTATGGATCCTTCCGCTTCCGGTACATTGATATCCAATTCTATAGAGGAGGGAAAGATTAAAGCTATAGCTGCAAAGGATAATATTACCGTTGTAAAGATTAACAGCAGTAGAATGCTCTTGGCTCACGGATTTATGAGGCGGGTATTTGAAACCTTCGAAAGGCATCAGACGGCTGTGGATATGGTAACAACATCTGAGGTTTCAGTCTCTGTAACCATAGATAATGCGAGTCATCTACAAGATATTATCTCGGAATTAAAGCAGTTTGCATCTGTTTCTATAGACTCGGATATGGTTAGTATCTGCATTGTCGGAGACCTCAATTGGAAAAATATCGGTTTTGAATCTGCTATTATAAAGGCATTGGATGAAATTCCGGTAAGAATGATTTCTTATGGAGGAAGTAACTACAATGTGACAGTCCTCGTGCAGAAAGAACACAAAGAGATGGCTTTGGAAGCATTGAGTACCCATCTGTTTTATCATGAGTAGACTAAGCATTTGGTTTCAGACAATACGCCTCAAGACTTTACCGGCTTCTCTTGCTCCTGTTGTCGTTATTGCAGGAGCATTGATTCATGATGGATTGTTTCGGTTGAAACCTTTCTTATTGGTGCTTGCTGTGGCTCTTACAGCCCAGATTGCCAGTAATGTTACGAATGATTACTTTGACTATCTCAGCGGTGCTGATAGAAGAAGAAAACTTGGTCCGAAAAGGCTTATTTCCACAGGAGATATTACACCAGGATGGATGTTGTTGGCATCAATATTCTGGGTGTCATTATGTGCTGTATTAGGAATATGGTTGGTAGCTGTGACCTCTTGGTGGTTGCTCTTGTTGGGAGTAGTTGTCCTTTTGGGAATCATTGCTTATTCCGCCGGTCCCTATTCCCTATCTTATAATGGCTTGGGAGACCTTTCTGTTATCCTCTTTTTTGGGATTATTCCGGTATTAGGAGGATATTATGCAATAGGAGAAACGTTACCAAGCTATCTTATTCCGGCAGCGTTTTCTATTGGTTTTTCCAATGCAAATGTTTTGGTAATCAATAACTATAGGGACTATCCGGAAGACAAGAAAAGCGGTAAACGAACTCTTATTGTACGTATGGGAGAAGCCTCCGGACCTTATTTATATATGTTCAATGCTCTACTTGCTCTTGTCTGTTATGCAGTTGCCGGAGTGATGTCGGGGAGCTATGTTATTACAATTATTGGTTTACTCCCTATTGCTCTTTTTCTTTATATTGGAACGATAACGACCTTTTCAAGAAAAGGAAAAGGCCTTAATCCTCTATTGGGATTCTCTGCTAAAATCACGGGACTTATCAGTGCAATTCTTTTAATTGCTTTCATATAGCATTGAGAGGTGCTATTCTCTCATTGCACCTCCGATAATCATTCCGGATCCATAGCAAAGTTTGGCGTCCTGACTATACAATGTACAATATTGTCCCGGGGCTATTCCTTGTATTCTCTCTTGACTATACACACGAAAGAATCCATCTTCTTTAACAAGTGTTCCGGATGTGAATTCCGGTGTATGCCGTACCTTAAATGCAATAGGTATGGAATCTGATCCTTCTGGAAAAGGATTAATGGATATAAAATTGACCTCATTCATATCCACTATATTACCATACTGAAGGTCAGGGTCGTATCCACGACTTACGTAGATAATATTTTCCTCAATTTCTTTTCTCACCACAAACCACGGGCCACCACTTAGCCCCAATCCTTTCCTCTGCCCTATCGTATGAAACCAATATCCTTTGTGTTCTCCTAAGAAAGTACCGGTATCTATGTCTACAATCTTTCCCGGTTTTTCTCCAAGGTACTGACGTATAAAGTCATTGTAGTTGATTTTCCCTAAAAAACAGATGCCCTGACTATCTTTACGGTGTGCCGTTACAAGACCCTCCCTCTCAGCAATCTGCCTAACTTCTTTCTTCGGTAATCTTCCTAAGGGGAAATACGCCTTGCAAAGCTGTTCATACGAGATTTGAGCAAGGAAATCGGTTTGATCTTTTACAGGATCAACAGCCGTAGCAAGGTGGTGTATTCCATCAATGATAACTTTATCGGCATAATGTCCGGTAGCTATTGCATCAAAGTTTTTACCCCAATACGTATTGAAGAAACCAAACTTAATAAGTTTGTTGCACATCATGTCCGGATGCGGGGTAAGTCCTGCTTTTACGGTTTCAAGAGTGTAAGAAACAACATAATCCCAATATTCCTTATGCAGAGAGACTTTCTCAAGAGGAAGATTATAGTGTCGGCTAAGCCAAGTAGCCATTTCTATATCTTCCTCAGAGGGACAGTCCAAAAAACCGCTCTCTTTCATCCCAATCCGGATATAGAAAAGATGGGGACGAAAACCTGCTTCACATAGCAAGTGAAGTGCTACAGAACTATCCACTCCACCCGATATAAGAGCTGCAACAGAGCTATTGGGAGAAAGTATCATATAGGATTAAGAAATTTTGGACCCGGGAGCTATTTCGTCTTTTGGAGAGATTAGAATCAGTTTTCCATCAGGAGAAACAGCAGATAAAATCATACCCGAACTCTCTACACCTCTTAGTTTGCGAGGAGGAAGATTGGCTATAAAACAAACTTGTTGTCCCATAAGAGTTTCGGGGGCGTAGTATTCAGCTATTCCTGAAACAATTGTACGAGGAGAGCCGGAGCCGTCATCAAGAAGGAAGCGAAGCAATTTGTCGCTTTTGGGTATACGTTCGCACTCCAATACAGTCCCGACTCGAAGATCCATTTTCATGAACGAATCAAAGTCTGTATCGGGTAAAAATGGTTCAGGCTTAGCCTCCATTTTTGCATTATCTGCCTTTGTTTGCTCCAGTTTTTTGAGCTGAATGTCTATAGCATCATCTTCTATTTTTTCAAAAAGCAGATTTGCTTCTCCTATTTGATGTCCTCCCGGTATAAGGTCTGTGGATCCAAGCATATCCCAATCCAGAGAAGCGAGATCTATACGGAGCATTCGAGAAAGTTTTTCTGCTGAATGAGGAAGAAATGGTTCGAAAGCAATAACCAAGTTAGCCGTGATTTGCAGAGCAACATACATAATCTCCTTGACACGATCCGGATCTGTGCGAATTACTTTCCAAGGCTCCGCATCTGCAAGATATTTGTTACCCAATCGAGCAATATTCATTGCCTCACGTTGAGCATCTCTGATATGGAATGTTTCTAACAGTTGTTCTATTTTCTCCTTATACTTGGAAATCTCAGCAAGTATCTCTCTATCTGCTTCCGGTAGCGACTCTACTGTAGGAGCTATCCCATCGTAATACTTCTGAGTCAATACAAGTGTACGATTAACAAAGTTTCCAAGTACTGCAACCAACTCGTTATTGTTCCGATTTTGGAAGTCTTTCCATGTAAAATCGTTATCCTTTGTCTCCGGTGCATTAGCGGTAAGTACATATCTTAGTACATCTTGCTTACCGGGGAAATCTTTAAGATATTCGTGCAACCACACAGCCCAGTTCCTCGATGTGGAGATCTTATCCCCTTCGAGATTCAAAAACTCATTTGATGGCACATTCTCCGGAAGAATATATGAACCTTCTGCTTTCAACATTGTAGGGAATACAATGCAGTGGAATACGATATTATCTTTCCCTATAAAGTGAATCATTCTGGTAGATTCATCTTTCCACCACTTTTCCCATGTATCCGGTAATAGCTCCTTGGTGTTTGAGATATAACCGATAGGAGCATCAAACCAAACATACAGCACTTTCCCTTCAGCGCCTTCTACCGGAACAGGGATTCCCCAGTCAAGGTCTCTACTTACGGCACGGGGCTGTAGCCCCATATCCAACCAGCTCTTACACTGGCCATAGACATTGCTACGCCACTCCTTATGCCCTTCAAGAATCCACTCTTTGAGGAAAGGTTCGTACTTATCTAAAGGAAGATACCAATGCTTTGTAGACTTTAGAACAGGTTTGGCTCCGGAGATTGCAGACTGCGGAGATATCAAGTCTGTAGGACTAAGAGATGTTCCGCATGCTTCGCACTGATCTCCGTACGCTTTACTATTATGGCAATGAGGACACTCCCCTACGATATATCTGTCTGCCAGAAACTGTTGCGCTTCGGGGTCAAAGAACTGTTCACTTTCTATTTCCAAAAATTCTCCTTTGTCGTAGAGTGTTCGGAAAAATTCCGAAGCCAGCTCTCTGTGAGTTTCAGAAGTCGTTCTCGAGTAAACGTCAAAACTTATACCAAATTCTTCAAACGACTCTTTGATAAGGGCGTGATACCTATCTACAATATCCTGAGGTGTTACGCCCTCTTTCTTAGCCCTGATTGTAATCGGCACACCATGTTCGTCGGATCCTCCGATAAACAATACCTCTCTACCTTTTGATCTAAGATAACGAACATAAATATCCGCTGGAACGTAAACACCGGCCAAGTGTCCTATATGTACAGGTCCATTGGCATAAGGTAATGCAGATGTTACCAATGTCCTTTTAAACTCCTTACCACTCATAAAGTCTGTATTTGTTTTTATTATTATCTGTGTAAACTGTTACCAAGATTTCTTCTTGGCCATATCCATTTCCTTACGAAGATCTTTCTCTTTAAGAGATGCTCTCTTATCGTACTGCTTTTTACCTTTAGCAATAGCAATGACCAACTTCGCAAGTCCTCTCTCATTTATAAAAAGGCGAGTAGGCACCACTGTAGTACCATTATTTTTTATAGCCTCTTGTATACTCTTGATCTCCTTCTTCGAAAGCAGAAGTTTCCTCTCTCTTCTTTCTGTATGGTTGTTATACGAGCCATAAAAGTATTCGGCTATGTACATATTTTTCACCCATACCTCTCCCCTTTCTATTATACAATATGTATCTACCAGAGAAGCTTTAGATAGGCGTATACTCTTTATTTCCGTACCGGTTAAGACTATACCGCACACAAAAGTCTCTAATATCTCGTAGTCAAAGGTCGCCCTTTTATTCTTTATGTTTACAGTTTTCTGTGTATTCTTTTTGGACATAATAGGGGTCTAAAGCAGAAAGATAGAAAAGATTTCACTCGCAATTCCGATCAACATCGTGTTCACAACGGCGAAAAAGAGAGATATTTTCCGGCTTATCGAAGGTGTTATATGCAAACCATAAACCAAAGTATTGTATGCTCCCAAAATCCCCGCAACAAACACAAAAGGAAGAAACCATAATATCTGAAGATGAGGTTGCCCAAAGAGCGCAAACGAGAGCAATACGCACCAAGTTAGGGTTAGTGCCGACATTATGGGCAAATCCCAACTACCGGACTGCTCTCTATCTTTAACAATCTTCTTTCCATGAATAGAGCACACAACCCTCCAGTAAAAGAGAGAGATAAGCATAAGTACAATGTAGTATGCCACTCTGAAAAAAGCATAGATAAGAACCTCTTTCGAGAATCCGCTTTCTGCCATCGCCTCTACCACTTCCCTACCCAAAGCCACAAAGGCAATCAGAGTCAAGAAAGGGAAGAAGTAGCGAATCATGAAAAACTCCCTACTTTCGGAAGAGGTATTATTGGAAAAGCTCCTGTTCTCTAATCCCAACAACTCTCCCCATATCTTCTTTGGACGAAAAACAGAAGATATGAGCAGAATAAAAATAGAAAGAAAATTTTCTCGCTTCAAAGCTATATCCTGCTTAGTCTCTTCTTGCACCCAGCAGGCGAAGAAGATAGATAAAGAGATTGATAAAGTCCAAATACAAGCTTAGTGCAGCCATAAGAGCTACTCTGTTGGCCGATTCGGTATCTGCGATAGCCCCTTCTTCAAAAAGCCTTTTAAACTTATTGATGTCATAAGCAGTAAGACCGCAGAAGATAATTACCCCTGCAACACTTATGAGCCAGTACATAGTAGAGCTACCCAAGAAGATATTAACTACGGATGCCAATATCAGTCCTACAAGGGCCATGATAAGTATAGAACCAAACTTGCTCAGGTCTTTCTTTGTAAAGAAGCCTATAATAGCCATTGTTGCAAACATACCGCTCGTAATCATGAAGGTGGAAAGTACGCTGGTTGCGGTATAGATATACAAGATGGCAGAAAGGGTGATACCATTAAGAAGGGCGTAAACCATAAAAAGGGCAAACGAGACCATTGAGTTGAGTTTACCTATACTGCTTGCAAGAGCAAATACCAGAACAAACTCAGCAATAATAAGCCCGAAAAATAGTGCCTTACTGCTCATTATGGCATCGAATATACTTGTGCTCAAAGAGACATAAGAGGCAAAGGCAGATACGATAAGAGCCAAAGCCATCCAACCATAGGTTTTACTCCACATAGAGCGCATTGTTACTGTATCCAAGATACGTGCTTGCCCGTGTGATGCAGATACGTTATAGCTATCATTGTTGTTGTACATACTCTGTCTTATTTTTAGTTGGTGAAATAATTTTATTATTCAAAACCGTCCTCTTCCGAGGAGTATCTTATACATTGAAACGGAAGTGCATGATATCCCCATCCTGAACGACATATTCCTTTCCTTCCACACTCATCTTTCCGGCCTCTTTTACGGCAGCTTCGGATCCGAGAGTGATGTAGTCTTGATACTTGATGACTTCTGCACGGATGAACCCTTTCTCAAAGTCCGTATGTATCACACCGGCACACTGAGGAGCTTTCCAGCCTTTAACGTAGGGCCATGCTCTTACTTCCTGTACGCCGGCAGTGAAATAGGTTCCCAAGTTGAGAAGTGCATATGCAGCTCTTATCAGACGAGAGACTCCGGACTCTTCCAATCCTATTTCGTTCAAAAACATTTGACGCTCTTCGTAGGTTTCAAGTTCGGCTATCTCGCTCTCTATCTTAGCTGCTACAACAAGTATATGGGCATTTTCTGCAGCAACAGCCGCCTTTACCTGCTCCACATAGCTGTTCCCGGTCACGGCAGAAGCCTCATCCACGTTGCAAACATAGAGAACAGGCTTGGATGTAAGCAGATAAAGTTCGGAAGCAATCTTCTCCTCATCTTTGCTGTCAAACGTTACGGTACGCGCATTTTCTCCTTTTAAAAGGGCAGCCTGAATGCGTTCGTAAACGGAGCATTGTAGTGCTGCGAGCTTGTCTCCCCCTGTTTGGGCTTGCTTCTTTACCTTTAAGATTCGGCTTTCTACCGTCTCCAAATCTTTAAGTTGAAGCTCTGTATCGATAATCTCTTTATCTCTGATAGGATCTACCGAACCGTCTACGTGAGTAATGTTATCGTCATCAAAGCAACGCAATACATGAAGAATAGCATCTGTCTCTCTGATATTGGCAAGAAACTTATTGCCCAATCCTTCTCCTTTGCTTGCACCTTTAACAAGTCCCGCAATATCCACGATCTCCACCGTATTAGGCACTATTCGTTGCGGATTTACCAGTTTGGCAAGTTCGTTAAGCCTTGGATCCGGAACAGTTATTACCCCAACATTCGGTTCTATCGTACAGAATGGGAAGTTTGCACTTTGTGCTTTTGCGTTGGAAAGACAATTAAAAAGAGTAGACTTCCCCACGTTTGGAAGACCTACGATGCCGCATTGTAGAGCCATATCTTTGTATTGAATTCTATATTTATCTGTATATAATCTTTTGAGCTTACAAAGATAGTGATTTTGTACCCAACACAAATAAAGCGCATTGTGGTGGATAGATGGTCTCCAAAATCTATTCCGACTATTTCCTCTCGCTTATTTAGCTCCTACAACATCCCTTTATCCTACTATTTTTATGCAGGTCTGAAAAAATGTCTTAACCTTGATAGAACTTCCGATGCCTCTATTCAGAGTTGCAATTCAAAGCTTGATCTCTACAAATCGAGCTTTGAAAGCCGATATTCAAATCTTGATTTCTCCGAATAAAGATTTGATCTACAGATTTATACACGTTTAGAAGTATATTTTTTACTATTCAAATCATCTTTCAAACAGGGTAAAACGGATTTGTTTTGGGCATTTATCCGAGAAAGAAAAACGGCTTATACCGCTATCTTTCAAACTCCTTTATGACGCTCTCCACCACCCTGTTTTTAAGGAAACAGCTTCGGCAATCTTCCTAAGGTGTTTTACCTATGTTATTTTTCCCTAACTTTGTTATTCCTTTAGAATTAAACGGACTAAGAATTATGCCAGCACAAATAACACTGAACGATAAGAGTTTTTCGATCTACATTCATGACTCTGAAATCCAGCCACAGATAAAGCGAATGGCGAAGGAGATTGTTGCTGATATGGGAGACAAAAACCCTCTTTTCATCTGTATTCTCAACGGCTCTTTTATGTTTACATCCGAGCTGATGAGAGAGATAGACTCGGACTATCAGCTCTGCTTTGCTCAATACTCATCCTATAGTGGCACTCGCTCTACAGGGGCTATTAAAGAGATAATGGAGCCACAAATTTCGGTTGAAGGCCGTCACGTCATTATATTGGAAGATCTTATAGACTCCGGTCTTACGTTAGATCATATACGTGCACTCTACAGATCAAGAGGCGCTAAGGAGGTAAAGCTGGCTGTTCTCTTGCACAAACCTGATGCTCCTAAGGTTGTGGACGTCAAGCCGGACTATTTGGGGCTTGAGATTCCACCGGACTTTATTGTGGGACATGGGTTGGATTATGATGGAAGAGGCCGTCTCTACAAAGACATATACAAGCTTATAGAATAGAGAAAAATGCTCATTGGATGAGCAAACAGTACCTGAACTAACTATATCAAACACAAGAATAACGTATTGTTATGATAAATGTTTTAATATTTGGCGCTCCGGGTTCGGGAAAAGGAACCCAAAGCGCAAAGATTGCCCAGGCTTTTGGGCTGGAACATATCTCTACGGGAGATATTCTGAGAAAAGAAATTGCAGACCAGACACCTCTTGGAATCTTGGCGCAAGACTATATAAAAGATGGACGCCTCGTTCCTGATGAAGATGTGGTAGCCATGTTGGAACACCACTTGGAGGAGAAGCTGGGAAAGGTTAAGGGTTTTATCTTTGACGGTTTCCCTCGTACTATCCCTCAAGCGGATGCGCTTAAGCGCATGTTGGCAAGGCACGACTGTAAAGTTTCTATCGTATTGGACCTTAACGTTCCGGAAGATGAACTTATCAAAAGGCTACTGGAAAGAGGAAAGGTTAGTGGAAGAAGCGACGACAATTTGGAGGCTATAAAGTCTCGTCTTGTTGTCTACAACAATCAAACATTACCCTTGAAAGACTATTTCAGGAAAGAAGGTACACTCACTCCTATAAACGGATTAGGAGGAATGGATGAGATATTTGCATCCATATCTGAAGCTATAAACGGTGTATTATAAAGAACAAAAAGAGTTTTTCCTATGGCAGAATCCAACTTTATAGATTACGTTAAGATCTATTGCAAATCCGGGAAAGGAGGGCGTGGTTCTGCCCATTTCAGGAGAGAGAAATATATACCGAAAGGCGGTCCGGACGGAGGAGATGGCGGTAGAGGCGGTAGTATCTTTCTAAGAGGTAACCGCAACTTTTGGACACTTCTCCACTTAAAGTACGACAGACATAAGGTCGCAGAGAATGGAGAGCCGGGTTCGAGCAAAAACTCCACCGGGAAAGCAGGTGCGGACATATATATAGATGTGCCGTGCGGAACAGTGGCTTATGATGCCGAAACAGGAGACTATATCTGCGAAGTAAACGATCATGATGAGGTAATCCTGCTTCTACAAGGAGGTCGGGGCGGACTTGGAAATACACACTTCAAGACTCCGACCAATCAGGCTCCCCGCTATGCTCAACCGGGGGAACCTGCACAGGAGAGGATGATTATCTTGCAACTTAAACTGCTTGCAGATGTAGGATTGGTCGGATTTCCGAATGCAGGGAAAAGTACTCTCCTATCTTCTGTCTCTGCGGCAAAGCCAAAGATTGCCAACTATCCATTCACAACCTTGGAACCAAGCTTGGGAATCGTCTCTTATAGAGATCACAAATCTTTTGTGATGGCGGATATTCCGGGGATTATAGAAGGTGCGGCAGAAGGTCGAGGGCTCGGGCTTCGTTTCTTGAGACATATCGAAAGAAACTCTGTTCTGCTATTTCTCGTACCTGCGGATGCAGACGATATCGCAAAAGAGTATGCTATACTGCTCTCCGAACTTGAGAAGTATAACCCGGAGTTGCTCGAAAAGAACCGTGTATTAGGTATTTCCAAGTCCGATCTCATAGATGAAGAGCTGAAAGAGATGCTTTCCGAACATCTTCCGAACGAGGTGAAAACCGTCTTTTTCTCTTCCGTCTCCGGTCAAGGATTACAGCAGCTGAAAGATACGATCTGGCAAGCTATCGTGTCTGACAACAGACATGATGTATCCAATATCGTAAGAAAGAATATGAGAGAGGGGTTATCTGCTTCTTTTCTTGAAGATGATTTCGATATGGATTCTATCTACTTTGAGGAAGAGAGCGAAGACGAGGAGTTCTATGATGAAGATAATTCTGATATCGAAGTAGACTGGTAATCTTTTAAGACTTCTTTTTGCAAGCCTTTTCTTGCATCACATTATAAAAACATTTGAGGAGATCTGTTTACGGAACAAATCTCCTCAAATGTTTTTTTGTTTTCTCTTTCTATTTTGGAATAAAGTCTTCGGATGGTTATCCCAAAACAGCCACACTCCCCTTCTTTGAAGAATCAAATTCTTTCCTTGGTGCCTCTCAATTTCTAAGTCGATTTTCCAACGTATCAGAGATCTTCTCAAAAATAGTATCTGTAGCTCCTTTGCTTCTGGATAGATACTTTTCTGCACGACTTCCGGCTGTTTGGCGAAAATCTTTATCGGAAATGAGTTTTGACATAAGGCTATCAGCCTCCTCCTTGGACGAGATAGAGAACCCACCTCCTTCACTTAAAAGGGAGACGGCTTCCCTGAACTTTTGATACTTAGGGCCAAATACGACCGGTGCTCCAAATGCTATGGCTTCGAGAGTGTTGTGTATCCCCTTTCCAAAGCCGCCTCCTACGTAGGTAATATCGGCATATCTGTACAGAGACGAAAGGAGTCCGTAACTGTCTATTATAAGAACTTTTACACTGCTTATCTCTGCTTCAGAAGGCTTATGAGAGAGACAAACCAAATTTTCCTTGCCAATGATTTCTTCTAAGTGATTCTGATGTTTGGAATGAATTTCGTGTGGAGCAATGATAATTCTTATACTATCAAGTGTAAGAAGGTATGGTAAAATGATGTTTTCATCCTCTTCCCAGCTGCTTCCGACCACCAAAATAAGTTGTCCTTTTTGAGTTGCATCTTCTCTTAGATACTCTGCCTCTTTTATCTCTTTGGGATGGAGTGCGATCTGACACACTCTATCCGCTCTTGTATCTCCGGCTATGGTGATTTTATCGGCATTCAGTCCGATGCCTGTGAGAAGTTGCAAGGAGTTTTCGTCCTGCACAAAAAGGTGCTCATACTTTCGCAAAGCCTCCTTAAACTCCTTTCCCCATGATTTGAAGAAGATCTGGTTGGGGCGAAAAATAGCAGAAATCAAGAATACAGGTACTCTTTTTTGATGCAATATAGAGATCGTGTTCAACCAGAACTCATACTTCACAAAAAGAGCTATCGTAGGATTCAGGATCTCTATAAATCTTTTTAAGTCTCCGGATGTATCGGCAGGAAGATAGGTTACAATATCTGCCAAAGGTGTATTATGGCGAACATCATACCCCGAAGGAGAAAAGAATGTCAGAACTACTTCAGCATTCGGAAGATCTTTTCTTATTCTCTCCAGCAAAGGATAACCTTGCTCGTACTCTCCCAACGAAGAAACGTGCATCCATATAGTCGGCACTCCTTTTTTTCTAGTCTTTTCAAGATCGGAAAGAGAGCGCCGTCTCCCCTGTATCATCTTTTTAGCTTTAAGATGCCAGGGAGATATTAGCCTAAGAAGAGAGAAGTATGCTCTTACCCCTAAACTGTAAAAGAGACTGCTCATTACTATTTGAGAGAGCCGATTGTATCTATTGCCCTTTCCACTCTTGCCAAGGTCTCTTCTTTTCCGATGAACTCTAAAATATCAAATAGATGAGGACCCTGAAGAGCTCCTACAATACTGAGGCGAAGAGGATTCATAACACCTCCGAGATTGAAGCCCTTTTCTGCTATAAACGATTTTACTGTCTCCTCCAAATGAGACGCATTCCAGTCTGTTATAGAAGAAAGACAAGAGTGTATTTCTCGAAGTTGAGCAGGAGTTTCTTCTTTCCATCTCTTTTTTACTGCTCCTTCATCATAGGAGGTCGGTGCAATAAAGAAGAATGAGATAAGGGCAGGAAGATCCGATAATAAGGTAATACGATCTTTGACAATCTCTGTACAAGCAGCCAATCTGTCCTCTTCGTAGGGAAGATTTGCTTTTTCTATATGAGACTTTGCAAGCTGTACGATCTCTTTTCCTGTAAGTTCTTGGATGTATTTATGATTGAACCACTTGCCTTTTTCATAGTCAAACTTAGCACCGCTCTTAGAACATTTTTTAAGATCAAATGCGCTGATCAGCTCTTCCATTGAAAACATCTCCTGATCTGTACCTGAATTCCAGCCTAAGAGAGCCAAAAAGTTTACAACGGCATTAGGAAGATATCCGCTCTCCCGATAGCCTGAGCTTATGGCTTGAGTAGCAGGATCTACCCAAAGTAGAGGGAATACAGGAAATCCGAGTCTGTCTCCATCTCTTTTGCTTAACTTCCCATTGCCTTCCGGTTTTAGGAGTAGAGGCAAATGTGCAAACTGAGGCATCGTATCTTCCCAACCGAATGCACGATACAACAAAACATGTAAAGGAGAAGACGGCAACCATTCTTCACCACGAATTACATGACTAACCTCCATCAGATGATCGTCTACCACATTAGCCAAATGGTAGGTGGGCAGATCGTCGGCACTCTTATATAAAACCTTGTCGTCCAAAACAGAAGAGTTTATAACGACTTCTCCTCTAATGATATCGTTTACCTTTATATCTATATTAGGCTCTATCTTCAGACGCACTACGTACTGAGTACCTCCTTCTATTAACTGCTTTACTTCATCTTCTGGAAGAGATAAGGAGTTTCTTAAAGAGAGACGATTCTTAGCGTCATACTGAAAATTGGGGATTTCAGCTCTATATTTTTCCAATTCTTCAGGAGTATCGAATGCGTAATAAGCCTTTCCCTCCGAAAGAAGTTGACTTACATAGTCCCTATATATATCCCGACGTTCGCTCTGACGATAAGGAGCATGAGGTCCATCTGTCTTGGCTCCTATGCCTTCGTCTATCTCTATACCCAGCCAATGAAGAGATTCTATAATGTAGTCTTCGGCTCCGGGAACAAATCTTTGGCTATCTGTATCCTCTATTCTAATAATCATATCTCCACCGTTTTGGCGAGCAAACAGATAGTTATATAAAGCTGTTCTTGCTCCACCGATATGCAAAGGACCTGTTGGACTTGGAGCAAAGCGAACTCGAACTCGTCTCTCTATATTGTTATTTCTCATAAATAAACTGTTTTATATATAATTGCAGATCACAAAGGTAATTATTACTGATGAAATGAGGGTTATAAGATACTACTAAAAACGAGTTGTAGCACCACCTCCTCCGGACCGTCCTCCTCCGAATCCACCGCCAAAAGATCCGCCTCCACCTCTAAAGCCTCCCATCGCGCCAACTGCGGCTCCTAATGCAGCCGAAGATGTGGAAGAAAATCGAGGAGACTTGTTCGTTTTAGTATGTTTGCAATATAAGCAGGAGTACGTTGTATATATGTAATTTGGGGTAACAGAAACATTTTGTTTCTTCATCGTAAGACCTCCACAATTAGGACATTTGATGTATGATGAGGTGAGAACGATACCACAGATTTCTTTGTTGTTGCAAGACTGACAGAGTGCAACGGCATACGATACGGAGCCTATTTCCTGCTCAACGATTTCTCTTGCGGTTAAGAAAGGACGTACCTCTGAGGAAGATAGAAGAAGTGTAACACTATTGTCTGTTTTGCACACTGAACATCTTTTTATCTGAGAACTAA
>JAUMWS010000034.1 GCA_030529525.1 Porphyromonas sp. | reverse complement strand
GAGCACGTGATTTGTAATCTCGGGGTCGTTGGTTCGAATCCGACAAGAGGCTCAAAGATGACTTCATCTTTACTCGGTGTGGTAGTTCAGTTGGTTAGAATACCTGCCTGTCACGCAGGGGGTCGCGGGTTCGAGTCCCGTCCATACCGCTAAAAGCTCCTGAAATTATTTTCAGGAGTTTTTTTTATTCTTGTTTTGTCAACTTAATCATCTTAACTGTCATAATAACTGGGCTTTGTGACCTCTTGAAAAATTAATATCCTAAACCTTTTCAAACCACTTAGGATTTCTGCTTTATCTTTAGCAACCATGTTTGATTTCTCCATGAGAATGGTTGTTCTTTGCCCTACCCCGCTTTTTTGAATGTAACTTACTTATACTTTATCCCGAAAATTATGTAAACAGTGTAAGGGCTTTTTGATTTTTTGTGGTATCTCTCTATCTTCACGTACGATGTAATTATGTCCACAAAAATGAATATGATAGTCAGATTACTTTTACTTTGTTTTATTCCTTTATTTTCAATTTGCGAAAACACATTTGCAAGCCCCAAAGGTATTCATAATCTATTACCTCAACCACAATATTATAAAGCACAGAAAGGGCACTTTACTGCTCGTAAAATCAAATTGATCGACTCCTTCTCAGGCGGACAAGTTCGACAATGGATTTCAAAAATAGGCTTGAGTATAGATAGTAATGCAAAACATACAATAGAAGTTTCTATTGTAGATTACTTGCCACTCGTTAAGCTAAATTCGGACGAAGCTTACCGGCTATCCATATCCACAAACTCAATAGTTCTTTCGGCTCATACAGAGACAGGCCTGTATAGAGGCTTACAGACTCTTGCCCAGCTATGGGAACAGTACCCTTTTTGCCTTCCTGCTTGTGAAATTGTAGACTGGCCGGCTTGGCGTATTCGAGGTTTTATGCACGATGTTGGACGCACCTATATTCCTATGGAAGAGCTTAAGAAGCAGATTCAGCTCTTTTCATATTTCAAGGTAAACGTATTTCACTGGCACTTGACAGAGAATCAAGCTTGGAGATTAGAAAGTAAAATTTATCCCCAACTAAATGGTCCGGAATACACTACACGTATGCCGGGGAAATACTATACCCTCAAGGAGGCTAAAGAGTTGGTGGAATGGTGTAAACAACATCATGTATTGCTTATTCCTGAAATAGATATGCCCGGACACAGTAAAGCCTTTGAACGAGCAATGGGATTTGGTATGCAGACAGAACAAGGCAAGATTACCCTAAAAGAGCTTCTTGCTGAAGCTGTGGATGCAATGGATGTGCCGTATATACATATAGGTACAGATGAAGTTGAGTTTACGGACTCAACCTTTGTTCCGGAAATGGTCGCTTATGTTCGCTCTCTTGGACGCAAGGTTATTTCTTGGAATCCCGGTTGGCAGTACAAGCCATCAGAGATAGATATGACACATTTATGGAGTTACAGAGGAAAAGCTCAGTCGGGTATCCCGGCCATAGATAGTCGCCTTCACTATACCAACCATTACGATCTTTTTGCCGACGTAAGAGCATTGTATAATAGTACTATCTACGAAAGTCGTGAAGGCTCGCCTGATCTTGCAGGAACTATTTTAGCGATATGGAACGACCGATACATTCCAAATACATCTACCTTAATGAGGGAAAATAATCTTTATCCAACAGTATTAGCTATGGCTGAACGTGCCTGGCTTGGGGGAGGATATGGTTATTTTGATAGAAACACAAATCTATTTCCGGACAGTTCAAGCGAAGCTTATAAAGAGTTTTCGGACTTTGAAAGAAGATTCTTCTGGCATAAAGAGCACACTCTATCAGGAGAAAAAATCCCTTATATACAACAAAGTCATGCATCTTGGGTGATCTCAGATGCCTTTCCCAATGGCGGAGATTTAGAAAAAGTCTTTCCTCCGGAGCGGATATATCTATCTAAAACAACTTTATCCCCTCCTCCTAAAAGCATGCCGAGCTATATATTTGAAGGGAAAAGCTATGAAAGCAGGCAGTTTTTCGGATCCGGTTTTTACTTGAGACATGTCTGGGGAAATAGTATTTGTCCGGCTGTTTATGATGATCCCAAAGAAAATCACACCGCTTATGCCATGACTTGGGTATATTCAGATAAAAATCAGAATGTAGGTCTACTTTTTGAAACACAGAATTACAGCCGTAGTGAAAGCGATCTGCCTCCTCCTCATGGAGAGTGGGACTATAGGAAAAGTAGGATTTGGATAAATCAAAAAGAGATCCCGGCTCCGGAATGGTCGGCAAAATACGATAAAAGAGACAATGAAATTCCTTTGGGAAATGAGAATATCCCTTCCCGAGAGCCTATTAGCATAACTCTCTGTAAAGGATGGAATCATGTATTGATTAAGCTACCTGTTTCCGAATTTCTTTCTAAGGAGATACGATTAGTCAAGTGGATGTTTACGGCAAGCTTTGTGGATTCTACCGGAAGTAGAGTTGCCAATATTCGTTATCATCACTTCCCTACTTCCTCTGTAGAATCAAAGTAAAATAGGCAACCATTTTAAGTAAAAATTTGTTTGCAAGTTTTTCTTTACTTAATTTTGGCTTCCGAATTTATTACACACAAAAAAGATAGGATCTATGAGAAAAAACCGTATTATAGCACTTCTATTTGCTGTTACACTTTCCCTTGGAGGCTGTAAAGAGGAAGCCTTCAAACCTCAAAAGGAGGTTATAGAAGAACCACAGGAAAAGCTAATGGAACTACACCTAACCTCTTCTACAAAATACAATGATATGATTTTTAGAGGTGAAGATGATGGGAATGACAAGATTTTAGAGATTAAGAAGCATCTTTCTCAGGATATTCAGAGCATCTATTTTCTCTTCTTTGCCCCTTCCGGTCGAGAGTATATCCTTAAAGAGCAGATATATTATCCGGTATTTCGAAGTGGAGATTCCATGATGTCCGATGCTTTTGAGTCTTTGACCTTAACGGATACAGGGGTTGACATAAAGTTTACTCCTATCAAGGTTAAACGGAGCAACTATAAATTGATCGTTCTATTCAATCCATACAAAACACTACTCAACAAGCTTCAACTAAACAAGACAAACCTGAAAATATTTGAGAGTCCGGTATCAATATATCCTGAAGATCCTAAAAATGAGCTTGCCATTCATAATGCATATGTATGTAAGGATGGTCCTATAATTATAAAGCCGACTCAGGATAATCCAAACTCAAATAGTGATTCTTCCCAGCATCACCAACTATTCGAAATGACCCCTGTAAGTTCTTACTACACTCTCTCTTTTGAGGGTTTGTCTGTGGAAGGAGGGCGTATAGGTGACGAAGTGAAGATCTATCCGGATGTTGTGAATAAGAGCTTTGTTCCGTTTCCTACTTATTCCAAAATGATTATCAGACCGGGAGTGGAAAGCGACTTTTCTTTACCGAGGGATGGGAACTTCACAACGCTTAAAGATTTTGACCAGATCAATGCACAGTTTTTCCGCATAGAAGACTCCAAATTGTCTCAAACACGCATGGGAAAAACAATGAATATAGAAACTCCATCCTCTAATCCTTTCTATGGCATCATACCGGAGAATACAGTGCAAGGTCCTGAATTCTTTGCAACAAATTGCTCTCGCCTTATTTTAGCTCTCAATTATGCTCCTGAAACTATAGAATTAGGTGCAAGTTGGGCTTCTTATAAGGGAAGAGTCTTTAATGATGAGGAGTTTAAAAATCTTATTACAAAGGTTACGACAACAGAAGTAGATAAGCTAAATGCTTACGAACAAGCTTTGAAGTCAGACTTTGAAACCGGTAAAAGTTTTTTGGAGAACTTTATTAAGCAAACAACAAACTCCAAGCGAGAAATAGATAGAGCCAATTACATTCTATCCGGTATGAATACCCATTCCAACTCCTACCATATTCGAGGAATATCATATCATTATAAAGGCATCTGTTTCTATGCTGTACCATTTGTTCATAAGGAGATATTCGACTCTTCTTCATCTAAGATATTCAAACTCTACTCTGCGGTAAGAAACCATTTATACCACATTTCCGTTGGTAAAATAAGGAAGCCGGGAAAAGCGATGATCTCTCGACTTCCAACTCATGAAGAACTAAAGGAAGAGAATACATCAGGGTTTAATGCAGGATATAACTACCCTGAAAAAGTAGATATGCACGTAGAGTTTTAGCCTTTTATCTGCAAGCAACAGTTTCGCAGGCAATAAACAAAACAGCGGAGCATTGAGATCTCAATGCTCCGCTGTTTTTATTTCACATCTAATCGTGGTATCACATTATTTGTGCCACTGTTATAGAATATCAAGGTCTATGAACGTTCGTGTTTATACTTGAACATAAAAGCAAATAGAACTGCCACAACAACAGAATAAGCGGCAAATATGTACCATGAATTAGGATAACCGAACTGATCCACCACATATCCTGCGGCGTAAGAGCCTATCGTAGCTCCAAGTCCATTTGTCATAATGATAAATACTCCCTGAGCACTTGAACGGATAGAAGCATCGGTCTTCTTATCTACGAACAGAGAGCCGGAGATATTAAAGAAGTCAAAAGCAATTCCGTATACAATCATAGAAAGGACAAGAAGCCAAACCCCATTTCCTGGATCTCCTACTCCTAGCAAAGCAAAGCGAAGCGCCCATGCCACCATACTCATGAGCATCACAATCTTAATCCCATATTTTTTCAAGAAGAATGGGATAAGAAGGATACAAAGCGTTTCTGATGTTTGAGATATAGCTATAAGCACTCCCGAATATTTTACACCAAAAGTATCTGCAAACTCGGGCATCGAACCAAAAAAGTTGGTCAGATAGTCATTGGCAAAGCCATTGGTAATCTGAAGAGATACACCCAAGAACATCGAGAAGATGAAAAATATAGCCATTTGCTTCTCTTTGAAGAGAGTAAATGCACGTAACCCCCAAAGATCCACCCAAGATTTTTTATCCTTGTTTTTAGATATGGCGCACTTCGGAAGCGTTAGAGAATAGAGAGCCAACACCACAGACAATGCCCCTGAAAACAGAAGTTGGTTCGCATTAGTCTTGAATCCTAAAAGATCCACAGTTATCATCGCAATGATAAAGCCGACAGTTCCCCAAATTCGAATAGGAGGAAAGACCTTTACGGTATCAAGATGAGCATTGTTTAATGCCGAATAAGCCACAGCGTTTGACAGTGCAATAGTAGGCATATAGAACATTACACTCAAAAGAATCATAGGGTAAAGCGTCTCATATGAAGTCATACCATAAGCCGTAAACATGAATACAGCTCCCAAAAGATGAGAGATCCCCATAAGTTTTTCTGCCGGTATCCATCTATCTGCTATAATTCCCATAATGGCGGGCATAAATAAAGAAGCTATCCCCATAGTGGCATAAAAACTTCCTATCTGCAGCCCTGTGAAATGTAGTGTTCCTCCCAAATATGCTCCGAGGGAGATCAACCAAGCTCCCCAGATGGCATACTGCAAAAAGTTCATCAGAATAAGCCTGAACTTTAGATTCGATACAGATGTATTCTCCATTCTCTTATAACTCTTTAAAAGAAAAGAGGATAACTTCGGCTATAAGCCTACGGTGTATCCTCTTTGATGATTTTTTATTTGTTTTCTGCTTTGTAAAGTCTTACTTGTTTGCAGTCTTTCGTTCCGAATAGATGATACGCAGACTCCTTTCATCCTTAGCGTGCTTGAGTCTGAGACCGGTCGGTTTCAAAAGATTATTGATACTCAGTGTTGTAGGATTGCTACCTCCCTGATCGGATAGAGCTCTTTCCACAGGAAGTACCCACACTTTAAGATCTTCTTCAGGCTTGTTTTTGATATGCTTATTGATAAGCTTGGATATGTTTGAGAAGCTATAACTTGTAGAAGCAGAGCTATAGATTTGGCTCAAAAACGTGGTGTACGCTTCTGTCAACTCTGTTTCCTGATTATCAAAAAAAGAAGCAACAGAGTCTTTTGGTAGCATCAACAAGTAAGCCGGAGCGGATAAGTCGTAAATTCCATTATTACCCGGCTCTGCGGTAAGTGTAAACGGTACAGACTCTAATGCTCTCTCGTGTCCTGCTGCTGCTCCCTTAAGCAAGTTATTTATAGCTTTTGTGGGGAAAGTGATTTCCGTAACCACGCCTGCAGGAGATTTGATATTGGTGTAATATTGACCCTCCTTTCCGGCAGGAGTCTTGCCCAATAAAGAAGAGAGATCCGCATGATGAAATCTCGCTATCTGAGACACTTCAGGAGTGAGAATAAGTTCCTGATCCTTCACCAAGTGTACCAGAGAGTCTGTCTGCTTTGAACTCTTGACAATGGTATCCTTTGTATAATACATTGTAAGAGCTGTACGGTAGACACGCAACATACTTCCTGTTCCGGCCTGAACGGTCAGATGCAACCCCGGGAAGTACTTGTTAAACTCCTCTTGGGATGAAAATACCGGATCGTTCTTTACGGTTTTATCGTATATATCTTGTCCCAGCTTGTTATCTACAGGAATAGAGACAGTCATAATCGTAAGCTTATCCTGTCCGGAGCCTATAACCATTCTGGAATTTCCCACAGAAGGCAGGAATGAGGACTCACCAAGCTTCTCAAATGGTCCGTATTGGTCTATCTTCCCTACCGAATAGTGTTCGAATGGAATGGTTTTTCCTAACTTGTAGGCAGCTATCGTAAGAGGAGCCAAAGAGTCTCCATCGTAAGATGTATAATAGAGAGAAACCCTTGTAGAGTCTATCTTTCCATTATCCGGAACATTTGAAAACTTCAGTCCTCTCGGTGCGTACAACTGGCAGAGATAGTCACTTTTTATACTTTTGAAGTATTCGTCCGGCAAATCACCTATAAAGCTGAAAGGACTTGACACCAATATCTTATTGAACCCATCTTCATCTATGGCTCCATTTGCCCCAATATCCAATGGTACTGTGGTGGCATCAAGCGAAAAATTTACGGAATGAGTCTTTATCTTAGAGTCGTCGGGCTGGATGTCCACTCCCAAAGAGCTCTCCGGACTATCACAGGCAACCAAAGACAAAAGAAGCCCCATGCCGCATGCAAGAAGTCCCGAAAACTTTCTCATATTACTACTGTTTTTCATGTTTAGTGATATTTAGATCCAATGTAGAGTTAAAGAGATTCATAGAACGAAGCCACTTTTTCTACGAGATCATCTGCTCCTTCAAAGCGAGTATAAGGCACATCCTCTTTCTTGAGAGCCGATTCTATCTCCGAAGTCTTCTCGGAAGAGATCGGGCCTAATACCATACCGTCCAGATTTTCGCTCATAACCTTGATGAAAGCAGAATAGTCCAAACCTTGTTCTGTAATGTGTTCAGATTGGATTTTATCGTACTTCAAGACCTCTTCGGTGTCCTTCCCATAGGGAACCTCCGGGGTATCATCGAATAGAGAGAGTACGATCTTTGTATCTTTGAATAGAGGATCGTCATGATACATCTTCTTGAGATAAAGCACTGCCATACCGGCAAACCATCCCTGACAATGCACTATATCCGGTACCCATCTGAGCTTTTTTACGGTCTCAAATACACCTCTGGCAAAAAATATTGCTCTTTCCGTATTGTTGTCGTGCGGTAGACCGTCTTCATTCAACACGCCTGTCTTGGTGTCAAAAAGGTCTTTACTTTCAACAAAATAGACTTGTATTTTTGCAGATGAAAGTGTTGCGACCTTTACTATCAGGGGGTTATCGTGGTCATTTATATTCAAAAGCATTCCGGAAAGCCTTATCACTTCGTGAAGCTGATTGCGGCGCTCGTTTATACTGCCATAGTTTGGCATAAACGTCCGTATCTCATACTTTTTCTCCTGAATGCCTTGAGAGAGTTTCAACGACAACGTTGCAACTTCTGAATTTTCAATATATGGAGCAATCTCTTGTGAAACAAAGAGAATTTTTTTCTTTCCCATATTCCTTTAACTTCGTTAGTTTATAGATTTTACAAAGATAGTAGTTTTCGGCGGCAAATTCAAACAAATGGAAGGTCCCCCGCTATAACAGCAAGATAAAAGGAGTCCTACTTGTTTTGATACAGATAAATGGATGAATTATTGCCTCTGTTTTCTAAAGTAAATTATGGTGTCTGAAACATCACCGGAATACTATTAATAGTTCTGTTAAACACATTTGAGATAAAAAATCAAGGCTTGATTTGTAGAAATCACACTTTGATTTCCAAGTTTCAAGGAATGATTTGTAGGAATTAAGCCCTGATAAACAGATAGATAAAGCATTAGAAGAACTTTTATCTGTGTTTAAAAGAGTTATTTAGTAGGGTCTATGAAAGTTTAGTAGACATGCAAAGACTAAGGAAGTCGTTTTGCTCGGACAAAGGATACTCTCGAAAATAAATGGCTACATTTGCGAAAGAATCAACTTAAACCATATCAAACATTGAAAACATTAGTAGTAGTAGGACATCCACACCTTCAAAAATCGGTAGTGAATAAAGCGTGGTATGAATATATTCAGGGAAAAAGTAACGAACTGAATACGACTGTTCGACTCCTTTCTGACCATTACGGAGACAATGGCTTCGATATAGAGAAAGAGCAGTCTGTATTATCAGAGTATGATAGAATCATTCTCCAGTTTCCTCTGTATTGGTACATGGTTCCGGCCATTATGAAAGAGTGGATGGACAGAGTCTGGTGCGAAGGATGGGCATACGGAGAAAATGGAGATAAAATGGAGGGCAAACTTATAGAAGTGGCCGTAAGTACGGGTGCTCCAGACTTTGTTTTCGATGCCGGAATATCCTTGGAGACCTATCTTAGCTTCATCAAAGGTTCGGCAGGCTTCTTAAGAGCCAAGTCGGGACGGCTATTTGCACTATATGGAGCAGAGATAAACATGACTCCGGAGCGTTTGCATAAAAGCTGCGAGGAGTATGCCGAATTTATAAGATCCGAGCAATAGACCCTTCCAACGTGCCCGGACCATGTACGAAAGTATATACATAGTCTCTCTACCCAAAAACCATGTAGAGTATCTGAACTCCACTTCGACAAACAGGTGGGGCAAGGATATCTTTTTCTGCTCTGATCCTCCGGGCAGAAAGTTGGGTTCGGGAGGAGGCTCTGTGTATGCCATAAAACAGGCTCGTAAACAGATCCGCAAGTCATACCATCGGGAAATTGTAATCAATAGTGACGGGGAAAGCCGCCGGCTTCCTGCCTATTCTGTTTTAGGCAAAGTGATGATGCCCTTACCTATTGATGGACACGAGATTTTATTGGAGAGTCAGATTGCAACTATTCGGACTCTATTGGATGCAGATACCGATGGGTTTTATCGCACAGCCATTTCGAGCGGAGATGTATTGCTAAAGCCGGGAAAGTTTGCATCGCTGCCCCATTATGATCTTTTGTGCATCGGGGCAAAAGGAAGCTTGGAAAGTGCATCAAAGCATGGAGTATTTATTATATCTTCCAATGCCGATACATTTTCCTCTCCCATACTAACCCTACAAAAGCCCACGCTACAAAGGCTTGAGGAACTGAAAAATAAATATCAGATAGCCATAGATTCGGGGCTTTGGTTGCTTTCCCAAAGAGCATCCGATTTGCTTTTTAAGAGCAGTACCGAGAAAGATGGGAACGTACATCATTTTGATTTGTACACTTCTTTCCCCCACCTGATAGAGAAGCACGAACTATCCATGGGAATAATGTACTCTCCTTCGGACTCCGGCTTTTATCATTTTGGTTCGGGAACGGATTTGCTGAAATCGGCTCAATCTTTGGGATTGGACATGAAAAGTGGATGCTGGATAGATGATTCACGACTCGATGATGGCTGGATTCTGACCGGAGAAAACATCCTTACACACATTCCATCGGAAATGAAAGGCTGGGAACTTCCTAAAGGTATTTGTGTAGATCTTCTGCCTCTAAAAAATAGAGAAAGATGTCTTAGAATTTATGGGATAAATGATCTCTTCAGAGGCACTGCACAAGAAGACTCTACAACATTTGTAGATGCGTCATTGGCAGAGTTCTCAAAGAAAGCAAACCTGCCTACGGATACGGATATCTATGATCTACCTCTTTTCCCCTGCTCGGATAATATAAATACTCTTTCCTACTTGGGCGAATGGCTCTCTAAGCGGAATAAAGCATCCGACAGAAACAAGGACAAAAAAGCCTTGGAGGCTTATTTGAAACTGCCTAAGCTTTCTGCTCGGGAATTGGGAGGCATGACGGACTTTAAACAACTGTACAAGGATGAAAAATAGAACAGACTCCAATACGGAACTTCTTAGGACCCGTCTCGAAAAGCTGGGCGATCTTAGGGAGCAAATAATAGCTCCGTACCTAAACCAAGACCTCTTTCCGAACAGAAAAGTGTTCACGGATCAGATTGTTTGGAGTCGTTCTCCCGTAAGAATAGATTTAGCAGGGGGATGGAGCGATACCCCTCCATATAGCCTTATACATGGTGGGCGTGTCGTAAATTTGGCTGTAAATGTGAATGGACAAGAGCCATTGCAGGTGTTTGTAAAGCCAACGAAGAATCGCCATATCGTATTGCGCTCAATAGATGCCGGTCTGGACGAACGAGTCTCTACTCTGGAAGAGTTAAGTTCATTCAATAAAATAGGTTCTCCTTTCAGTATACCGAAAGCTGCACTCTCTTTGTGCGGTTTAAGCCCCGCATTCAACAATTACAAATTTGGCTCTCTGACGGAATACTTGAATAGGCTTGGATATGGCATAGAGCTGACCATGCTCTCCTGCATACCTGCAGGATCCGGACTTGGAACGAGCTCTCTTCTGGGCTCTGCCTGTCTGGGAGCTTTGAGCAACTTTTTCGGATTTGAATGGAGCACCAACGAAATTGCCCAAAGAACATTGGCACTGGAGCAACTATTGACAACAGGAGGAGGATGGCAAGACCAATTTGGCGGAATGTATGGGGGAATAAAAATCATAGAATCCGAACCGGCTCTCATTCAGAATCCTCATACAACCCGACTGCCTGAGACTATTTTTATGTCTGAAGAGTATGAGCCTTGCCACATGCTCTACTATACGGGTATTACAAGAACTGCCAAGAATATCCTGATTGAGATTGTCAATAGAATGTTTATCCAAGATCGTGAGACATTGGGGATATTGGAAGATATTAAGGAACACACTTTTGCTGTAGAGAGAGCTATAATAAAAGGAGATCTAAAAGAGTACGGCCCTCTTCTCAAACAGAGTTGGAAGCTTAATAAAGAGTTGGATCCGGGAGTATCTACACCTGAAATAGAATATCTGATCTCAAAGATTGACGACTGGGCACTGGGATATAAACTACCGGGAGCCGGTGGGGGTGGATACCTCTATATGGTGGCAAAAGACCCGGAAGCTGCCGAAAGAATAAAAAAAGCATTGGACAACGACACTTTGAGGAAGAATAATGCCCGACTGGGAAAGATGACTCTTTCTCTAAAAGGACTACAGGTAACATCCTCTTAGGACAATCGGAGCTTTGGTATATGGCTAAAACAACGGATAAAGTAGTATTCTTGTGTAAGGAATGCGGAAATGAATTTTCCAAATGGGCGGGAAAATGCCCAATGTGCGGTGCATGGAACTCTCTGTCTGAGTACAAAGTAAAGGATGTTCCTTATACCCCGAAAGGTGTATCCTCTTATAAGGAGGAAAATTCCTTTAAGCCACTGAAAGAGGTCTCGGGCAAAGAGGCCCCAAGACTTGATCTGAAAGATGAAGAACTGAATAGAGTTCTTGGAGGAGGCTTGGTAAAAGGCTCTCTTATACTTATAGGAGGCGAACCCGGCATAGGAAAGAGTACGCTGATTCTCCAATCTTTGCTGAATACTCCGGAGATACGGACGCTGTACGTATCGGGAGAAGAGAGTGAAAAGCAAATAAAATTAAGAGCGGATCGTATAGCTAAAGATGCTCCTCATGAGGACTTTCTGATATATTGTGAAACTCACTTGGAGAAAATATTAGATGTCTGCCAAAAAGCGACTCCTAATCTTATTGTAATAGACTCTATACAAACCATATTTACAGAGCAAATAGACTCTTCTCCGGGAAGCCTTACGCAAGTAAGAGAGTGTGCCGTAAGACTTATGGCTTATGCTAAGAGTACAGATATTCCTATCATTTTTATAGGGCACATCACCAAAGATGGAAGTATTGCAGGCCCCAAGATATTGGAACATTTGGTAGACACCGTTCTGCAATTTGAAGGGGACACCAACTATCAGTACAGACTTTTAAGAGCCAATAAGAACCGCTTTGGAAGCACTTCAGAAATCGGGATATATGAAATGCGTCAAAGTGGACTTAGAGGAGTGGAAAACCCTTCGGAACTTTTAATAACAAAGAGAGAAGAAGAGCTAAGCGGCATCTGTGTTGGCTGTGCAATGGAAGGAGCAAGACCAATACTGATAGAGGTACAATCCCTTGTCAGTTCGGCAGTTTACGGAACGCCTCAAAGATCTTCTACCGGAGTAGATAGCCGAAGAATGAATATGCTTCTCGCTGTACTGGAGAAAAGAGCAGGATTCAAGCTTATGCAGAAAGATGTGTTCCTAAACATTACAGGAGGGCTTAAGCTATCGGACACAGCTTTAGATCTTTCTATCCTTTCTGCAATACTATCTTCCAATCTCGATCTTGCTATTCCTGCTAATATATGTGTAGCCGGAGAGGTCGGACTAAGTGGTGAAATACGACCAATCGGCAGGATAGAACAACGAATAGCAGAGGCACAAAAAATAGGTTTTGAGACGATTATAGTGCCATCTCAAAACCTTCAAGGAATAGATTTAAGCAAATACAAGATCAGAGTTGTGGGAGTAACTCGAATAGATCAGGCTTTCAACTTTCTATTTCGAGGGAAGTAATTGATTGTTTAGTAAGTATTGGTCTTTATACTACTGATAAAGTCCAATTCTTTAAGGGCTTTATTCAGCCTGTAGCTTATCTTGTCTCCACTCGATTTGGCTTCCATATAAATGTGACCGGTATTCGTTTTAAAGTTGGAATCCAGCGAGATATTTGACACTACAATCTTCAAGGAAGATAATACTTCTTTCACGGCTTCAATATCCGGTAAGGCCGTAGTGGTATCTATGTTTATACCAATATTCTTTTGGCGCAATCCGAGCTTCTCTTCTACATATCCCATAACGACAAGGACAAAAAGCACCAGCAGGGTTACGATAGCCGACGTCATGTACATGCCGGCTCCAATGGCCAGCCCCAAAGCCGAACAAACCCAAATGCCCGCCGCCGTAGTAAGCCCTTGTATACTGTCTCCGCGTCCTCTAAGAATAGCACCGGCTCCCAAGAAACCGACACCAGATAACACTTGAGCAGCAACCCGTGCCGGATCTCCCTTGCCCGAAATATCGGGCAAATAGATTGATATAAGCATAGCAACGGTGCTACCAACAGTGATGAGGGTAAATGTCCGAAGACCTGCTTTTTGATAGCGTACTTGACGATTGTACCCTATCAGCATACCGACAACTACACTATAAAGCAGTCTGACAACAACATCAAAAGGTTGAAGTCCGCTGTGATAAATCTGAGACAGATCAAAAAAATCGGAAAAACTCATCTCTTCTATATATTTATGTGGTGATGCAATGCCTTGATGGCATACACCTCAAAAATAAGCCTTTTTTAGAATTTATAGGCTATCGGACAATGTAAATACTTCAAAAGAGTTATCCGAATAGTAGACATATATCTTAGAAATCCTCTTTTCCTGCTTTTTTTCTTCAGTTTGCTTCTCTTTTATAACCGAATGTAGTTGCTGAATAGAATCGTTCAACGAAGAAATCTTTTGTGGAATCCCTAAAATCTCCGCCGGTATAGCATTATTAGTAGAGTTTTCTTCCTGAACTGAATTACCGAATTGGAATAAGTCCGGTCTTGGATCCTCATCTTTTAGAATATTCCCTGTTCCGGAAATAATCCATTCAACACTATATTTTGGAAAACTTGAAATCAGCTTCTGTATAATTTGAACCCCCGGATTATTCCTGCCTCTTAAAATATGATTAAGGGTAGCTCTATTTGTATCCAGTTTTTCGGCAAATGCAGCTTGGGAAAGCATTTCCCTCTCCATAATAAGATTTATTCTGTCATTAATAGTTTGCTCCATATTTCTTAATGCTTTTGAGTAAAAAACATCGATATCCAAATCCAAACAGAGAAATTTCAATATCTTGATGTAAACAAATATGTTGTTGTATACACATCTGCAAATATAGAAAAATAAATATAGATATCTATTTCACAAGATAGATTTTGAGTTTGCTGTTGTATGGAATAGACATTTTTTGTCTGCGAGAATGGGAGATAATAAGTATATAAAATAGATTATAAGACAGTTACATAAAAGGTGGAAATCTAATGTATAATCAAAAATAGAAATCAAATTCCACTATGTAAAAACGGACATTCTCATTATAGATAATATTTGTAAGAGTCTGAAATACAATAATAATTCAATCTATACATATGTGTTGCAATATTTAAAACAAGAGGTTGTATCAAATAGTATATCTCAATTATTTGAAGCCGCCACAATATTAGATTTATCATTCTATACATCCACATATGACTCTCATATAAAATTCGAGCTTCACAAAGGTTGAGAATATACAATTTCAAACACATTAAGATATACAATTGTATCGCATTGAGATCTTATTCTCATCTCTTCTAATGTGTATTATTGCTATCTTTGTGGGTATTCAAAAAAGCTCTAAGGATAAAAGAAGAGAATCCAAACATTTATGTTGCTAAAAGAAATAGATATTAGTAATTATAAGAACATCAAACAGGCCCACCTAACTTTTTCTCCTAAGATCAATTGTCTGATAGGACTAAATGGCATGGGAAAAACAAATCTGTTGGATGCTATCTATTATCTCTCCTTTCTTAGAGGACACTTTTATCTTCCCGATCACATGGTTGTCTGCCACAATGAGCCATTCTGTTTACTTGATGCGCACTATCTAAGAAATAGAGATGAGGAGCATATTGTGTGCAGTATTCGTCCGGGGCATCAGAAAGTCTTTAAGAGAAACAAGAAAGCTTATACTCGACTTAGCGAACACATCGGAAGAATTCCCCTTGTAATGATTTCTCCAAAGGATTTCGACTTAGTACATGGAGGAAGTGAAGAAAGAAGAAAATACTTGGATACTCTTATCTCTCAAGAAAAGCCCGAATATCTTGAAGCTCTAATTGCCTATAAAAGATTGTTGGAGCAAAGAAACAGTGTATTGAAAAGTCCTTCTCCGAATGTATCTGTTTTGGATATATTAGAAGAGCAGATTGCCCAAGAAGCCTTGCTTATACAAAAAGATCGCATAGAGTGGATAAAACGGATTTCCCTCCCTTTCACTCATTTTTACAATGAAATATCAGGGAATCGGGATAACGTATCTATCTCCTACTTGCCTTCCATTCCTCATTGTGATATGAGTGATATTTTAGCCACTCTTCAGGGTAATAGAAAGAAAGATCTCATCTTAGGCTACACTTCTCAGGGTGTTCATAAAGATGATATAGGGATGTACATTGATGGGGAGCTTATAAGAAAAATAGGGTCTCAAGGACAAAACAAGACTTTTCTTATAGCTCTCAAATTGGCTCAGTATACCATACTGAAAGAGACAACGGGGCTCAAACCTCTTCTTCTATTGGATGATCTTTTCGACAAACTGGACGCCCAAAGGGTAGATAAGATTGTCCATATAGTTACGGGAGACACCTTTGGTCAAATCTTCATGACGGATACGAACAGAGCTTACTTGGACAGAATACTGAAAGAGAGAAAAGAGACCTCTTACCACTTATTTTCCGTCGAAAAAGGAGGCTTTTCCCTTATCGCTTCAAATACATAGAACAGAATGAAGCGAAGGTATACAAGTGATAAAATAGATAAAGTATTGATGGATTCGGCCGGAGAGATTTCTCTTTTGTCCGCTGTGAATCGCTACAATGATATTTATGAAACCTGGCTTTCTACGCCTTTTTCTGAAACTCTACATGGATTGGTCGAAATCTCTTTTGAGGGAGAAGATACAATTCTCATCACTTGCAAGAATAGCAGTGCGTGGCATCAGCTCAAACTTTCTGAAGAGACCATTGGAGAATGGTTCGATAAAGTAATGCGGAGATGGAGTATTAAGAAAATAGAGCTAAGAAGAGAATAGTGCTTTTAAACGAAGAACGATTATTTATTATATGTACCAGTTTGAAGAAGATTCCGATATAAGAAGAAAAAAGATAAGAAGACACGGTAGCATAGAGGTTATTTGTGGTTCCATGTTTTCGGGCAAAACGGAAGAACTCATCCGTCGAGTAAGGCGGGCTACCATTGCCCAGCTAAAAGTAGAACTCTTCAAACCGAGTATAGATACACGCTACTCTAAGACAGACATCGTAAGCCATTCTCACGAAAGTATTCCTTGTACAGAAGTTTCGCACTCCATGAATGTCTATCTCTTAGGTTCGGATGCAGATGTTGTAGGCGTTGATGAGGTACAGTTTTTCGATAACGGGATAGTGGATGCGTGCGTAAAGCTGGCAGACGAGGGAGTTCGAGTGATCGTATCCGGGTTGGATATGGACTTCAAGAGAGAGCCATTCGGTCCCATGCCCGGACTGTGTGCCGTAGCGGACAGCATCTCCAAAGTGCACGCCGTCTGTTTGGGCTGCGGCAGACCGGCGCAGTATTCTCACCGCCTTGTAGCTTCAGATCAGACTGTTCTTTTAGGAGAGACCGGAGAGTATATGCCTCTGTGCAGGTCTTGCTATCTGAAGTTGAATAAAAAGTAAGCTTAAAGATGAACATCATCAAGACAGAAACCTCTCTTCCGGGAGTTTATATCATAGAGACCAAACGCTTCAAAGACCCAAGGGGGCATTTTTCCGAAATTTATAATGAGGCGGCTTGGGCAGACCTGTTCCCTCACGATAAGTTTGTTCAGGACAACGAATCTTACTCTCATTACGGAGTCTTCAGAGGCTTGCACTCTCAGCAGGGAGATGCGGCGCAAAGCAAACTTGTGCGAGTCGTTTCCGGAAAAATCATAGACTTTGTCGTAGATATAGATCCACACTCCCCGACCTACTGCAAGTTTCTTGAAATAGAACTCTCCTCCGAGAACGGGCGCCAGCTCTATATCCCACGAAAGTACGCCCATGGCTTTTTGGCATTGGACGACCGTAATATCGTTTCGTACAAAGTGGACAGGCGTTATGCGCCTGAAAGCGAAAAGACTTTTCGGTTCGATGATCCTAAAATCGGGTTACACCTTGAACGCTATATAGATCTTTCCCGGCTCATCATTTCCGAAAAAGATTTACAAGGTTCTTTCATATCCGAGTAGTCTGTTTCATGTATTTATCACCTTTTTCTTTCCCCTACTATCTTTCCATCAAGCCTGTCGGGGCGGCTTGCAATCTTCGGTGCCGGTACTGTTATTACTTGGAGAAGTCTCAGCTGTATGCTCATGAGACGCGCAAGACCATGAGCGACGAGATGTTGGAGCTTTTCACGAGAGAGTACATTCGTTCTCAAACCTCTCCCAATGTTCTTTTCACTTGGCATGGGGGTGAGACTCTGTTGCGTCCTATCTCTTTCTACAAGAAAGCACTGGAGCTGCAAAAGAAGTATGCGGACGGAAGGAGCATAGACAACTCCCTGCAAACCAACGGCACGCTTCTCACGGAAGAGTGGTGCAGGTTTTTCAAAGAGCACAACTTCCTGATAGGCATCTCGATAGATGGCACTTCGGAGCAGCACGACAAGTACAGGAAAGATAAAAAAGGGATCGGAACGCACTCGGACGTGGTCCGAGGGATCGAGCTTCTGAAACGCTTCGACATCCCTTTCAACATTCTTGCCGTGGTGAACGACTTCAATGCCGATCGTCCTTTGGAGTTTTATCGTTTCTTCAAGGATTTAGGTTGCAAGTACATACAGTTTTCTCCGGCCGTGGAGCGCACCTACTACTCGGACAACTCGCTCTCGCTTCCGTCCGAGACATTTGAAAAAGTAAAGGTTGCTTCCTACTCCGTCTCGCCTGCGCAGTGGGGTCGTTTTCTGATAGCGATATTCGACGAGTGGGTACGGAATGATGTTGGCGAGATTTTCGTTCAGATTTTTGATGCCACACTGTCCAATTGGGTTGGTCTCTCCCCCGGCGTTTGCATCTTTGCCGAAAGATGCGGCAATGCTCTTGCTCTTGAGCAGAACGGAGATGTTTACTCTTGCGATCACTTTGTTTTCCCTCGGTTTCGTCTTGGCAATATTCGCCAAACGCCTCTTGCGGAGATGGTTTATGGGGAGAAGCAGCGGGCCTTTGGCGAAAGCAAGCGCACTTCCCTGCCGGAGCAGTGTCTTTCGTGCACCTATCTGTTTGCGTGCAATGGCGAATGTCCTAAGAACCGCTTTGCCACGACGGCAAGCGGAGAAGAGGGGCTGAATTATCTCTGTGCCGGATATTATGCTTTTTTCCACCACGTCGCTCCGTATATGGACTTCATGAAAGAGTTGCTGAGACAGCAACTTCCTCCCTCCCTCATCATGCAACATCTCAAAGATGGGAAGCCTCTGTAAAAAACGTGGCGGTGTGTCATAATGCACAAACTGCTGTGTTGCTTGCGACATTCGGCTTCGG
>JAUMWS010000135.1 GCA_030529525.1 Porphyromonas sp. | reverse complement strand
CAATGTCGTTTGGGTGCTCCATTTGTTATGGCGATAGGATGCCGTTAAAGAGCCGTTGAGGTTAGGAGCATCGGCATTGCGTTTGAACAGAGCGTATTTGTCTCCTTTTTCGATAGAGGGATAGTTGGTTTGGTAGGGCGGACTCCATTTTGCATCCAATGAGAGTTGAAAACGATCTTTAGGCTTTTTCGTGATGATGTTGATGACGCCTCCCATCGCTTGTGTACCGTAAATGGCAGAGCCTGCTCCCTGTACAATCTCAATCCGTTCTATGTTGTTCAGATTTATTCGCTGGTAGTCGATATTATTACCGGTCTCTCCCGCTATACGCTCTCCATCTATAAGGAAAAGGATGTGTTTACCATTAAGCCCCTGCATATTGATGCTCGTTCCAAATCCTACCTCGTTGAACGTAAGTCCCGGAACCTCTTGCGAGAGTAGAGATTTGATATCGGTAAGTCCTCTGGACTCTATCTGTTTGGCAGTGATCACTTGTGTCATTACAGGTGAGTTTGATATCTTTTTCGGAGTGCGGGTTGCGGTTACCACCACTTCCTCTATCTCCCGATAGTCGTTGGCGTTGCTTCTCTTTCCTTGTTGGGCAAAAGAGGAGCAGTATATAAATATGGTTAGGAGGGTAAAGATTGTGCGAATCATTGCTTTATACAGAACAGAATAGAGTATGTTTTCTGTTTAAATTTTTGTGCAAAACTATGTATACTGTTTTTTCTACACAATAACCATAAATCGGTATTTTGTTTTCACTGTAAGGGGATGTATTAAGAGCAAAATCGGAAGCCGTTATATTGCAGAAAGTTTCTTAAATTTGTGGGAGCAAAAACCCAAAGAATTAGATATGAATAAGAAAACAATTTTGGTAACCGGTGGGACCGGTTATATCGGGTCGCACACTACGGTGGAGCTTCAAGCGGCAGGATATGATGTTATCATCGTGGATAACCTTTCCAATTCCAACAGAGAGGTGATAGATGGAATAGAGTCTATATCCGGTATTCGTCCTCTGTTTTATGAATTGGACTGCAATGACAAAGAAGGACTGAGCCGCATCTTCTCTTCTCATCCCGGCATCGAGGGGATCATTCACTTTGCAGCAAGTAAAGCGGTAGGGGAGTCTGTACAGAAGCCATTGCTCTATTACCGTAATAATATAGTAACGCTTCTGAACCTGTTGGAGCTGATGTCCGAACATGGTGTAAAGGGTATCGTGTTCTCTTCATCATGTACCGTCTACGGGCAGCCGGATATACTGCCTGTTACAGAAGAGGCGCCTACGAAGCCTGCTCTCTCTCCGTATGGTAACACAAAGCAGATCAATGAAGAGATCATCCGGGATACAATTTACTCCGGAGCACCTTACAAGGCTATCATGCTGCGTTACTTCAATCCTATAGGAGCACATCCATCTGCCAAGATAGGTGAACTTCCCATCGGAGTTCCTCAAAACTTGGTTCCCTATATCACTCAGACGGCAGCGGGTATCCGTGCCGAACTTAGCGTCTTTGGCGATGATTACGATACACCTGATGGCTCTTGCATCAGAGACTATATCAATGTGGTGGACCTTGCCAAAGCGCATGTCATCGCCATGGATCGTATGCTCAAGAGCGACAAGGGCGAGCAAATGGAAGTCTTCAATATCGGAACCGGACGCGGCGTAAGCGTTTTGGAACTGGTGCACACCTTCCAAGAAGCTACCGGAGTGGCGCTTCCTTACAAGATTGTAGGACGAAGAGAGGGAGATATAGAGAAGGTTTGGGCGGATCCCAAACATGCCAACGAAGTGTTGGGATGGAAGGCAGAGAAAGAGTTGGCAGAGACTCTTGTCAGCGCTTGGGAGTGGCAGAAAAGATTGTCTCAAAAGTAAATCCGGACGCTTCGGGGTATTTTTCTCTCACCTGCATCTGTTACAAAATTGAGTAGTTGGTATAAAGGTATTCAACTTTATTTTGTACTTTTGTGGGCGGAATGAATTATTCTCTAATTTT
>JAUMWS010000134.1 GCA_030529525.1 Porphyromonas sp. | reverse complement strand
GAGGCTCCACCAACAGTTGGAGTCACAAAAATTGCACCTGAGACTTCTCCGAAAAGCGGTTCCTCTGGCTGTAATTGTATTCCCGCCCTGATACCATTAGCTAAGTTGCCCAATGTTGCCCAATATCGTACATAGAAACTACCAAAGGCTTGTGGAGAATCGACAAAAAGATAGAACGGAATTCCTGACTCCGAAGAAATGCCTTTTGATTCTCGACTTATCTTTGTTATCAAACGTTCGATAATATAAGTACTATCTGTGTTATTTCCTAATTTGGATGAAGAGAATACCCCCATTTCATCCTCCAGCAGATTTTGGAGACGTTGTAAAAAGTCTTTTGCATTTCGGCGATCAAACGATTCGCAACCACCCTGCCTCAGGGTATATGTACAATTGTCTGTATTATTTTTATATCCGTTTGCAGGGGTGTAAATCCTATTTTCCTCATCGGTTACGTCTATAATAGACAAGAAGAGTTCACCGGGTTTTCCCGAGAGAGGTATTATGCCAAAATTTTTCTCAACTTTGGAAACTATACTGTATAGTTCTTTGTTGGCAACAGGAACAGTATTGATCATTACAAGGATATCCTGCAAGACTGTCGGAGTAAAATAAGGGGGAAACTCCACCTTAACCCAGATCAACTCAGTATTACAAACATCCAGATATTTCTTTTTTTCTTCCTCCGCTATGCAGGAGACTATCTCCCCTGGGAGTGCGAGCAAATCCTCTTCGGTAATAACCAAATCATCCTGAACGGTTTGATAACCGAATCCATAGTATTCGAGAATTTGGAAGTTGATGCGTGTATCGTACTCTTGTTTTTTGAAAAAGGAGTTTAGATTATCTTCATTAGAAGATTCTTCTGAATGTAGACCGGACTTTAGGGTAAGCTGTTTGTTGCCCAATGCCCATTTGCTTTGGGGGAGCAAATGCAAATAATCACTTCGCCTATCGATATTAGGAAAGTCAATGTAAAAAGATAGATGATGTAAATTCTTGGGTTTGATATCAAACTCTAGTCCAATCCATACTTTATTATAGTTCTCCGGTGTTTGATTTGAACGAAGTATGAGTTTCTTATTCATATCCGGGAGAACTTCGTACACTTCATTTCCAACAATCAATGTCTTTATAGCAGCCCTATGCAATGGTGTTCTACAAACCGGTCGAAATGTGTAACGAGTATTTTCCTTTCTGCCAGGGAAAGGAGAGATAGCATAAAAGCCAGTTGAAGGATCAGTAACATGGATATCCGTAAGAGGTTGTATGTAAGCAATTGCATGAGCCGGCCTGGCGCGTGCAACCGATTCAGGTAATAATACCTCACTTAGTCGCTGCATAGCCCGAACCTCAATGTCGGCAATTTCATCAGAAAGAATATGCAACTGAGCAGACATAGCCTCTATCAGAAGACGGATAAACGGATCCAGATTCTCTATCTTCCTTATTCCCCAAAAATCAAGAGCCGTACGAATCATCCGGTCTTTGATTTCTTCCTTACTTTCTCTATAGTTCATCCTCATTTGTTAACAAACATACATTATTCTTTGGACAAAGGACCTAAATACAACCGGTGACGAAATCTACATGGATCACCATTGGAGACCAAAATGGCTGTAGTATAGATATCCACCCTCTTGCGGATATTCACATTGTCGGATAAAGCTTTGTGCAAAACATCCGTAATTTCGACACGAAAGCTACAGTTGGAAAGTCGTCTCTCGTATGTGCCGACGGACTCAGCTAAATATTCCATGAACTGGGTCTGCCATTTGTCTAATGACATGATTCGCTCAAAATCCATTTCCCAAATAGCAGTGCCATATCTCCGGTCGAAAATGTGCTCTCCGGGGCAGGTCATAATTAGTAGGCCGATGTGTTGGTCGATGGATTCCAGTTCAGAGACCTTCCTTGCATCACCTCTTTCCTCATCCAGAAGTACTCCAAAATCCATCGGGATTTTATAATATCCGTTTGACATATCTTATCTCATTAGCCGTTAAGGAGGATGTGAAATAA
>JAUMWS010000033.1 GCA_030529525.1 Porphyromonas sp. | reverse complement strand
GTTAAATGAAATCGATAAACGGGTTCATTGAAAAATTAAACCCGTTAAGCCGAAAGAATATGCTTGTTTACCATTTTCTCTTAACAAGAATCGAAATTAGTGTTAATAAAATCGCTCAATTTAACAATTCGATTACCCTCTCAAAACAGAAGGATTGACCAAAATAGAGAGCAAGAAAAAAGTGAGCATTTTTCGGTATGGAATATATAAAAATAGAGAGTCGAAAAACGGCTTAATCAACCGGAAACAGGAAAGAATATCTCCAAGACAACCGCTTTGTCCCTCTTCGGGGTTGTCAATACTCCTACTGCGGCCTCCAGCTCTTCCCATCTCCTTACGGGAATATAGGTCAATCCCAAACCCTCTACCCAGCCTTGCGCCGAAGCTTGATGCACTCCCGTGACGAAAGGACGAAGGGATGCACTCTCTTGCAGACCGGGCAGGGTCTCGAAGATTCTGCCCTCTCCGTTATTCAGAATAACGACTCGAAGATTTTGTGGGACGTGAGCATTCCATAACGCATTGGCATCGTAGAAGAAGCTGAGATCGCCCAATAGTACAAAGTGAAGCTTATCGGATGCAATGGCAGAACCCACTGCAGTAGAGAGAGAGCCGTCTATACCGCTCACACCACGGTTGCAACGAGCTTGGATATCTGCCGATAAGTGGTGGTGTTGAGCCAACCGAACGGTCAGGCTGTTGCCGAGATGAAGAACGCTTTGAGGAGGAAGATGCTTCATTACTTCCGCTATCACCTCACTCTCCATCTCCTTTTTTGAGTTGTCCGAATCGGGGATAAGGCTAAGACTTTTCCACGCCTGCTTGTAAGAGAATTCGTCATCGTTTGCCTTTTCGTCCTTTATAATCTCCATAAATACTCCGGACGAGAGAGGTACCGAATGGGTCTGGCACATGAAAAGATCGGCAACTTCTCCACTTGGAGAGACGTGCCAGTGCATCTTTGGAGGGTATTTCCGCAATCCCTGTTTAAGGCTTTTGGAGAGGATGTTTCCTCCAATCGTAACCACTATATCGGGTCTCAACTCTTCACTATAACGGTAGAGCCTGCTTTCGAGAGCCTCGTGTGGGCGGTTTGAAAGGTGGTCGGCTATCACGACAGCCGAGGAAGGGAACGATAGCGAGGAGGCTTCCGCTATGGAGTCCATCTGACCCACGATGATGAGTTTGCGAGTTGCTTCTCTCCAAAGATCTCTCAAATCGTTAGGAGAGGATAGCCACTCTATTTTTCGTTCTTTGGGCAGAGTGGGAGTGTTGAACTCGAAAAGAGGTTCGCCCAAAGGGATATTGATGTGTACCGGACCCCGAACGTCTTCTCTCTGAAGCGCAAGCAATGCTTCATTTACAAGCCTGTTGCAGTACCAGTGATGAGATGGAGTATGCACTTCCGGCAGGTTTACGCTTTTACGGGAGAGAGTCCCGAAAACATTGGATTGAGGTAGAGTCTGTCCGTCCATCTGCCCTATCCACTCCTGTGGTCTGTCTGCTGAGATGACAAGGAACGGTAATCCCCGATAAAACGCTTCCGATACGGCGGAGTGCAGATTGAGCAGTGCCGAACCACTTGTACAGCAAACCGCTGCGGGTTCTTCGTGTTCCAAGGCAAGCCCCAATGCTACAAAGCCTGCGCTTCGCTCGTCTGTAATGGAGTAACACTCAAAGAAAGAGTCGCCCGATATGCTCTCTATTATGGGAGCATTTCGGCTTCCAGGGCAGAGAACAATCCGCTTAATGCCGTTTGCTTTAAGAAGAGAACAGAGAATCTGAATAGCAGGTTTGTCTGAATACATAGCCTTTGATATTAAATGAGAGCGCCTATCGTGTGCATCTTGAAACAACTCTCTTCCCATTCGGATTGGAGTTCAGACTCCGGCATAATCCCTCCTCCAGCGTAGAGCGTGTACTGCTCACCTTGAAAATGGGCACAGCGAAGATTGACATAGATGCGAGTTTCGCCCTCTCCTGAAGCCAAGAAGCCTAAAAATCCGGAGTAGAATTTTCTCGGATGATCCTCTGTTTCTTCTATGAAATGTTGCGCCTCCACTCTGGGAAAACCGCAGACAGCAGGTGTCGGGTGAAGCTGAGCCAAAAGAGTTTGAGCCGATATATTTGTGGGAGAAGTAAAGGTTATCTCCGTCTTTAGATGCTCTATCTGCCCCGCTTTGTGTACTTCTACCGCTTGCTGCAGAACGTTACATCCAAGCTTTTGGAGCGTATCTGATATAAAACCGGTTACCATTCTCTGCTCATTTCTATTCTTATCGCTCCAGTTCTCAAGGCTTCCCTCAAGGCGGGTCCCTGCAAGAGAAACGGTCTTCCAAGCCTGTCCCGCTCCGGAAAGAAGCAGTTCGGGAGATGCCGTAAGCCAAAACCCTTCATGGGGCAGATAGGTCAGAGCAACAAAAGCATCGGGATAGCTGTTCAGCATCTTTACCAAAAGAGAGGCGGGCGAGTGGCTCTGACCTCCCTTTTCCGTATGGTTTCTTGTGAGAACAAGCTTATCGAAAGTGCCCTCGGAAACGGCTTGATGAAACTTGCGGAATAGTATTGAATAGCTTTCGTATTCGGAGAGACTTCCATACTTTTCTGCCGTAAAGCTCTGCTTCTCTTCCGTAGTGATATTGGGGATATAGGGGATCTCTGTTTTCTCTTTCAGTGGAAGTAAAAAGAGCGGATTACTTTCAGATGGAGCGTAAGGAGCAAAAACAAAAGCCCCTTCTGCCGGTATTTCTATCTGCGAAATATCGGAGAAAGAGATAACGTTCTCTTCTCTGCAACGAACGATGTGCAGAATAGTCTCGTTCGGATAACGGAACAGAGCCACAGCATCACTGCCTGACTGTGCGTCCCAAAGCAGGGTCTCTATCTGTTTTTGGTCTGAAAGCCACATTCTGTTTACCTTTTACTCCTCCTTCGTGCGGAGATATTTGTCCATGCCATCGGCGGCACGTATCTTTTTCTCTTTTATTGCATCCAATGCTTTTTGCTTGTTGAGAGCATCTTTGCTCCGATCTTCTTCTTTGTGATACAGATGGTACACCACACCTCCAAGCTTCAAAAATCTCTTTTTGAGGCCTGCATTTCTCATCCTGTATATGAGATCTATATCCTCATGCCCCCAACCGGTGTAGCTCTCATCATAGCCATTGACGGTCAGAATATCTTTCCGCCAAAATCCGATATTGCAACCCCTGTTTGCAAGCAGATTGTTTTGCTTGTAGTAGGGAGCCAGAATATTTTGAAAGAAAGGAGCACGCCATGCGTTGGCAGAGTTGGCAAACCGCTTTAGAAGCGACTTTTGCAATCCCTTTTCCTGAATTGTTGCAGACCCTTCCGAGGAAAGCATCACTCTGCTACCTGCCACGTAAGCTCCTTCACGGGCAACACGAAGATGATCTTCTACAAAGTGCCTTTCCGGTATGCAGTCTCCGTCCAGCTCTATAATGTATTCGGATGTCATTACAGCCATGCCCTGATTCAAGATAATACCCTTGCGGAAACCAAGATCTTCGTGCCAAACGTGTTTGATGTCTATCTCTTTGGGAGCTTTTGCCTTCATTCTCTCTATCAACTCTCGAGTATCTGCCTTTGAGCCATCATCGGCAATTACGATTTCGTTCGGTCGTCGGGTTTGCGTGAAAAGGGCTTCAAGAACCAACTCCAATGCTCTTGGCCAGTTGTATGTAGAGAGCAAGATTGCTACATTTTCAGGTTGCATATTGTCCTCAATCTTTTTGAGCGTTAATGTACTTATCCAATCCGTCCTCGGCACGTATCTTTTTGGTTGCAATGACCTCCATTGCTTTCTGCTTGTTTAACGAGTCTCGGCTTCTATCTTCTTCCTTATGATAAAGGTGAAATATCACACCGCCACCTTTGAGAAAGCGCCTACGAAGTCCCATATTTCGAAGTCGGCTCACGATGTCTATATCTTCGTGCCCCCAACCTACATAGCTATCGTCATACCCATTCACGGCCAAGAGATCTTTCCGCCAGAATGCAAGATTGCATCCTCTAACGGCAAAAATCTTCTTCTGCTTGTAATAGGGAGCAAGCAGATTCTGTATGAAAGGAATGCGCCAAGCATTTGCAGAGTTTGTAAATCGTTTTGGCGGAGCCTTTTTAAGCCCTTTTTCCTGTATGATAACGGAAGACTCCGGATCCAACTTTACCCTGCTGCCGGTTACGAAAGTATTTTCACGAGCAACATTAAGATGGTCTGCAACAAAATGTTTTTCGGGGATACAGTCTCCGTCCAGCTCTATAATGTAATCGGATTCGGCTGCTGCAATTCCTCTATTCAGTATCATGGATCTGCGAAATCCGAGATCTTCGTGCCACACATGCTTTAGAACAACACCCTTTGGGGCAAGTTCTTTTATGCGCTTAATCGCCTCCTGAGTCTCTTCGCCCGAGCCATCGTCCGCAATGATAATCTCATCCGGAAGTCGGGTTTGCTTGAATAGCCCTTCCATTGCAAGCTCTAAAGCTCTTGGCCAATTGTACGTAGAAATCAGTACGGCTACGCTTTTAGGTCTCATGTTGTATATATTCCTGTTTTAAATTATGTCTGTAGTCCATGTCGTAGTAGTAGGACTTCATGAGTTTTTTCTCAAGTAAAAAGAACTTTTCCCACATACCGCCACGCCTAAAGTTCCGAATCTTTCGGGAAATGACAATAGTAAGGACACGAAAGAAGCCCGACAAAGCATTTCCTCGTCTCTTCTCTTCCCGAAAGATAGTCTTAAAGCACTTTGATGCAAAAAAGCGATCCCCTTCACGAATCATATAGTGAACCACTTCGTTCTCCTCTTCTCCCATCTCTTTGGCATAGGCAGTAGCCAATCTTCTACTCATGGTTATCGGATAGCAAAGCTTGCCCATATTCTTCCATCTTTCCTCAGAAGTGAGTGGGCGAAACTCCATTCTATTCACATCCACCAGCGCAAAGTGTATCTCTCCTCTCTCATCCGCTTTGTATAAGATATTGCCCGGCGAGAGATCTTTATTATGGATACCTTTTCTGTGGAGAGTACAAATAAAATCGACCAAAGCCTCAAAGAGTGCTTCATCATCGGTAATCTCCCCGGCGGCTAAAGCCCGAACAGTCTCATAGCCGGAAAGCATCTTACAAGCGAACAGACTTCTATAAAGAGTACCGCATCTGTACTCTTCGATATATCCGTAAGGTGTTGGGGCGGAGATTCCAAGCTTATTGAGATGTACGGAATTGAGGTAAGATCTTTCCGCTTTGGACTTTCCGAAAAAGGCATAAAAAAGTCCCCGAATAAAGCCCGTCCTCTTAAAGTACTTGACGAGAACCTTATCGGAGAGAATATTGGAAAAAGAGTACTCCACAAGCTTATTGCGCTCATCGTAGAGAATATACCCATGTCGGAGAGGCTCCATTCTGCCCAACTGTTTACCCATATCTGGATAGTCGGGAAAGAAAACTCTCTTAGAACGGCAAGTATGTCTTTGCTCTTTCATCTTCGTACAAATTTAGAGATTATTGTCGATACTTTGCCCTGTTTCCCAAGAGAGGGACGGAGGAGTGCGCAACTACTTATTCATACCATTTCGTAGCTTATAAAAAGAATTGAAAAGAAGTGCCGTAAAAATATTTCAAGAGTTATACCCATTTGTCCTGTATGGCCATTCTTACAAGATCCATAGAGTTTCGAGCACCAAACTTCTGTATCAGGTTTTTTCGGTAGGTCTTTATGGTTTCGATGCTGAGGCACATCTGTTCGGCAATCTCTTGATTATTGGAGCCATTTACGATATAGTGCAAGAGTTCCTGTTCTCGTGCTGTGAGCAATACGGGATCGTTGGTTTTCTTCTTCATCAAGAGATCTATCTGATGACTCAAAAAGAGTTCTCCCGAGCACGCCGTCTCTATACCTTTGACAACCTCTTCGGAGAGTGCGTTCTTCAGAATATATCCGGATGCTCCTGCAGATAGGGCACGGCGAACCATTGTGTACTCGTCGTGTGAGGTGAGTATAAGGATTTTCATCCCCTGATATCTCTCATGCATTTCACTGCAAAAGTCTATACCGCTACCGTCCGGCATGGATATATCAAGAAGCAATACATCCGGAATGTTCTGCATAATAGCCTTTCGGCACTCATTCAGCGAATAAGAGACTCCGGTTGTTTGAGCCACGCCGGAATCGTCAATAGCGGCTTTCAAGCCTTCCACCAGCATTTTGTGATCATCTGTAATATGTACCTTTATCATGGTGTAAGTTCTATTTCTATGGTTACTTCCGTTCCGTGGTTTTCGGAAGAGTACAGATTTATCTTCCCATTATAGGCAGAGATACGGTTTCGCATATTTGTAAAACCGGCTCCATAGGTAACAGTATTCGGGTCAAAGCCTTTGCCATTATCTTGTACAGTCAGGGAGACCAATCGTTTGTCCACTGTCAGTTGTACATTTATATGTGTCGCATTTGCATGTTTTATGGCATTGTTGATCAACTCATAAGCACATCTGTAAACAAGAACTTCCAAGCGGTGATCAAGGCGGGGGTTCTCCCCGAAAAACTGAAAGTTGACCATCGGAATAGATAAGCAAAAATCTTCCAATGCTGTTTTAATACCATCTCGAGAGAGAGACTCCGGCATCATATTATGAGCAACACGGCGGAGCTCTTCCATAAATTCATCAAGCATCTGCAACACTTTTGAAAAGCGTTCGGCATCGACCGATGTCATAGAAGAGATGCTCTCGATACTGTGCAGATGTAGCTTGATAACGGAAATCAGACTTCCAAGTCCGTCATGCAGATCACGCGAGAGACGAGAACGTTCGGCATTCTCTCCATCAAGCAGAGCCAAAGAGGCAACAAGCTGTCTTTCCTGCTGTAGTTGCTTCACCTGCTGCTCTGCAACTATTCTCTTCTGACGGCTTAAAAGATGTCGGTAAAACAAGAGCCCTAATAATAGGAGTAGCAGAAGAAGTCCGGAAATTCCCAAAACAATATAAAGAGTTCTTTCTCTTTCCAGTGTGATGATTTGTTGTTGCTTCTTCTCCGTCTGATAAAGCGCTTCCATTTGAGAAAGTGCTTCTTGATAGTTTTTCTCCGAACACTCCCTTGTCATCTGCTCATACTTCCCGAAGAAATAAGCTGCCTCCTCTTTTTGCCCCATCATAGCGGAAGAAAAAGCGATATTGAATGCTGTTACCGGGGCAGTATTCGGAGAGACAGAGTCTATGTTCCACGCATTCAAGGCCGCCTTGTAACACTCCGAATAGAGCCCCTGCTCCCGAAATATATTGGCGTAAGAGTTCCATGAAAGAGTGTAGATATAGGGATCACCCAAGCATGTTGCAGCGTTGAGACACTCATTGACACACTCTAACGCCTTATCATACTCCTTCCTCTGCAGATACACTTTAACGAGTGCTTCGTTCACATCAGCTTCACTAACGGGACTGGCACAAGCATTTCCCTGCTTTACTTTAAGCATGCTCTCCAAGGCCTTATCCGTATCTCCCAATGCAAGATAAACGTATCCCAGTTCTCGATATGCCTGTCCTATCCCCGACATATTACCGTACCTCTCTCCCAATACTCGCTCCTTTTCCAGATAGCCCAAGGCCTGCTTATAGTTACCAAGTCTGCGATAACACTCCCCGATATTACCATGAGCAATAATATAATCCCGACAACTTTCATCCCCGTCAAAATGCTTCAGGACATTGAGATACCCCTCTACTGCAGGAATAAACAATCCCTGACGTGCATAGAAATTCCCTACAGCCTGATAGCCTTTCCTGATAAGTTTAGAATTACCGGAGGCCATCGCGGCATCCAGCTGTAAATCGAGATAGATTTTAGCCGTATCGTAGGAGCAACGGTAAGTATAGGTAGAACCGATATAGTTGTAGAAACGAAAAATCAACTCCTTATCATTGCACCGCTGCGCGACTTCAAGTCCTTTTGTGGCGTACTTGTAGGTGTTGTACATATCGTTTCCGGAGAAACTTTCGGTGATATCAGCATAGAGATTTGCCCGTTCTCTGTCCGACAGATTGGCACTCTTGAGAACACACAATAAAGAGTCCGCATACCTACTCTGCCCCGACAGAGGATAAGGGAGAAGAAGAAATAGCAAAAGAATAGGGACAAAAACTCTTTTCATACAGGCAGGAATATTTTTAACGGTACCTCCACGAAAGTAATAAATTCCGTCTACGAAAGATACCCTAAAAATGGGAGATATTGGAGTTATTACCCCAAAAGTCCTACAAATGGGGTATTAAAAGAGATTATAAGAGACTACTTTCGTAATATAAACCAAGCAATACTACAATTATGAAATGGATTTTTCTTGTCCCTCTTTTAGGGCTTATGTTAGCACTGATCGGTTTATCCTCCTGCAAGAGCAAAAATAATTCAGGAGGAGATGTGAAGACTTACTACACCGTAACTTTTGATGCAGATGGTGGAACACCTGTTCCTCCTGCTCAGAAAGTGGAAAAAGGAAAGACTGCTGCTGTTCCATCTCCGGCTCCAACCAAACAAAACTTTCTGTTTATCGCATGGTCTTTGGACGGAAGCAATGCTTACGACTTCCAAACTCCCGTAACCAAGGATATCACTCTAAAGGCCAAATGGCAAAAGGAAAGCATTGCAGAATTTTGGCAAGTAACGTGGGAGTTGAATGGAGGCACTTGGCCTGCAAACGACAATCACGCCACGCAAGTACTAAAAGGGGGAACACTGGCAGAACCTGCCCCTCCAACAAAAGAAGGTCATACCTTCGAGGGATGGTACAAAGAGGCTTCATTCGCCAATAAGATTACTTTCCCTTATAATGTCAGTAGCATAACAAGCGACTTCACACTCTATGCAAAGTGGAAAGCAAAAGCTCCCCAGCCCAATCCTACAAAACCCGGAGTTTATGTCGCTGGTACGGATTATACAGAGGCCAATAAGCTTGTTGCAACCATTTGGAAAGATGGAAAAGTTTTCAAAAGGTTTCCGGAAGATAATGTTACACGAGGCACTTCTGTTTTTGTAGGAGCTCAGAAAGTTTATTCGGTAGGGATACGTTCCGGGAAATATTACTCTGCAATGTTTTACGAAGATGATCAGAGCAAAACCTATCCACTATACTCTCGTGCTTACTCGGTGTTTGTTTCAGGAGAAGATATCTATGTAGCAGGAGACACCAATGATGATCCTTGTCTGTGGAAAAATCATAACCAGATAAAGCTACCGAGCAAGAACAATTATAACGGAAGGGCGAGATCGGTCTTTGTTTCGGGAAATGATGTGTATGCTGCCGGTTATTTATTGGCAAGTAGTGGCAAAAAAGACATCGCAGTATTTTGGAAAAACAATCAGCTCGTGGAATTATCGGATGGGAAAACAGCTGCAAGAGCACACTCTATTTATGTTTCGGGAAATGATGTCTATGTTGTAGGCGAAGAAACTTCCGGTTCTCCTCAAGCAATCTTGTGGAAAAACACTGTCCCCGTTCCCCTTTCAGAGGGAGAGTTTGACCATCTCGTTGCAAGATCTGTATTGGTCTCTGGTAGTGATGTCTATATCGTGGGAGAAGCGAGAAAAGGTGTTAGCGAGTTTTATGCTATCCTTTGGGAGAACAACAAGATAACCAAACTGGGATACAAAGCAAAAGCATCTTCCATTGCCGTATCTGGGAAAGATATTTACGTGGCCGGATATGAAACCGATATAAGAGAAGATCAGACTCGTGCGGTAGTGTGGAAAAATGGAGAGAAGACGGTATTGGGCAACTCCTCTTCCGGCGCTCGTCATATCTTCATAAAGAAATAAAAGTAGTTTCTTACAGACTCGAAAGAAGAAAAACAGAGATAAAGTAGACATGCTAAAAGAGAAAATATAGATACAGACATGAAACAAATTCACTTCATAGCCCTATTAGGCATTGTACTGATATGCTTTACCTCCTGCAAGAGCAAAAATAATTCAGGTGGTGATGTGAAGACTTACTACACCGTAACCTTTGATACAGATGGTGGAACACCTGTTCCTCCTGCTCAGAAAGTGGAAAAAGGAAAGACTGCTGCTGTTCCATCTCCGGCTCCAACCAAACAAAACTTTCTGTTTATCGCATGGTCTTTGGACGGAAGCAATGCTTACGACTTCCAAACTCCCGTAACCAAGGACATCACTCTAAAAGCCAAATGGCAAGCGGAAACACCTATTGGAGATTTGACCATAAATAAGACGGAGCTGACGCTTCACACGACGGACAGAGACAAGCTTACCGTCTCCGGAAGTACGGGAACCGTATCGTGGAGCTCCTCGAATAAAGATATAGCAAAAGTAGATGAGCAAGGCATTGTAACGGCTACGGGCGAAGGCTCTGCGGTCATCACGGCATCTTCCGGAGGGCGGAGTGCTACTTGCAATGTCACGGTAACCTATTCTGTTCTCGTTGTAGGCAAGGGAGAAGATGGCAGACTGGCTTTGTGGAAAAACGGAAAAGACTTTAATCTTGGAAGTTATGCGCCTGATGTCACCATCAATTCCTCCGTGTTTGTTTACGACGGAGATATCTATGTAACAGGGAACAGAGGTGAAAATCACGGCGGAACGAGATATAAAGATCTGTATGTGATGAAAATAAAATCTCCTCTTCCCGGCGGTCAGTTTGAAACAGACTCTAAAAAGATGGAGCGTAAAGGACTCATGGCTTTCTCTGAAGGGATCTACATCACCAATGGAGATGTATACGTTGCAGGATACGAAGTGGCAAAACGCCCCAATTATCAGAGTACCTACCAGCGTGCAGTGCTATGGAAAAACGGAAAGATGCAGACTCTGGAGGACAACCCTTCGGCAGAACCCGAAGCCCGATCCGTGTTTGTTTCCGGAGGAGATGTCTATGTAGTGGGAGATTATGGCGGTGGTGTTCTTTGGAAGAATGGCAATAGAACGGATCTTGCATCTCCTAACGGAAGCAAAAAGACGGATGCTTACTCCGTGTTTGTCTCAGGAAACGATATCTATATCGGGGGAGCTGCTATCTATCAAGATAAACCGATAGATACGGGAAAGCCTCTGATATGGAAAAACAATGTCCCTGCCATTTGGGGCAAACAGGGAGGTATCTACTCTCTATTCGTTTCGGAAACCGACGTATATGCCGGTGGCTATGGGCCTAAAGGAATGGTATGGAAAAATGGGACTCCCATGGCTACGATGGGAAACAATATCGTGAGATCCATATACGTGTATGCCAATAAGATCTATGCGGTAAGCAGAGACGGCTTATGGATAGATGGGGTGAAACAGTCGGAGCCAAACATCGAGCTACACTCGGTTTTTGTCAAGTAGACCTTTATTAACCCTTTCCTCCAAAAGAAGGAAGCAACAATAAGAATCATGAAAAGAAAAAACGAAATCCTGCCTGCAACTCTCATGCAAAGAGTAGCCGTAGCTGCGGTATGTATATTTATCGGGTTAGGATCTGCATTGGCACAAAGAGGAGAGAGGGAGAATGCAAAACGACTCCAATGGGGTGTGAAAGGAGGGGTAAACTTCTCCCAGCTTACTTTTGAAAAGTCGGATGGAAAGTCTGTAGAGAGTAAGTCCATAGTGGGAGGCGTAGCCGGACTCACTGCTACTTACGCTTTCTCTCCCAACTGGCGCCTTCACTCCGGGCTCGAAATGAGCCTGAAAGGATTTGCCGCAGATGTTTCCGGCAGCAGCAATACGCTTAAAGCGCGTGCCGCTTACCTGCAAATACCTTTGGAGGGAGGTTATGCTTTTGATTTCGGAGGGTGGAATCTGGAGCCTCGCATCGGACTCTATTTTGCCTACGGACTCGCAGGGAAGTACACCATATCAGGAACAATGCTAAACGAAGATACGTTTGGGAATGAACTTCTGAAGCGATTCGATAGCGGTTTGAGGCTGGGATTTTATACAGACAATGGTAAGATCGTTTTCGGTATAGGCGGAGATATCGGGCTGACAGAGGTAAACGGCAAGAAGTTCAGCGTATCTGGCGGTAGCGTGAGCCTGCAAAATCTTTCTCTCTGCATGGGTTATCTCTTTTGAGTAGATAGGTTTACAAGTTTGGAAGAGTATGTTCGAAACTTTTCTTGTCCGTTTATAACTTTTCAAATCAAGGCATGGTTGGTGGAAGTAGTGCCTTGCATCTACAAAATCGGGGCTTGATTGCAGCCAACCAAGCCCCGATTTCTGTTTCTTAATATGGATAGAGGAGAAAATAAATCTGTTCAGCAGAACTTTCAAACAGGTTCGGAAGCTGTCTTAAAGCCTATCGAGCGTAACTTCTCTTCCACATCTGCCGACATCTCTCTACTTATAATGGTGTAGGCATGCGGTTCGCGAGGGTAGAAATACGCTTTCCGCTGCTGCTCGAACGGCATCCGCTTCTCCCTCATCCGGCTGTCTATCTCCGTGAGGTCGAGTGTGCGGAGGAGGGCATGCAGTATCGCATCCGGGTCGGAGGCATCCAATGTGATGTTTGGGTCTGCAGGAGGGGGAGGCGTCATCTGCTCTATCAGGTGCGAACCCTCTATTCCGAAGAAGTCGCATCCGTTTTTCACGCAGGCGACGGCACCGTTGCACTTACCGTCTGCACTGAATCCTGCCACGTGAGGAGTGGCGATAAGGGCTTCCGCCAAGAGGCGGTCGGATATGTTCGGCTCGTTTTCCCAGCAGTCTATTATCACGTTGGAGATCTGCCCCGTGCGGATTCCCTCCAGCAGTGCTTCCGTTTCGGTTACCGCTCCACGGCAGGCATTGATGATGATGGGCTTTCTCTTAAGAAGCGGCAGGGCAGAAGAGTCGAAGAGGTGATAAGTGGCATATCTTCCCGCTTTGGTCAGCGGCGTATGAAAAGAGATAATATCCGCTTCGCCATATATCTGTGCGATCTCCACAAAGTCCGCACCACCCTCGTTTTCTGCCCGTGGGGGGTCGTTGAGAAGAACCTTCATACCCAACGCTTTGGCGTACTTCGCCATGAGAGAGCCTACGTGTCCCACTCCGACGATACCGATAGTCTTTCCCCGGAGGCTGTATCCGGAGCCGAGCGCATAGAGCGCCAGAGCGGAAGATAGAAAGTGTGCCACGGCGTTGGCATTACAGCCGGGAGAGTTGCGCCAAGCTATACCGTTGGCATCGCAGTAGGCTGTGTCGATGTGGTCGAAGCCTATCGTCGCCGTCGTGATGAGCTTCACGCTGCTCCCTTTGAGGAGTTCGGCTGTACACTTGGTGATGCTTCGGATGATGAGCCAATCTTTATCCCTTACCGTTTCGGGGGTAAACTCCGAAGAGGGGAGGTAGGTTACCTCTCCAAGATGTTCCAGCACGCCCCGAAGATAGGGCACCGAACTCTCCGCTAAAATCTTTACTTGCTTGGACATGGTACTCCCCATACTATTTGGCGGCTTCGGCTATGGCGTGCAGCCTCATCTGCTTGAGCATGGCGGAGAGACCGTTGCTCCGTGTGGGCGAAAGGTGTTGATACAACCCGATGCGGTCTATAAAGTAAAGGTCTGACTTGGCAATATCTTCTGCCCGTTGCCCGTCCAACACTTTGAGCAGCATGGATACAATGCCTTTGACTATCACGGCATCGCTCGAGGCGTGATAGTGAATAGTGCCGTCGGACATCGTTTCGGGAGCTATCCATACCCTGCTTTGGCACCCCTCTATAAGGTATTGCGGTATCTTGAGGCTCTCGTCCATAGGTGGGAGATCGTTGCCCATCTCTATGATAAGAGCGTATTTATCCATCCAGTCGTCTAAAAGTGAAAATTCTTCTATAAGCTCGTCTTGCTTCTGATTGATCGTACTCATTGTATATATGTATGCTATTTGCCGTTCTCTTTGTCTCTAAGCACCTCCCACACTACATTGCCTACGGCTTGGAGCGTATTGCGGTCGATGACCTCCATATTGTCGTTGTGTGTGTGCCAGTAGTGCCCAAAACCCTTCTCTGTGTTGGGGTCGTAGTTGATGATATCCACGCATGGGATGCCAAGCCCAAGCATTACGAAGATGTGATCATCCACCACGGGGCCTCCAAGCTTGTTGATAAAATATTTTCCATAACCGAGAGATTCTGCCTTTGACCAGATCATGGAGGTGATCCGTCCGGCATGCTCCTGAGAGTAAAACTCCCTGTAAAACTTTGCATCTCGGGATCCGACCATGTCGAGAAGGATACCAAACTCCGCGGTGTAACCCTTTCGGTGCGGATTGGAAGACCAGTACTGAGAACCTAAAGCCCAGCTGCTACTGCTGCTTGTATCTGCCACTCCTTCGGGTGCACCGTAGTCTTCGGCATCCATGAGTATGATATCTATACCATAATTCCCGAATCCATTCTCCGAAATGTTCCGTGCCAACTCCAACAGAACACCCACTCCGCTGGCGCCGTCGTCGGCTCCGTCTATGGGCAGATGACGCTTGCTCGAATCTTCGTCATGGTCTGCGACATGGCGTGTATCCCAATGGGCAAAGAGCAGAATGCGCCTGGCTCTCTCGGGCATATACTCGGCTATGATGTTTTGTGCCTTAAGCAGCGTGCCGTCGTAGGCTTTGAGGTCTGCCCTCTGTCTGGTAACGGCAAATCCGTAACGCTCAAGGGTCTCCACGAGATAGTCTGCACACAGGGCGTGTCCCTTACTGTTGGGAACTCTCGGCCCGAATGAAACCTGACGTTCGATGTGCATATAGGCACTGTCTGCACGGAAAGGCGTCTCCACAACCGTGGGTGCCTGAGAGGCAGAAGCCTCCGTAGTGTCGTTCTCTTGGGAGTGGTTGCTCTTGCTGTAGCAGGATGCACAGATACCCAGTGAGCATACCGCCATGGAAAACAGGAGCGCAATCAGTCTGTTCATATCATCTATTCTGTATGTTCGGAGCCGTTGTAAACCAACGCCAACCGGTTATTCTTATCAAACATCCGCTGTGCAGCCTGCTGAATTTGCTCTGCAGAGATTGCACGGATCTTATCTATAATCACTTCCAAAGGTTCAAACTCTTTGTTGTAGAGCGACAACTTTCCGAGAGATAGAAAGGTCTGCTCTGTCTGCTCTGCACTGATGGAGAGTTGCCCGGCTGTCTGTTTCAGAGCCGCTTGCAACCTTGCAGGGGAGAGCTTTGTCTGCATCAGGTCGTCCAGAATGCGGTGTACCAGATCCAATGCACGCTTGCGATAGCCGGGATCGCAACCGAAATAGACCTGCCAATAGCCGGTATCGCTAAACCCGGTAAGGGATGCTTCCACATTGTAAACCCATCCGCGCTTCTCTCTAAGAGCGACATTGAGACGGCTGTTCATGCCCGGCCCGCCAAGGATGTTCATCAGAACAGAAGCGGACTGCCTCTCTTTGTCGTACATATCGGGACCCATTCCGCCAAGAATCACGTGGCTCTGGTAAGATCCTCGCTCTACCTCATGCAGAGAAGGGGTAAGGATTTTTCGGGAAGCCTGCAAAGAGGGCTCGGCAAGCGTAGGGAAAGGATCGAAAAAACGCTCTCCCAACTCTATGATACGCCTTAGTGTCGTAGGCCCCATGCAGAAAAAAATCATCCTGTCCGGGGTAAAGCTGTTTCGGACATACTCCGAACAGTCTGCCCGAGTCATCTTCAAAAGAGACTCTTTGGTGCCAAGAATGCGTCTGCCTAAGGGATGTTTCGGGAAAAGGAGCGCCTCAAAGTCGTCGAATATCTGCTCACTCGGCGTATCCCGATAGACGTTAATCTCATCCATCACCACGCTTCTCTCCCTCTCCAATTCGTGAACAGGGAATGTGGAACGAAAGCATATATCGCCGATCAACTCCATTGAGCGCGCGATCTCACCCTTAGGCGCAATAGTATATATAAATGTATCCTCCTTCGTGGTAAAGGCATTGAGTTCTCCTCCGACCGCTTCCATCCGGTTGAGTATATGCCACGCCTTTCGTTTGGTAGTCCCCTTAAACAGCATGTGTTCGACGAAATGCGCTATGCCTTCTACCCCTTCTGTCTCGTGCCTTGTACCGGATCGGATACCCATTCCGGCGTATGTTACGGCTCCTTTGGTAGGCAGGAAAACAACTCTTATACCGCTACTGAGTTTATGGTGTTCTATTTTCATCGGGGAAAGTTACGAATTCTTTTTCATACGCTTATCCGTCCAAAAAATCATCTATAAGTGCAGAAAAATGAAGAAAAATAAGGTAGTTTGTATTGCACAATACCGAAATTGTATTACCTTTGCATTGAAACATTAAGAACCAAAAACAGATATGCTAGCAGTAGAAAATGTAAAGTCGCAGATGAGAAAAGGGATACTGGAGTACTGTATCCTACTCATTGTAAGCCAAAAAGAGGCTTACAGCAACGACATTATAACCCAACTGAAAGCGACGGAGCTGATAGTAGTTGAAGGTACACTCTACCCGCTTCTGACCAGACTCAAGAACGACGGACTTCTCTCCTATGTATGGATAGAGAGTACCCAGGGTCCGCCTCGAAAGTATTACCGACTCACTCCCAAAGGACAAGAGTTCCTGAACGAACTCCACCCTGCATGGGAAGAGATCCGCAAGGCAGTAGATGGCCTTGCAGCAGCCAGTATCGAACTTAATAACCCTCCTATCTCTGAGTAACAGACAATGAAAAAGACCGAAACAGTAAGCATAGCCAAGCGCTCTTTTCAGATAGAGAACGATGCGTATAATCTGCTGGATAGCTACATCCGTAACCTTGAGGCGCATTTTGCAAAGAGTGATCCTTCGGGGGAAATCGTTGCAGACATCGAGGAACACATAGCAGAACTTTTCGAGGAGCATACTCGGCAGGGAGTCTATGTACTCACAATGGAAGATATTAAAAGTGTGATAGAGAGAGTGGGAAGCGTAGATGAAATCATCCATAGCGACCCGGAGAATGAGACTCATCAGGAGAAAAACTCAACCGGTACGGCAACGCCGCCTCTGCCACCCCTGCCTCCGAAGTTCCGTCCACGTGCTCAAAGAAAGACCTATTACCGTCACCCGACCAACAGATGGTTCGGTGGTGTTTTGGGCGGACTCGGATCGTACTTCAAGATAGACCCTCTCTTCCTTCGTCTTGTTACGCTTTTGTTGTTGTTCACACCGATGAGCTACTATATCATAGTACTGTACATTGCGGTGTGGTTCTACATCAACGAAGCGAAGAGTATAGCCGAACTGCTTGAGATGGAAGGGGAAGAGGTAACAGCCAACACCATTTGGCAAAAGGTCTCTTCCACGGCAAGTGCATCGGGATTGGGAGGAGAAAAGAGCGGCTCATCTCCACTACCCGGAAGCATGAATCGCCTGAAAGAGGAGGCAGACAGAATACTTCCGGTCGAGAACAAGCAGAAACGCACCATCCTCATCACGGCAATGGCGGCTGTGGGAGCCATTCTGCTCATAGCCCTTCCGTTCCTTTTGTACAAGACACACATGTTTCACAGCTACTTCTACATGGGTAACACCTTCAATCACCTTATAGATAATGTGCTGCCGACATTTGCAGGAACATTCGGAATATTCATCCTCATCCCGATCATACTCCTCATCCTGCTTGTCATGCTGTTCTTCTTCGCGCTCTCAATCGTTCCTACCGGAATGATACTCCGAACAGAGAAGTGGAACATATACACCAAAGCCTTACTGATAATACTTTGGTTTGTATTCCTAAGCTGGGTATTCTAAAACACTAAACATAAACTTCTTCTCAAAAAAGGTTAGAAGTCGGGCTCCATTTAGATTAGAGATTTACGGGGCTTCGATTTCTAACCTCTTTGTTTTCCGAAACGTAATAGTTTTCTTACCTTTGTTTCAAACGAGATTATCCTATGAGTAAAGAGAATTCAGCCATAGTGGTAGGTTTCGATGCCAAGCGCATCGTGAAGAACCAAACAGGTTTAGGCAACTACAGCAGATACATCGTAGAGACTCTTGCAAGATATGCTCCGGAGGTTACACAGCTTCTTTCCACGGCAGAGATCGGCAGAAAAGAGCTTTATGAAGGTTTGCTGACGTATTCGCAGGTGAAACTGGTACTTCCTCCAAGCAGTATGCTCAACAGCTTGCCGTACTTCAAGGCGTATTGGAGGAATAAAGGCGCCCTTCCACAGCTGCGTGGAAAAGGTATGACCATCTATCACGGCCTCTCCAATGAGCTACCATCTGATATCACTACTCTGGATGTCCCGTCCGTCGTAACCGTTCACGACCTGATATATGAGCGTTTTCCACACTTCTACTCCCCGGTAGATGTAAAACTTTACAGACACAAGTACGAACGCTCTTGCCGTGAAGCCACTCACATCATAGCCGTAAGCGAGTGCACAAAAAGGGATCTGATAGAGATATATAAGGTGCCGGAAAATAAGATAAGCGTCATTTACCAAGGTTGCTCAAGCATCTTCCGAAAGAAGCTCACTCCCTTTCAGATAGACAAAGTAACGGGAGAATATCTCCTGCCGTCCGAATATATCCTGACGGTAGGGACCGTGGAGGAGCGGAAAAATGCGGGTCTCATCGTAGAAGCATTAAGCAAGATGAAGAACAGCATCATCCCTCTGGTGATCGTCGGAAGAGAGACAAAATATGCTCAAAAAGTGAAGAAGATAGCGCATCGCCTTGGAGTAGAACATCGTCTGATCTTCCTCGAAGGTGTGCCGTCTCAGGATCTTCCTGCCATGTATCAGGGTGCATCTCTGTTTGTTTACCCCTCTCTGTACGAAGGATTCGGCATTCCGGTTCTGGAGGCTTTGTGTAGCCGAATACCGGTGATTGCGGCAACAGGAAGCTGTTTGGAGGAAGCGGGAGGACCGCACTCTCTCTACTGCAACCCGACAGATGCCGACAATCTGGCTCTACTCATGGATAGAGCTTTGGAGGATGAGGATTTGCGAGCCGAAATGATACGGGAAGGAGAAGAGTGGAGCAAGAAATTCCTGCCGGATAAGACCTCCGAGGAGCTGACCAAGCTTTATAGAGAACTCCAACAACAGTAAAAAGCATAAAAAGAAGCCCCTTTTTCAACAATTTTGAAAAGGGGCTTTTTATATATTCCATCCCGAAGCAGAGGGTAATCTTTCCGTCTCTCTATTTTGATCGACACCTCTGCTTTGAGAGGTTGAGCAGAATGTTAAATTAGGGAGATTTCATTAACACTAATTTCGATACCTGTTAAGAGAAAATGGTAAACAAGCATATTCTGTCAGCTTAACGGGTTTAATTTTTCAATGAACCCGTTTACCGATTTCATTTAACCCGTT
>JAUMWS010000133.1 GCA_030529525.1 Porphyromonas sp. | reverse complement strand
TGTGCCGGACAGCAGAATTACATACTCTTTACCGGCACAAATGCCTTTTGCAAACTTGGTCTGTTGAGTGGAAGCATCTTTCACTCTGTGGCTTTCATCTATCACAACCGACTTGAACAATTTTATTTGTTCGCTGAAAACAACGTCTTTGAGCCTAAATGCCTTTTTATCTCCCTTTATATCCCAAACAAAATGAGAGCGAAGAGATTCGTAATTCACGATGACAGCATGATACATTCCCATCTTGAGCAGATAATACCAAGTCGCCTTGTTGCTTATATTCAGTATAAGAGCTTTCTTGCCCGTGAATTTCTCCACCTCTCTCTTCCAGTTTATCTTTAGGGATGAAGGGCAGATGATCAGCATCGGATAGGCGTTTGCCGTATTTACCACGCCGATACTCTGGAGAGTTTTCCCAAGACCCGGTTCATCGCCGATTATACACTTCTTGAAGTGCAAAGCTTTATTTATCCCCTCTTCTTGATATGGGTATGGAGTAATTTTCAGATTTATACTGTTCATAATACGAAACACCAATATTTGAATGCCAATTCTTCGTATTTCTCTCTCCCTTTCATGTATGTTTCATCCCCTCTTTGAATGAACTTCTTAAATACACGAAAGTTCTTTTTGGATATGGCATAGATGAAATCTTTATCGCTCCCTGCTATGTCCATATACCAAGCACGAGACCTGTCCCAATCGAACGCATCTATTGCATTTTCAAACTCTGCTTGTGTGGATGCAGATGTGGTTTTCAAGTCTCCTCCGAAGCCGAAAGAACTAAAGAACCAATCCCATTTGCATCTTGTATCAAGGCTGAATTGAAAACCGGAGTAGTCAAACATCTGAGACGTATTAACCATTATAGTCTGCGTGTCCGCCTCGTTCAATACACGAGCAAGGAATGGATCTAATTGTGCTTCTCTCTTCAATGCTTCTCTCATTCTTCTGCCGTGTTCAAATTCTTCTTTGGAGTAGAGGTAATCATCTATTTTTCTACCATAGAAGTCTATTTTCTCCGGCTCTGTTATGAGGGCATCCACAAGAGTACCCATCTTAAATGCCCGCTCCTTGTCTCCGGACAATTGAAACTGAGGATGTATGAGGTTTTTTAGCTCGGTGAGGTCTGAATTAGAGACCTCACCCCTGCTATAATATGCGTCCTTTGTTGCTATTATCATCTCGCTTTTATCTCCTCTTCATACACGATATGTTCAGACTCGATGAGACGTGGTTCTGCCTTGTCGTTGGCGAGCTTCTCGCAAAGCGTTACCATCCTTTTTACTGTTACTTTCATCAGCTCATCGACAGATAGATTACAGCCCTCTTCTATGTACCACATATTTAGTATATCAAGAAGACCATTCGGAGAAAGCATTTTTATTACTTTCTTCGATGATGTTTTTGGCACATAGGTTGGTGTCGCCACTGCTGCACTCGCAAACAAGGAGTCCATTTCGCCTTGCTTGGCGGCTACATCTATGTTCTTTTTTTGATCCTCTTGTCTTTGTTCCTCTCTCTTTCTCGCTTCTTCAGCTTGCGCTTCTTCTTGTCTTTTTAGCTCTTCTTCTTTTTTTCTTCTCTGTTCTTCGTCAAGATTTTTTGCATCTTCGAGAGCTTTGATTTTGGATGGAAGAGCCTCTACAATTCTGGTCTTAAGGTCAGATATTGCATTAAAGAAAGCAGTTTTAGATCTTTGGAATATAGGAGCTGTAATATCCTCAATGATCTTATCAATCTCTTCTTTTGAGAGAAACAGAGGCTTCTGAACAGCAGGAATATATCCTGACTTCAATGTATCTGTTGATATTTCAACTGAAAAGTTCTTGATAGCTGTTTCTTTTTCTTCTCTGTTTTCAAGATTAAGAGAAGAGTTGAGCATATTGAGAGCGTTCATTTCTGCGTTAATAATGCTATTGCAGTACATCATGCAGTGATTGGATAGCGATTGTTTGTATCGCTCTACATCTGCGCGTCTCTGCTGTTGTTCCATAACCTGTCGTCTCTGCTCTTCCGCCTCTTTTCTCTTTTTGGCGGCATACTCGTTTCT
>JAUMWS010000132.1 GCA_030529525.1 Porphyromonas sp. | reverse complement strand
CGACAAAGCACCTACTAAAAACATTCCGATGTTCGACTTTAAGGTGCCAACCGAACTACCGGGCGTAGATCCTAAGATTCTTGATCCTCGAGACACTTATGCAGATCCATCCGAATGGGACAAGAAGGCTGTGGATTTGGCAGAACGTTTCCAAAAGAACTTTGTGAAGTTTACAGGCAACGAAGTAGGTAAGGCTCTTGTTGAGGCCGGTCCGAAGTTGAAGTAATATTTCAAAAAACATAGTATAAATATTTCGGGGGTTTGTCCCTTGTTCAAGTACGCTTGAATGAGAGACGAGCCCCCGAATCTTTTTTTTGTTTTTACCTGTTTGGAAGTTCGCTTCATTACGTTTATATCTTCGTCCGAATATGATAAGAAATGGAAATCAAAATTTGGTTGCTGAAAATCAAGACTTGTTTTCTCCCATTCAAAGCTTGATTTGGGGAAGTCGTGCCTTGCTTTTCTGTTTTTTACAGATTCAGGCTCTTTTCTTTTCGGAATAAATGATTTTTCGTAACGTATTAAAATCCATTTTATCTTCTGTATCGCCCCATGGCTCTGCCTTTGAGCTCTATCTCTTGCCTTATATGGGGCGAAAAGAGAAGCCAAAAGAGTGAAGATGTGGAAGTTGGAGAAGAATCTTAAAAGCTGATATATTCAAAAAAACAAGCATTATTAACAAAGCGAAGTTTAATATTTAACTATTATTATATTAAAAAGCAGATTTTATTCTCTTAATTTGCAATATGAGAAAGTCTATCATATGGCCCATTGTTGTTCTGGCTGTAGTTACGCTTGTAGGTTTGCTTGTTATGCAGATCAACTACGTCTCTATTATGTATGACTCTCGTGCAGAGCAGTTTAATTCTGCAGTGCGTAGAGCTCTTGCCAACGTAAGTAAACAATTGGAGTATGATGAAGCCCGACGAATTTTGCAGAGCGAGCTTCTTGGACGAAAGGTTTCGGTGACGGAAAGCAATCCTGTAACCGATTTGCTCGGCAGCGGCTCGAGCCTTTATACTTCGACGATAGATCCTAAGCTGTTTCAGTTGGATCAGCTTCCGGAACAGAGTCAGTCGCATTGGGTGGCAAAGAAAGAAGATCAGTTTGTTACAACTTCGGCTAAGTTGCAAGAGGAGTTGAGAAAGAAGTTTCAGTACGAGAAGGAGATCATCAATGAGGTTATCCTTGATATGATAACACAGAACGACGAGCTCCCTATCTATGAGAGGATTTCGAGAGCTCAGTTGAAAAATGCTCTTGCATTCGAGCTTGAGAGTAACGGTATAAACCTCTACTATGTGTATGATGTGGTAGATAAGAACGACCACAGCTACTTCTCCACGGGAAAGATTCCCAAAGGAGAAGCGGAGTCTACCTTCACTCAGCTTATTTTTAAGAAAGACAGACCTTCTCGTTATCTCTTCCTGAGGGTTTATTTCCCCGGTAGAGGAGACTACTTGTACGAGGCCATAGACTTTTGGGTGCCGAGTGCCATATTTACGATTTTGGTCTTGGGGATGTTTGTCTACACGGCTATCAGAGCGACCAGACAACGGAAGTTGGCTATCATTAAGAGCGACTTTGTAAACAATATGACCCATGAGCTGAAGACACCGGTGAGTACGATTCGTCTGGCAAACGAGTTCTTGATGGACAATAACCTAAACCTTTCTCGGGAGCAGATACAGAACAGACTTAAGGTGATAGATCAAGAGACCAAGAGATTAAGCAACTTGGTGGATCAGGTGCTTTATACTTCGCTTTTGGATAAAAACTCTACCGTCCTGAAGATGGAAGAGTTGGATATTCAGGAGTTGATACTTGAGATAGCGAATACATACAGTATCAAGGTCGAAGGTCTTGGTGGAGTTGTGGACATAGAGCTGGATGCAACGGAAAATGATGTCTTTGTCAATCGTACGCATATGACCAACATCATCACCAACTTGCTGGATAATGCCATAAAATACAGGCGGGAGGATGTGCCTTTGGAGCTTAAAATCGGAACGGCAAATGAGGGAGACAAGCTCTGTATATACGTGCTGGATAATGGTATAGGTATTAAAAAAGAATATTTAAAGAAGATTTTTGAACGGTTTTTCA
>JAUMWS010000032.1 GCA_030529525.1 Porphyromonas sp. | reverse complement strand
AATCTGTTTAAGTGACATTATTCTTTACTTTTAATGTTTTATTAAATAATGATTGTATTGAATATCTCTTCCCACTGCTCAACAACAGAGTATGGGGCATAATTTTTTATTGTATATGAAGCTTGGAGTTTAGCTGTTTCGAGTTCTGCAAGTTGCGTTCTGATGCGTTTTTCAACTTCTTCCAGTGGTATATTGTTACGGCGTACTACTCTCTCTGCTCTCTCTTTTGGAGGGGCATCTACGAGAATAATCTTATCGCACAACCTATTCATTCCACTCGTGAATAAGATTCCGGACTCTATGCCGACCCATTTGCACAAATGCTGAGACTTCCAAGAAAAGAATCTATCCTCTACCGCAGAGTGCACAATCTGCTCTACCTCTTTCTTTAAGGGCGAAGAACCAAAGATGACACTACTGAGAAAAGGTTTGTCTATATCTCCTTTTTCATCAAAGATAGAGCGCCCAAGAACTCTTTCCAACTGTGCAGAAACCACGGGATCGAAGTAGACATTTTTTGCACAGCTATCGGTATCGAACACAGGAATTCCGTAGTGTTCAACAAGCCTGCAAAGGATGCTTTTACCGCTTCCAATGCCTCCGCAAATTCCCAAAACCTGTTTATCTTGCATCATTCCCTCGTCTCTTTCTCCTCCAAAAGGTACTCCACCACTGTAGGATCTGTCTGAATCATCTCCACATAAGACGGCTTTTCCTGAATGACAATATCCACTTTACCCGACTTGCTACTGCCCAAGTCGTCTCGGTCTATAGTAATCACGATATCACGTGGAGAGAGATGTTTGAACATATTTTCGGGTATAAAGCAGGTTACTCGAACGAACGAAGGGAATGTTCGCACGTAGAAAGGAAACTCCTCATCGTTTACAGATATCGGAACTTCAAGCTCTTTCTGAACCAGTTTCTGGGTGTGGGCACAAAGCGTTATCTCATTTGGAGTTATAGTAATACCTCTGCGAGAAAGCAGCTTAACGGTAAGAAGCGTAGAATCTTTCACGTTTGTGAAAGTTATCGTGTCGGTCTCGACCTCCTTCAAAAGGTCTAAAATATGCTTTCCACCATAGACAATGGCAGAGACTTGACTCATAGAGACCGAGTCCAATATACTTCCAATCTCCGGCTCTATCCTTGTGGAAAGACGAATCGGAAGTTGTTTTTTTGCCTTTGCGGTATAGCTAAAAGTGATGCTTGCCGGTGAAATTCTCTCTATTCGAGAAGATGTAGAGAGTGCTTGTGAAGAGATAAGCTTTTCCAGCATCTGAGATGAGATGTCCACAGAGCCGTATCTATCTTCAGAAAAGACTATAGGCAGCGATACCTCTTTTACTTGCTGAAGCCAGATATACCTAAGGAAAGCACTACCGGTATCCGTTATGGTTACGGTTACGGTTTCGGGGATAGGTTCCGAAAGAGATATATCCGCCGGAACCTCCGGAGCGATCAACTTAAAAGTTACATTCTCCGTGTAGGTATCCTGAACAGCACGTATAAACCAGAGGGCAAAGCTAAGCACAAAAAAGAAGAGGTATGCCATCAGTTTGCGCATACCTATCCGCCCAAGCAGAGCGGTACTCTTCTTTGATAACTTTTGCCTTCGAGACATGGTTTGTCCCTGTTTATCTGCCTGTTGTTTACTTTTTCTTCTCTTCTACTATAAGAGGAAATACGCTGGTAAAAGTCACACGTACTTTTACATTTTCAGCTATCTCAACAACGACATATCCGTTTTCCTTATTGATTTCTCTCAGTGTACCCATGATACCATCGGAGATGATCACTTTATCGCCTGTTTTAAGATTTTCTCTTTGGCGTTGTATCTCTTTTTGGCGTTTGCTGTTTGGACGAATAATCAAAAGCCAAAAGACTACTACCATTAGACCTATAAGGATAAACTGCATATATCCGCCTCCTGTTGGAGCTGCTTGTAAAAATACCAAGTTCATAGTTGTTTGAAATTATTTTGAGGATTAATTCTTCTTTTCTATCCGAGACACCCCTCCGTTATGCTCCAAGGATTCTACCTTCCGCCTTCAAATCTGTTATGGCTTGATGCAGAATACCATTGACGTAGTTGGTGTTGTTCGGATTGCTATAATATTTAACGAGATTAAGATACTCATTCATTGTAACACTCGTAGCTATCGTCGGAAAATGTATTGCTTCCGTAATAGCAAGTTGGAGGATAAGATACTCTATTTCTGCCACACGCTCCTTGTCCCAATTGCGGAAGTATTTGCTGATAAGCTCTCTGTACTCTTTCTCGTTCAAGATAGCCTGAGAGACAAGTTGTGTACCAAATTCCTGCTCCTCGTCTCCGTTATACTGAGGACGGATAAGGCGGGATAAAACAGTATCCTCTTTCATTCCATTCACCACTTTAAGCACGAAACTCATCACGATTTCAATATCGTCATTCCAGAATATGGAAGAGTCTTGCAGGATGGCAAACCACTCATCGTTATCCAGGATAAAGCGTTTGTAGATGCTTTTCCAAAACTCCTTATGAGATTCAAAGTCTTCTGCAGGAAGAGGTATGCACTCCTCCTCTTCTTCACGAAGCAGAAAAGATAAAATCGTACCGAAGTAGCCGGGAAACTCCTCTCTGGTCGGGAGCAGTGTCTCACACTCTGCAATAAATTCGGGATCGGATTCCAACACCGCCACATAAGGAGAGCCGATGATGATGTCCAGCTTCTTTACAAGAGCCATATCCGAATTTCTCTTCTCCAGCTCTATCTCTTTTCTTTTCTCGGCCTTGACCTTGATATAGTACGGCACCAATACCATCAGCTTGTATAAGTGATAGGATTTATCCAACGCTATGGTCAGATTATTGGATGCTACAGAGGCTTTCGTTCCTCCCGACAGGTAAAAGCTATACAATGTCTGAAGGGCCTTTATACGTATCAGTGTACGATTAATCATATATCTATTCTATGAATAAGTTGGGTACAAAAGTACTACTTTTCTCACACTATACCAAAGGTAACGGATAGTGCTGCCATGAAAGAAAAATAACGAAGAGAAAGTAGAAAAAAGAGCTTTATGGCAAAAAAGCCAAATGAAGAAAAAGCGGGTTCAGAATGGATTTTTTATATAAAAGAAAAGGCTCGAATTTTGTGTGGTAAAATGGTTCTCCGAAGGTCGAATTGAGAAGAAAGAAAAATTCAAAATCCACTAATCATTGGTTATCAACCACATACAAAACAGCTCAAATTCCGAAAAATTTTTTCTTTCGTCCGTTTCATGGCTTATTTTAGAGTTAATAAAGACTAATTTAATCTCACTTTTATGTTGAAAAATCCTAATAAAGAAAATATCCCAATATAGCCTTTCCAGAAAGAGAAAATAATAAAAATTTGATTTTTAGAGTGTTATAAAAATTTCTAAACACGTTAAAGCAATTCGATAAACGGGTTTAATGAAATCGGTAAACGGGTTCATTGAAAAATTAAACAGGTTTACCGGAAACAAAGAACAGCTTCACCATTTATCCTTGCTATTTTAGCAAACAGATGTAAATAAAATGAGGCTGTTTTAACAGTTCGCTCACCCTCTCAAAACAGTCACTAAGAACAAAATAGGAAGCGAAAAAAACGGGCATTTGCAGCGGGATGGAATATATAAAAATAAGCCCTCTCCCAAAGCTCTTTTTAGCCCTATATTTTTTGCTCGGAAAGTTTGTTCTCCAACTTTATTTCTTTTTCCGGTTCCAAACTTGGTTTTGAATGCTATGCCGAAAGGTTAAAACGACCTTAAGGAAACACTTTTTCCGTATATTTGCTTCTAAATTACAACTATAGACTAACATGACATTGAAAAAACTAATCAAGGAGACCCACCTCTGGCTCTCCTTACCATTTGGGCTGATTATCTCTATCATCTGTTTTTCGGGAGCTATGCTGGTTTTTGAAAAAGAGATTATGGGATGGTCGAATCCCGGGATTTGTAAAGTGGCTGAAGTGAAAGAGCAACCACTGCGAATAGACTCCCTCGTACACTTGGCACAGAAAAGTCTGCCCGAAGGCGTTGAAGTTACATCCGTTCGCATCTCTTCCGATCCAAAGGATAGCTATCGTTTCTCTATTACCGAACCTCGTCGGGCTTCACTTTACGTGGATCAGTACACGGGAGAAGTAAAGGGTATCATTGAGCGTCATCCTTTCTTTGCTACCATGATAAAGCTACATTATGCCCTCCTGGACAAGGTGGAAGATAAAGATGAGATCTTTTGGGGTAACGAACTTGTGGGAATCAGTACCATCGTCTTTGTTATTGCTCTTATTACGGGAGTGGTTCTCTGGTGGCCTCGCTCACGGAAATATCTGGCGAAAAATCTGAAGATAGTGGTGGGGAAAGGCACATGGAAGTTTTGGTATTCCATGCACAACGCTGCCGGTATGTACGCTCTTATCTTCCTTCTTGCCATGGCTCTTACGGGACTCAACTGGAGCTACTCTTGGTATCGGACAGGTTTCTATGCTGTTTTCGGTATGTCTCACCAGCCACGATCAGGCGGAGGAGGACACGGTTCGATGGGTAGACACGCATCTGAAGAGCCTTCTACCTCTCCTTTCTTAGTATGGGAAGAGATTTATCGCTCTGTTTTAACAGAAAATCCGGAGTATAAGCAAATCAATATTTCCAAAGGGTCTGCCGCTGCCGTGATAGGCGCTTTCGGAAATGCCAATGCCTCGAACAGATACAGCTTTAACCAGCAAAGCGGAGCCATCACAGAGCGTATGCTGTACAAAGATGTAGAGAAACAGGATAGGTTCAGAAGCTGGATCTATAACATTCATGTAGGTAGCTGGGGTGGTACGATTACGAGAATCCTCACGGCTTTAGCTGCTCTTATAGGATCCACACTACCGATTACAGGATATTATCTCTTTATTAAGAGGATGGTTGTGAAGCATCGCAAACGCAAAAAGAGTACTGTACAAGCGTAAATGCTCCCCGTTCAATAAAAATCGGAAACAGAGCTCACGTCCATGCCCGACAGGCTCTGTTTCTGCCATAAGAGACATTAAAAACAATACTTATATATCATGAAAATACTAGCTTCTTGGAGTGGAGGCAAAGATTGTATGCTTGCACTTCATAAGGCGATACAGATGCACTCTCCGTCCGAGATATATTTACTCAACATGTGCGATAACGATGGCTCCATGTCTCGTTCGCACGGACTGAGTGCACTGCTTATGCAAGCGCAGGCAGAAGCAATGGGTCTTTACCTCCTACAAGTCCCGGTGGAACGAGACGCTGGAGGATATGAGGCATCCTTCAAGAAAGGAGTATCCGAGCTGATGAATAAGGGGGTAACGCACGCCGTATTTGGAGACATATATCTGGAAACCCATCGCACTTGGGTGGAGAGAGTGAGTGAAGAGTGCGGTATCACTCCTATCTTTCCACTATGGGGGATAAAAAGCGAGGAGGTTGTACGAACACTGATAGACGAAAAGTTCAGAACTGTTATTGTATCCATACGAAAGGGAAAACTTTTGCCCGGTGAGTATTTGGGCAAAGAGCTTTCGCATTCGCTCTTGGATACGCTTGCCTCCATCCCGGGAATAGATCCGTGTGGAGAAAATGGAGAGTATCACACTTTCGTGTATGACGGTCCGCTGTTCCAAAAGCCATTGCCTTTCCGATTAGCAGGGCAGACCGAAAATGATAAACATTACTTCTATACCCTTCAACTACTATGAGAGAGCTTCGTAACGGGATACTGCTACTGTTCGTTCTATTCGGCTCAGTCCTTTCCGCGATAGCCCAAAAGCCTGTACGAGTAGTCTCTTTGGTGCCATCCGTAACCCAAAGTATTTTGGATCTTAAAGCGGAGCAATATCTGGTCGGAATCACTTCTTACTGCAATGTTCCCAACGGCTTTTCCGCCGAAGTAGTATCTTCTGCCGTGAAGATGAACGTGGAGAAAATTCTCAGATTGAAGCCCGATATTGTTTTCGTATCGGGTCTTACGAATGGGAAAGACGTAGAAACTCTAAAACGAATGGGCATTAAGGTGCAGATGCAACCCACTCCGAAAAGCTATATGGAGATTTGCGAACAGTTTCTTCAACTTGGCAAGATTTTGGGTTGTGCGGATAGAGCCAGACAGATTGTAGAGGAAAGCAAAAAGGCTGTTCAGAGGATAAAGGAGAGAAGAATAAGAGAAAAAAGGGCATGTTTCAAGGTTTTTATGCAGATTGGAGCAAATCCGATTTTCGCGGTTCTTCCGAATACATTTATGGCGGACTATATCTCGTTTCTCGGAGCAGAGAATATAGCCGAAAAGGAGAGTAAGGGCACTCTTACGAGAGAGTTCGTTGTTGCTAAAAATCCGGACTATATCATTGTCGTAACGATGGGAATCGTCGGAGAAGAAGAACGAGATGCGTGGCGCAAGCATAAGACTTTAACAGCCACAAAAAACGGACACATATACATCGTAGACTCTACTTTAGCGTGTCAGCCATCCCCTATCGCATTCAAAAAGACACTGGAAATACTGGACAGATATATCAGATAAAAGCGTATGGAAAATAAGTTTGGACTTATACACATATATACCGGCGACGGAAAGGGAAAGACCACAGCTGCCGTCGGACTTGCCACACGTGCATTGGGTGGAGGGTTCAAAGTTTGCTACTGCTCCTTTCACAAGCGTCCCGAAAAGTATGGATACACGGAAATGGAAAGTCTCCGCCAATTGGGAGCATCCGTCTATAATTTCGCTAAAGGGCATCCACACTTAGACAAATCCATATCCGTCGAAACGGTTGCACGAGAGTCAAAGGAGGCTGTAAACTTCCTTACCGATCTTATCCAACGAGAGTCATACGATCTTCTTATCATGGATGAGATTCTTATTTCGGTGCGGGATCACTACATCGAAGAGGAGTTGCTACTCGAATTTATACGCAACAAACCCAAACATCTGGAGCTTGTACTTACAGGAAGAGGTGCTACGGAAAATGTCATGGAGCTTGCTCACTACGTTACCTTCTGCAAAAAACTGAAACACCCGTTCGATAATAAAATACGTTCCAGAAAAGGGATAGAATACTGAACACCCGTATGCAAACCTCAAAATATGGCTCTGCACTTGCCATTCCATTGCTTATTGCAAGCCTTATAGGAGTACTTCTTCTGTCGTTAAGTATCGGGGAAGTCCCTATCCCCTTTTGGGAATGGAACTCCATTTTACGAGATCCGGAGAGTATGGAGTACGGCATTCTCGCATACATTCGTCTGCCTCGTGCTCTTTTGGGACTTGCAGTAGGAGGAGCTCTATCCCTTGCCGGAGTGGTGCTTCAAGGCATATATCGAAATCCCTTGGTAGAGCCTTATACTCTTGGTATATCGGGTGGGGCATCTTTGGGAGTAACATTTGCGATAGTTTTTGGTTTGCATGCCATTACGATATTATTCCTCCCACTTGCCGGATTTACAGGGGCACTTCTTACGATTTTTCTGGTTTATACGCTGAGTTTGCAGCGAGGATACCTCAGCATCACCCGGATGCTTCTGATCGGTGTAATGGTCAGCTTCATATCATCGTCCCTGATGATGTTCCTGATGAGTATTACCGATGTTGAGAATATTCACGGGATAGTATTCTGGATCATGGGATCTTTGAACGAGAGCAATACGGTTCTTTGGGTCTCCATGCTGATTCTTTCCATTCTCTCTTTAGGTATCACCTATCTGTTTACAACACCTCTCAATGCTCTCAGACTCGGCGAAGAAAAAGCGATGCACCTTGGCATCAATGCCAATAGCACTATACGGATTCTTTTTATCGTAACGTCTCTTCTCACGGGTGCGTGTATTGCAGTGGCAGGCGTTATCGGCTTTGTCGGATTGGTCATTCCGCACATTGTCCGGCTGTGGGTAGGCACAGATTATCGCAAGTTGCTTCTGACATCTTACCTTGCCGGAAGTGTCTTCTTAATCCTCTCGGATGTTGTGGCACGTACCATAATAGCCCCGAACGAACTACCTATAGGTGTCATCACCGGTATTATCGGAGGCTCTGTCTTTATTCTTATCCTCGTAAAGAGTAAAGGCAAAAGCAAATAATCTGCTATCGGCTACGGAACGGCATAAAAAAACTATTCCGATGTGGTTAGTCTCCACATCGGAATAGTAAGAGTGTGTTTCTAAAGTATATAATCCTTAAGATCAATCATCTATTCTTATAAATCGACCATTGTTATCAAAGTAAAGATCAAGATCGTCTCCTCTATGGATTATCTCCACTTTGTATCCGTTTTGTCTCTTATCCACGGCTGAGATATACGCTCTTGCGAATCTTGACTTGATGTAATCTCTGATTCCGTCGGGCAAAGTATCCACAAAAGACTTCGGAAGAGCACGTTCGTCTCCATCTACGCTCACCCATTCTCCGCTGTTGTTAAAGTCAACTTCCACTCCATTTACAAGCTCAACCTCGTAAACCTTTGCGTATGGGTTGTTGCTGGGGCGCTTCTTTTCTATCTCACGAATGCGCACATTCGGGAAGTGAGCTCTAAGAAAATCATTAGCTGCATGTGGAAGTCCGTTATCTGCTATCGGAGTATCGTTACCGTTGTCCGGATTATTGTTGCCCGGATTGTTGCCTGCTCCTATGCGAGATCCGTTTTTATCAAAGCGAATTTCCACATCGTTTGCCAACTCTACTTCAAATCCGAATGCTCTCTTTTTCAACTCCACAACGAAAGTTCTTGGGTAGTTTCTTTTCACATATTCAGAGATACCGGCAGGAACAAGTCTCATCACAGACTCCGGAACAGGTAGATAATAGTCATCGTCACCTTCTACTTCTATCCAGTTGTTCTGCTCATCGAACACCACCTTATAGCTTTTGAAGTATCCCTCTTTCAGATAAACTTTCTTCTGTAGCGCACCATTTTTACGCTCTGTCTTGATATAAACAATCTTGTACGTTGGGAAGTGAGTTTCAACAAACTTTTCTATCGTATTGCCCGCATCTCCTTGTCCATGATCGGGATTCGTACCGGAAGAGTTATCGTTCAGAAGATCTCCATTCTTGTCAAAGAGCAACTCTTTGTCATTCACCAGCTCCACCTTGAAGCCGTATGCTTTTCTTTCTATCTCTTGCAGCCCGATGTTTGGATAGTTTGCATCCACATACGCCACGATGGAAGCAGGCAGAAGAGAAAGAAGATTACGAGGAATAGGACGACCATCTATAAGACTTTCGATCTCTATCCACTGTCCGTTTCTGTCGAATTCAATCTTTACATTATCTGTAATAATTGCATTGTTCTTCTTTTTCAAAACACCCGCATAAAGCGCACCGGACTCATTTTCATGATCTCTCTTTACAACCTCATCCACTGTGTAGCCGTTGAAATAAGCGGCAACAAACTGAGAAGCACTCTCAGGTAGCCTTTCTGTACTTTCTTGACCTACAACTATTTCAGGCTGAACATCATTATTCTTACTACATGAGGACAGTACCAGTGTTGTACCAAGTGTCATAGTAAAAATTACAGCCCCGATTCTTGTTATTCCTTTCTTCATGGTATATAGTTTTTTATGATTACAGTGCAAATATCAGAACCAATACTGAAAAGAAACTGGAATAAGACAAAAAGAGCAAGAAAAATAAATAAAGCGACGAAATAGTGTGGAAATAACCCCCTGTGAACCCGTATAAAAATAGCTCTTAACACCGTAATATATTACTCGAAACGGATTCAATTCTCAAAATCAAGGCTCGATTATTGGAAGGCAAAACCTGAATCGGACACTTCAAAACCTGAAAAGCACCATTCAAACCTTGAAATGAGTATAAAAAAAGGTTCGCAACATCTTCTTTCAGTGTAAAGAAGATGTTGCGAACAGGTTCAAATGATATTTGTTTTAGCTCTTAACGATGCGGGAGACCTCAAAACAGTGCCTGCTCTGCTCGTCGAAGTAGTAGCGTACATGAAGATGCTCCGCTTCGCAAACAGACTTGACCAGAGCCAATCCCAAGCCCAAAGAGCCTTTCTGCTTGCTTCCTTGATAGAAGCGATTGAAGATTTGAGTTTCATCGAGTGCTGTCTCCGTTCCGCTGTTTCTGAATGTAACGGTGTTGGAAGTAAGCTCTATGACAAAATCTCCTCCCTTTTTGTTGTGAACATATCCGTTTTTGATAAAGTTGTTAAGCAGTATAGAGCCTAACATTTCATTCATCTCCATTCGGAACGTTCCATGTTCTATCACTTTCAAAGAGATGCCAAGATATTCGTAAGCATCGGAATAGTTTGGCAGCATTTGACGGATAAGGGCATTAAAATCAAGCTCCTTCTTCTCCACGAACTGATGATTGTCTATCTTGAACAGCAACATAAGAGCTTTGTTCAACTTGGAAAGATAGTCGAGCATCTGCTGTGTCTTTGCAAGGTTTTGCAGCTGATCTTCAGAAAGAGTCTCGTCTTCCATGAGCGTTTCTATACGGTTGAGACAAACAGCAATAGGTGTCTGCATCTCGTGTGAAGCATTCCCGATAAAAAGTTTTTGAGACTCAAACAGCTCTTCTGCCCGCTCCATGTTGCGCACGGCAGCCTTGTTGAGTTTATCAAATTCCAATATAATGGTAGGATTATCAAGAGACCTGTTGCCCTCTCCCACTTTATAGCTGTCCATCCAAGAGAGTAGCTTGTAGAGCGGACGGTTTATGCGCTCATAGATCCATATATTTACAGCAATGATAATGAGCAGAAGACAGATGTAGAGAAAGATGATCCATGAGAGTATGGACTCCTTCAAATCGTGCTTTTCTACCGTTGGTATGTAGACTTCCAAGCGGTAATACTTTTCTCCCATACCTTTATGATAGATGGCAGAACGCACTCTGGCAGGCTCGGTCTCCTTTTTAAAAGGAATATAAACCATGGTATCTATATAACGAAGACGCGGACTATTCAGTGCCTCTTCTCTGGATATCTCGGTGAGATAATACTGATTGTTCGAACTTGTACTCTCTGTCGGGATACTTTCTCCTGCAAGAAAACGAGCCATAATAAGCTCCGAATAATCGTCCAAAGAGTCATCTATCTCATCGTTCAACTCGTCTATCATTGCAGCATAGAAGAGTCCTGCCCAAATGGTAAGAATAATGCTCAAAGAGACGGATAACCTTATAACAACCCGATAAATGAGTTTCATACTGAAAGAGACTTATGCGTTGGACAATTTGGATACCGCTTCCTGTATCTCCTCTATGGTAGCGGTCGGAGAGAGAGAGTCGTATCCGATTCTGAAAGAACACCCTTCACGAAAACGAGAACAGCCGTACGCACTCTTTCCTTTTAGCAGTGTTCCGGACAGACAGACAGGACAAACGACCAATGTGTCTGCCATTCTGCTTGCGTTCTCAACGGGAGCAATAGGTGAAGGTATTGAGCCATAAAGCACCTCTTGAACAAGCTCTTTTACCAGAGTTTTCATCTCTTCCATAAAGGTATAAGGGGAATATTCGCCCTTGTCTATAAGCTGTAGCTTGTACTCCCACTCGCCTGTCAGGCGAACGCTTTTGAGAAGATCGTTTTTGATAACCCTGATAAGGGCAATACCTTTAGCCGTCGGTACAAGATTTTTTCTCTTCTTCTCCACATATCCACGCTTCTGAATCGTTTCAATGATAGCCGATCGGGTGGAAGGTCTGCCGATACCTTTCTGTTTCATTGCCTCTTTAAGCTCCTCATCATCGACAAGCTTACCTGCTGTTTCCATAGCATTCAGCAGTGTGGCTTCCGTGTATGGTTTAGGAGGCTGAGTCTGTTTTTCTTGCAAGTCGGGCTTGTGAGGTCCCGATTCGCCCTTGGTAAAAACAGGAAGGATACGTGCTTCCTCGTCATCTTTTGCCGGCTCTTCTTTGTCGTTTGATGCGTCTGCAAAAACCGCTCTCCAGCCCGGCGAAGTGATCTCTTTACCCGTAGCCCGAAAAGGGATAGAGGCTACTTCGGCAGATATAGTCGTATTTTGAATTTCCGCATCGGGATAGAAAGAGGAGACGAAACGCTTTGCCACAAGATGGTAAACCCGTTCTTCATTCTCGCTTAATAATCGTGGAAGCTCTCCGGTTGGTATGATAGCGTGGTGATCTGTTACCTTACTGTTGTCTACAAACTTCTTATTCTTCTTTAGTGCTTTACCCAGTAACGGTGCAATGGCATCCTTCAAAACAGGAGACGCAGACAGGTTGAGAAGGACATTCGGACACTTTGCAAAAATATCATCTGTCAGATACGTTGTATCCACACGAGGGTATGTGAGTAGTCTCTTTTCGTATAGAGCTTGTGCGCATCTCAGGGTCTCGTCTGCAGTCAGCCCCCATTTCTTATTGCACTCAATCTGAAGAGAGGTAAGGTCGAATAAGCGTGGCGGCCCCTCTTTGGCGGCTTTCTTCTCTACCTTCGTTACGCATAACGGCTCGGAAAGAATCTGTTCCAACACTTTTTGAGCCTCGGATGCGTCTTCATATTTACCTTTTGTAGAGTTGAATATTGTGTCTCTATACGTTGTTTTGATCTCCCAATAGGGTTTCGGAACAAACTGTTCAATCTCCAACTGACGCTCGACCAAAAGGGCAAGCGTGGGTGTTTGCACTCGTCCCACAGAGAGAATACCTTTCTCATGGGAAGGTTTGAACTGTTGAGTATATAGGCGTGTTGCATTGAGTCCAAGTATCCAGTCGCCCACCGCTCGGCTCAATCCTGCCATGTAAAGGTTTTGATAATGGCTGTCGGGCTTAAGATTATTGAAAGCTTCCCTTATCGCCTCCTCCGTCATGGACGAAAGCCAAAGCCTCTTGACAGGTACCTTGCACTCTGCCAACTGGAGTACCCATCTCTGTATAAGCTCTCCCTCCTGCCCGGCATCACCGCAATTGATAACCTCGGATGCTTGTGAAACCAGATGCTTAATGATATTGAACTGAGGTTCTATCCCTCTATCCTCTATAAGCTTTATACCGAACTTTTCCGGAATCATCGGCAATTGATCCAAAGACCATCTCTGCCATTCCGGCTTGTAGTCGTGTGGTTCTTTGAGTGTACAAAGATGCCCGAATGTCCATGTAACGCAATAGCCCTGCCCTTCAAGGTAGCCATTATGTTTTTGTGTAGCACCAAGAACAGCAGCGATATCCCTTGCGGCGGAAGGTTTCTCAGCTATACAGAGGATCATGTTTATTGCAATAGAAGATATAAAGGGGTGAGCATACTCGCCTCCAAAGGTACTAAAAATGGAAGGGAATCTCCTTTCCGCTTTCATTTTTATCTTATTAGATGGTACGTTATTATTATTCTTTGTTAATCCTATTCGTACCTCTTACATTCTTTGCTAAACTACCATAAAGAGAATGAGAGTACGGTTATGATAGGTTAAAAATACATACCTACTATGTTAAATCAATCAATTTATTTGCTTACTTTGCATCCAACCAATTGAGAAATGTATTCCACATTACAGGAAAAAACAAAAACACATAACTAAGAAAAGCTTTAATCATGAAGACAAACACCAAATTTGTTCTTGCCATTATTGGTTCTTCTTGCCTCAGCGCAGTACTTGCCTTGGGACTTTATGCCGGATACACGAATATCCGTGGGGCAGAAATGGGAGATGCGTACGGCTATGGAAGTTCTGCAATACCTGCCTCTGCATTTGAAGGAAATATGCAACAGGTCGCTCTTGCACCTGCCGGACTACCAAAAGACTTCGTAGAAGCGGCAGAGAGAAGCGTTCACGGAGTGGTGCATATCAGTTCGGAGACCTCCCGAAGCTCTTCACGTTCTTCTCGTAGAGGACAAGATGATTTTTTCGATCCGTTTGAATTTTTCTTCGGTCCCGGACAGGGTTCTCGCCGAATACAGCCACAGCCCTCTTACACCATGGGTTCGGGGGTGATTATATCTTCTGACGGATACATCATAACCAATAACCACGTCATCGAAGGCTCTACCAAGCTGACGGTTACACTCAACGACAACAGAGAGTTCAATGCCTCCATCATCGGGACGGATAAGGCTACGGACTTGGCTCTACTCAAAGTGGATGCTAAAGATCTGCCTGTAATTCCTTTCGGAGACTCTGAAGCTCTTAAAGTGGGCGAATGGGTTTTGGCTGTCGGTAACCCTTTCAACCTGACTTCTACGGTAACAGCTGGTATTGTCAGCGCCAAAGGAAGAAACGGGATGGCTTCCGGCAACCTCCAACAGATATCCTCTTTCATACAGACGGACGCAGCCGTAAACTCCGGTAATAGCGGTGGAGCTCTTGTAAATACGAGAGGAGAATTGGTCGGAATCAATACAATGATCTACTCTCAAAACGGACAGTTTGCTGGCTACTCCTTTGCCATTCCCGTATCCATCGCTTCAAAAGTGGTTACAGACCTTAAGCAGTACGGAGCGGTACAGAGAGCAGTTCTCGGAGTGGTCGGAAGTAATATAGACTCCGACTCTAAAGAGAAGTTCGATCTTAAAGTTTCCGAAGGGGCTCTGGTACAGCAGTTTGCCGACTTCAGCCCTGCAAAGGCTGCCGGCATTCAGGTTGGCGACGTCATTACGGAGGTAAATGGTGCGAAGATTCGCAGTATATCCGAACTACAAGAGCAGATCTCCAAATATCGCCCCGGTGATCAGGTTAAGATCCTAATAGACAGAAAGGGCAAGAGCATCGCAGTGAACGTCGCCCTCAAAAACAGCAAAGGCAATACCGAAGTGGTACGAAAAGCGTCGTTCGACTCTCTCGGTGCAGCGTTCAGAGCGTTGTCTTCCGAAAAGAGAAAGAGTATGGGCATAGACTTTGGTGTAGAAGTTGCGGGAATTGATGACGGCAAACTCAGCAAAGCAGGCATTCGCAAAGGCTTCATCATCCTCTCTATCAACAATGTTGTGGTACAGACACCGGAAGATGTAGAGCGTATCGTAAACGAAGTGTTGGCTTCATCTTCTTCGGACAAAGTGCTATTCATAAAGGGGCTACAGCCTAATGGCGAAAGAAAGTACTTCGCTGTGGATCTCTCTTAAATCCCAAAACATATCTGAGAGACCTTACTATCTCTCCTTACCAATGGCTCTCTCACAAGCCTTGTCTCACTCATGAGAGAAAAGACAAGCTTTGTGAGAGAGCTTTTTTGTCCGAACAGATGCAAAAACATCTGCAAAGCAAGAGATCTATGCACCCGCAGGAGAGAGGTAGTAGATATGCGACCCCTGCCCTCTGCACCAGAGTCTGCCGGAGAGTGCAAAGGCTTTCAGCTCTCGTCCTGCGGTAGAAGCCGAAAGCCCGGTGAGGGCGGCATAGCCTTTTACTTTCAGAAATCCCTCCTCCCGAATATGTTTCAGGGCAACAGCAAGACGCTCCGCCTCTCCCGTAGAAGCATCCGTGTAGATGCGGCTCTGCCCTCGCTTCAAAGAACAGATATTGTTTCCTCTCCGTATGAGCTCCTTATCTGCCCGATAATTAACGCCCCTAACCTCTATACTTGTTGCATTGCGCTTCCCGGTAGTACCCTCCCGCTCTGTTCCCTCTTTCAGTCCCAAAGAGGCGGAGAACGTACCCAGCCCATCCACTTTTACGGAAAAACCTTGTGCCATGAGGCGGGCAACGCTCTGCGAAAGAGCAGTAACGATTCCTTTTACATCTCCCGGAGTGAAGGTCGAACTCTCACTAATCTCTTTTGCAAGATGTTCCAAACCAAGCTGTTGTATGATGACCATTTTGGGGTATTTCACTCGCTTTCCGGTCTTACCCATGTCGGGCATCTCTCTCATTCTGTATTCTGCCATGATTTTTCTGTTTTTGAAGTTCTGGTTAATGCGATTACAAAGGTAGTTTGCCGTATTCGGAGGTTCTGATAAACACTTCAAAATGTTGCAATTCTCTGCTGTTTTTAGGAAATCTCGTCGAAATTCGTGGAAATTGCACCTTGGTTTCGACAAGACAAGGCGTGATTGCCAAAAACAGAAGCACAACTTCTGGAAATCAGGCCTTGAAAAGAGTATCTCTACCTGTTTGGACGATTTTATAAACAGCTTGAAAACAATTTCCGAACAGCATTAAAAGCATCTCTCGAACCGTGTCGGCAGAAAGTTGTCTTCCGTCAATCAACAGCTTTTTCACAACAATCCAAAACACTATTTCGGCTGAAAAAGAGGTTTATCCACGGAGTCCATCTCCTTTTGGTTAATTGTTGGTTATTTACTACCTTTGCGATAATTTTCCCCTACTACTATATAACTATCAGTTAGATAATGAGACAACTCAAGATTCAGAAGTCTATAACCAATCGTGAAAGTGCTTCACTGGATAAGTATCTGCAAGAGATCGGCCGTGAAGAACTTATTACGGTGGAAGAGGAGGTAAAGTTGGCGCAAGCCATTCATCGCAATGATGAAAACTCCCAAGCCGCATTGGAAAAACTAACGAGAGCGAATCTTCGTTTTGTTGTGTCTGTGGCAAAACAGTACCAAAACCAGGGATTGAGCCTTCCCGACCTTATCAACGAAGGCAACTTAGGCTTAATCAAAGCAGCAGAGAAGTTCGATGAAACCAGAGGATTTAAGTTTATATCTTATGCCGTATGGTGGATTCGCCAATCTATCCTTCAAGCATTGGCAGAACAGTCGAGAATAGTTCGTCTACCTCTCAATCAGGTCGGAAACATCTCCAAGATCCAGAAAGCGGTGATGAAGTTCGAGCAAGAGCACGAGCGCAAACCATCTTCCGAAGAGCTTGCAGCAGCACTCGAGATGTCCGAAGACAAGGTCAACGAAACCATGAAAATAAATGGACGACAGCTTTCTGTAGATGCTCCTTTTGTGGAAGGAGAGGATAACAGCCTGCTGGATGTCCTTGTAAACGACGATGCACCCAATGCAGACCGTACACTGATCAATGACTCCCTCTCTTTGGAAATAGAGCGAGCACTTTCGACACTCACTCCGAGAGAAAGCGATATCATCAAGATGTTCTTCGGAATAGGCGGTTGTCCGGAGATGACATTGGAGGAGATAGGCGTCCGTTTTGGCTTGACAAGAGAACGCGTCAGACAGATCAAAGAGAAAGCCATCCGCAGATTGAGACAAGGCAACAGAAGTGTTCTTCTGAAGTCGTATCTGGGATAATAGCGCAGGACTTTCTTCACGAATATAAGAAGGAGGGGTATTGAAGAACAAGCTTCGATACCCCTCCTTTTATTTATATGAAAGAGAAGAATGAAGCATGGGAAGATTTCGGAGGCAAGATGACGCTCCAAAAGGCATCTATTCTTCAAAAGATTTAATTAACTTTGGAGAGTTATGAATAAACGAAACATTCCAAAAAGTACCATAAACAACAGCCCCAAAAGGAAAATGATGCAAGTAAAAGGCGTGATTTTTCTATTGGGATTGTTTTTCCTCTGCCCTATCGGCCTGAAAGCTCAAAACCTTGAGCAGATGCATACTCTTGCCCAACAAGGGCGGATAGATGAGGCTGCAGAAGCAGGCATGAAGGCTCTCCCGTCCCTGAAAAAGAAACCTGCGGAGCGTCTGGACGTTCTTCAGATTCTGACCAAAAGTCATCTGTTCGGGGAGGTTGAGGCTCAGCTGGCAGACATTAAGAAAAACAAAAGATTGCCGGACGCCATCAAGAAGAAAGTTCAAGATACAGAACGAATGGTGGAGCAGGAAAAGAGAGCTCTCCAAAGCGTCAAGATTCTATCTTTAGTGGATACGCTCCACCTCTCAGCAACGGAGATAGAGACCGTTTTACCCGATATATTGGTTTCTCTAACCGGATCGAAAGCAGCATCTTTTAAGGAGAAAGCTTTCCACATACATGGCGACTATCGGACATGGAAGGTCGAAAGAGATCCGGAAAAAGGGACAGACCGGGTGGTGGTCTGGTTCGAGTCTACGGATAAAGAGAGTGGAGAGGCAGGATACACCTCCATACCCGAAGGTCTGCCTACCGATGGCTACATCTCTTGGCTCTGCCTGATGCCTGACGGACAAACGCTATACTACTCCTACAAAGACACCATTCCGGAAAGCCGGACGAACTTGTATGTTACCATGTTCAGGGAAAGCGATAACAGCTTCCTCCGTTCGCAAAAGCTTCCGATGCCTTTCTCCAGCCATGCAGACGACCTTGCCTACATGAACGATGAGGAGAACGACTTCGCTTTTTTCCTCTCTAACAGAAATACGTTAAAGGATGAAGAGAACCCTTCATATATATTGTACGCTTTCAGACCCTCCGAAACAGGTTCGGCATCTCCGGATACGGACTTTGCGACACTTAGGGAATATCGGATGATGAGACGCTTGGAGTGGAGCAAAAACAGACTTTCTCTAAGAGAAACTTTGGGTAAAATCGGAGCAGCGAAAACCAAAACATCAAAAGCGGAACAGCCTCTGTTCTACACTTCTTCCGGAAGAGCGGTATATGTTTCACACTCCAAACTGACGCAGGAATACGACAGAACTCTCAAAGAGATGCAGGCAGATGCGGAGCGGTTGATACGTTTGCGGGAAGAGTACAAGCTTGCAACAAATGATAAGATGAAGCAAGAGAGAGTGCGTAAATCCATACTCCATCTTGAAGAAAAAAGGGTCGAACTGCAGAAAAAGTTGAAGTCCCTGAAAAATACAATAATCTCTACAATAGAACCCTGACGTCTAAAGACCTACTAAAACATAAAGATTATGATACTTTCAGCAACCACTATTTTTATTCTTGTACTGTTTGCCTTGTTGGCTGTAGCACTGGCATTGGCAGAATTGTTTTTTATTCCGGGCTGGGGTATTGCAGGAACACTCTCTTTGGCGCTCCTTATCTGGATGCTCTATTTTGCCTATACACTCTCCCCGATAGTTGCTCTTTGCCTGCTGTTTTTCTGCTTGCTTCTCTTCGCCATAGGTGCCTATTGGATATCAAAATCCAAAGCGTTGGACAAGATCCAGCTAAGTTCCAAAATAGAAGGTAAGACTCCAAATGAGGCACAATCTCTTACAATAGGAATGAGAGGTAAGACCACGAGCAGACTTGCTCTCTCAGGAAATATCATCTTGGAGGGTAGCGAAAAGATCGTGGAAGCTACATCCCTTGAAGGTTTGATAGATGAAAACGAAACGGTGGAGATTGTTCGCTTGGAAAGCGGTAAGATACTCGTGAGAAAAGTACACCATTGACATTGAAAATTAGAACATAAAATAATTACGATTATGCAAGAAACTTTTTATCTGTGGATAGGGGTAGCATTTGTGGCTATTATCCTTCTTTCCATTTTTCTAATCTATTTCCCTGTGCTGCTTTGGATATCGGCTCGTGTATCAGGGGTGAAGATTTCTCTGCTACAACTCTTCTTGATGCGCATTCGGAATGTTCCGCCTCATGTTATTACAAGAGCCATGATTGAGTCGCACAAGGCAGACCTTCAGCTTACACGTGATGAGCTTGAAGCTCACTACCTCGCAGGAGGACACGTAGAGCAGGTGGTACACGCTTTGGTATCTGCATCTAAGGCAAACATAGACCTTCCATTCCAAATGGCTACTGCAATAGACCTTGCCGGTAGAGATGTTTTTCAAGCCGTACAGATGTCTGTAAACCCTAAAGTGATAGACACTCCTCCGGTAATAGCCGTGGCTAAGGATGGTATTCAACTTATTGCCAAAGCCCGTGTCACGGTTCGCGCCAGCATTAAACAACTGGTCGGTGGTGCGGGAGAAGAGACC
>JAUMWS010000131.1 GCA_030529525.1 Porphyromonas sp. | reverse complement strand
CGGTTTTGTTCTGGATAGTCTTCGTATCCCAATTGAAAAAATGGGCGAATACACCAGAAACATCCAATACATCAGTGAGGCGTATAGTGGTTTCGAAATTGTTAAATTTGCCGGAAAGCCTGAGACTATGCGCAAGGCTAATCTTGATGCTATATATAAAGACTTCTCTCCTAAAGTTGCTCAAGCCACACTTCCTGTTATGCTTAGAGTCGTAAGAGAGAATGTTGCAGCAGAACACCTCCCAAGCATTTATAAAACCATAGAGGCGGAATTTGGTGGAGATTTTGAGAAATTCACTGCCTTTGTTTACCAAAACTCTGTATTTGCAAGCAAAGAACGCTTACAACAGGCTCTTGCAAATCCTGAATACAATGATGAGGCTTATGAAAAAGATCCTGTTGTGCTCCTCCGCAACAGCTTTGTAGACGAAATGCATAAGTTATCTACTGCTATGGCTCCATACAGAGGCTCTCTTCTTAAGGGAGAAAGATTGTTCTTTGCAGGTCTGAGAGAGAAAGATCCTAAAAAGGCGCTTCCTTCTGATGCAAACTTCACAATGAGAATGAGCTATGGTAGCGTATCGGGATACAAGCCTTATGATGCAGGATGGTACGACTACTACACTACATCTGCCGGAATCTTTGAAAAGCAAGATCCTTCTGTTTCCGAGTTCAGAGTACAACCGGAAATTTTGGATCTTCTTTCGAAGAAAGACTTTGGACGCTACGGCGACAAGCAAGGGAATCTTAGACTCTGCTTCTTGTCCGATAATGACATCACAGGAGGTAACTCCGGTAGCCCTGTTTTCAATAAAGATGGAAACTTAATTGGTCTTGCCTTTGATGGTAACTGGGAAGCTATGAGTGGTGATATAGAGTTTGAGTCCAATATGCAACGTACTATTTCTGTCGATATTCGCTACGTTATGTGGGTAATCGAGAAATGGGGAAAGAGCAAATATCTCATAGATGAAGTCTCTTTCGTAAAATAATTGCCACAATATATATTAGGTACAAATATTTTAAGACCTCCTATCGTCTTTGCAGATGATAGGAGGTCTTTCTCTTATCTACTTCCTTACCGGAGAAGTTAAATTTCTATAGTACCACTCACAAATCTACATTTGATACATTCTCTCTCCTATCCACATCTGTTATCTCTTTTCATTTTTTTTCTGCTCTTCTTTTTGGATTAACACTGAAAATTTGTATTCCTATGGAGGCTGTATTCTCTAAAAGTGATATATTGCATAGACTTTTAAGAGTCTCTCTAAGAAAAGAACACCTATGATGATGCTAATGAAAATATTCAACATATTCAGTAGAACTAAAAGAGAGTTCCTTCCGATAGCTTTTTATTCGGAAAATAAGACAATGGGAAAGTTGGCTGATTCTAAAGATTTCCCAAAAGAGTTTTTTGATAACATCATTTTAATGACCAAACGTCTCCATAAAATGGGTGTATATCCGGAAGAAGAAATCGTATGTTTTTCTATTCCTAAAATACTTGAGATCTTGAAATCAAAAGGGATACTCTCGGGTGTTTCACTGTCAACCATAGATACTGCACAAGTTATTTTTGGAGAAAATTATGCCGGATGGTGGTATAAAGATGAAAAGCAAAATCCCTCATCACTTTATTTAACTCCGTTCCAATTAGTTTTTTATCACAGCAAAAGCCCCGATAATTACTTTATCTCTTCAACCAAAGAAGGACTTGACTTAAGACAAAACAAGGTCTCTGTTACAAACATACATGATGTAGCCAATAATATCCGTAAGACAAAGAGCATAAAGTTGGGTATAAAAGGTATGGCTGAATTAAAGTCTGCATACCATCTTTTATTCTCTCATCTTAAGTATCAAATGCTTTTGAAAATGAATAAACTGGGCTATGTATCATTCATTGAGAAGATTGCAAATTCCTTTTGCCCGTTAGAATCCAAAGAAAAATTCATCTCCTACGCAAAGCAATATTTTGCTTTGAATACAGAAAAAGCAGAAGAGTACCCTTTAGCCCATGAAGAGCTCTCTTTTGAGGATTTTTTCTACACGCTTTTAAAGAAAAAATCTATCGGTGTGATACTAAAAAAGTCTTCATTCATAGATATTATCAAATGGATTGAAGAGAGGACAGGTATAACTTTTAGCGCTTCCCCTATATACTCTGATCATTTCGATTTGTTGTATCA
>JAUMWS010000031.1 GCA_030529525.1 Porphyromonas sp. | reverse complement strand
TTTTAACGACCATAAAAATACTCAGAAAGCTACTTTTTTAATGCGTCAGCCCTGGAAAAAGGATAGAATCCTTTGGAATTCCAAAATAAATGTCTACATTTGCAGAGCAAAAGCGGGAGATTCCCCTTTAGAGATGGAGGTTGTAGCTCAGTGGTAGAGCACCGGATTGTGGTTCCGGGTGTCGCGGGTTCGAAACCCGTCTTCCTCCCAATGGTTAAGGCTGTGTTACCATATAGATTTGGCTAACACAGCCTTTCTGTTTTATCTCTAATCTATTTGCTATCTTTGAAAACAGAAAAAACGAATCATATAGATATTGACCTTAAAGATGAAAATTAGGAATTACAGTATGGAATATCTGCAACTCTTAGCAGAAAAATTCCCTTCGGCAGTAGAGGCCGCCACAGAAATTATCAATCTTGAAGCTATACTAAGTTTACCAAAGGGCACAGAGCACTTTCTTGCAGATATTCATGGTGAATATGAAGCATTTGATCATGTGCTTAAGAATGCTTCCGGTAGTATTAAGCGCAAGGTGGACGAACTGTTCGGAGCGTATGTCAGACAAGATGAAAAGAGGGAACTGTGCACGCTTATCTACTATCCGAAGGAGATGTTGGAACAAGTTCATCGGAGAGAAGATAATATAGAAGACTGGTACCCGGTCACACTCAATAAGCTTATTCAGGTTTGTAAGAAAGTGTCAGAGAAGTACACACGAAGTAAGGTAAGAAAGTCTTTGCCTAAGCAGTACAGCTATATCATTCAAGAGCTTTTGCATGAAGACGCGGGCAATGATCATAAATCTGCTTACTATCACAGCATTTTCAAGTCTATCATAGAGACCGGCAAGGCGGAAGATTTTATCATTGCATTGTGTCAAACCATACAACGTCTTGTGATAGATCATCTGCACGTTGTTGGAGATATTTACGATAGAGGTCCGGGAGCTCATCACGTTATGGATACTTTATTGAAGTATCACAACTTCGATATTCAGTGGGGCAATCATGATATGCTTTGGATGGGGGCGGCTTGTGGAAATGCTGCTTGTATGGCTAATGTTTTGAGAATATCTCTACGTTATGCCAACCTGAACACTTTAGAAGAAGGATATGGAATAAATCTTCTCCCTCTTGCTCGTTTTGCAATGGAAACCTACGCCAATGATGAGTGTAAAGTGTTTAGTCCGAAGCTTAGTTCAGCAGACAAGCTTTACGATGAGAATAGTGCCTACTTGATAGCTCAAATGCACAAGGCAATATCTGTGATTCAGTTCAAATTGGAGCATGAAATTATCTCTCGTCATCCTGAGTACGGAATGGAAGAGAGGAATTTGCTTCACAAAATGGATTTGAAACAGCGTACTATAACCCTTCCGGATGGGAAAAGTTATCCTCTTTTGGACTCAAACTTCCCTACGGTCGATCCAAAAGATCCTTACAGACTCTCCGAGAAAGAAAAAGAGATTGTTGAGCGCTTATTGGTGAATTTCCGCCACAGTGAAAAGCTTCAGAGGCATATAGAGATTCTTTATAAGCATGGTAGTATGTATTTGGCTTATAATGGCAATCTCCTTTATCATGCCTCCATTCCGATGAATGAAGATAAGACTTTCCGTGCCGTACGAATTGGCCGAACTTCTTATGCAGGAAAAGCTTTGTATGACAAAATAGACAGCATAGTTCGTGAGGCAAGAATAAGTAGTAGCGGAGCAAAGAAAAAAGAGAAGCAAATGGCGATAGACTTCATGTGGTATCTGTGGTGTGGTCCCGATTCTCCGCTCTTTGACAAGTCTGCAATGACCACACTTGAGCGCTATCTAGTGGAAGACAAAGCCACACATCACGAGCAGAAAGGCTACTATTTCGTCTACCGTAAAGAAGAAGAGGTGTGCATAAAAATATTGGAAGAATTTGGGTTATCCGGTCCCGACTCTCACATTATCAACGGTCACGTTCCAGTAAAGGCCGTAAAAGGAGAACAGCCCATACAAGCTGGAGGGCGAATGATGCTTATAGACGGAGGTTTCAGCAGGGCATACCAAAAGAGTACCGGCATTGCGGGTTATACGCTTATTTTCAACTCTCACGGATTGCATCTGATACAGCACGAACCATTCTGTTCTACACAGAGAGCCATAGAGAAGATGGAAGACATCCAAAGTTCTACGGTACTAAAAGCAGCCACATCGCATCGTATCTTTGTCCGTGACACCGATAATGGCAAAGTACTTAGAGGGCAGATAGATGCTCTGAAAGCTCTTCTCGAAGCATACAAGTACGGAAAGATTTAGAAAGAGAAGGTCATCGATTGTAAATCTTCGGAATAGATAGAAGAGAGTTGGCGATTAAAAATAAAAGCCGTACTTTTGCACTCTCACGAGAGTCGTGATGAACACTTATTATACCGGGCCTCGTAGTTCAACGGATAGAACGGAAGTTTCCTAAACTTCAAATATGGGTTCGATTCCCGTCGGGGCTACTTTTACAGACACTAATGCACTGATATCTTAGAAGGTATCGGTGCATTTTTTTGTTTTTACGATTTTAGAGTAACTGGATAAATCGGATCCTTTTGAGATAGGAGTGAGAATATTGAGACATAGAAGAGGAGCAGACTTTATTTGAAACAGCTAAAATCCATCATAGATATAGATATAGATTATATATACCTCAATTTTTTCACTTTCGAATTCCTTAAGTTCTGTCCTGAATAACTATCTTCGACTATCAATCTTTCGGAACAGGTATGAGGTTTATGGTTTACCCGAAAAGGTTCAAGTGTTTTTGAAGAAGGCTTTTAGGTCGTTCAAAAGCTCCTTTTATCATGTTCAAAACTTTAACTGAACGTGTAAAAAGTAGGGAAGCGAGCTTTGATTGGAAAGAATCAAAGTGTGATAAGAAAAAATCCAAGCTCGATTGTTGCAAATCAAGCTTGGATTTGTAAAAATATTCAGGTTCAGACTCTTTTTTGACCCTGTTTAAAATTGGATTGAAACAGGCTTAAAGCATGTATGTTTAGGGGAAAGAAGAGATCTGTAGGGAAGAGTATTCTCTCTGTTTCTTGATCAGCCCATGATGAGACCTACTGTCAATTGGGCTGCAATCACTCTGGCGAACATCGTTAGAGGATAGACCGTTACATAGGATACGGCAACACTTTCGCTCTTAGTGAGAGACGATGCGTAGTCCAAGGCTATCGGATTTGCCATACTACCACAGATCATGCCGGCGGTATGGTTGAAAGAGATTTTGAACCACTTCATACAGATGAATCCAACAATGAGTGGAGGCAAAAGTGTGATAGCGGTTCCAAGCACCATCCATATCAGTCCGGGACCTTGCGAAAGCGTCTGAAAGAAGCCTTCTCCGGAGCTGAGACCAAGTGCCGCCATGAAGAGAACAATTCCAAAGGTACGTATCATCAAGTTTGCACTTGAAGTGATGTAAGTATTAAGGTGAAACCTTGTGCCGTACGCACTCATGAGAATCCCCATGATAAGTGGTCCGCCTGCTATACCCATCTTAATAGGTGTGGAAATTCCCGGTATTACGATCGGAATGGCTCCCAGTACACATCCGAGAAGCATCCCTACGAAAAGCGTTACGAGATAAGGAGTATCCAACTTTTTCAACTCGTCTCCCATCATTTGAGACAGTTTTTTTAAGTCTCCCTCTTTACCCACAACAGAAAGGCGGTCTCCCATCTGCAAACGCAAAGAAGGGGAGGGAAGGAGTGAAATACCCGCTCTTATCACGGAAGTAACATTGATGTTCATCTGATTTCTCAACTCCAAAGAGGCGAGACGAACGCCATTGATCTCCTGCTTTGTTACAAGTATCCATCGGGAAGCAAGGGAATCTTGTGCTTGATCCCAGTCTACAATCTCTCCATCACTATCGGCTGCAGAAGCTTCTTGACCGAATAGAAGTAAAATTTTAGGATGATGATCCTCTTCGCTCACCACCAAAATGTGATCTCCTTCTTGCAGTATCGTGTCGGACTTGGGCAATAAAAACTCCCCTTTTCTCCAAATCTGAGAGACCAGCATAGGCGTATTGTAAAGACGCATGATCTCTTTGATAGGCTTGTTGAAAATGGCTTTATTCGTTATCAGATACTCTTTGGTCACGGTCTTTGCGCTGTCGCTCTCTTCTTTAGAAGATCCCGAGTGCCCGACTCTCTTCTTTAATAATGCAATGGCAATAAAGACACCCACCACACCGAAGGGATAGGCAATAGCCGTAGCCATACTCATTTCTGCCAGTGTCTTGGACAAGACTTCCTGTGCAACACCCTGATGCGTCAATACTCCCCCTACTGCTTCCTGAGCTGCACCCAGAGCGGGCATATTCGTTACTGCTCCACTGAGGACGCCCATCAGGTGTGGGAGAGATTGTCCGGAGACTAAGTAGAGAACAACAACCACTACGATGCTAAAAAGAATAACAGCCAATGCCCAAAGATTCAGTACTATCCCACGCTTCTTGAGAGACTCTATGAAGGCAGGACCTACCTGTAAGCCTAATGTGTAGACGTAGAGAATAAGTCCAATATTGATTGTAAAAGAGAGGATTTCAGGGTCTACCCTCAACCCGAAGTGAGAACAGATGATACCTATAAAGAAGACCATCGAAAGTCCGAAAGAGACCCCCTTGAAGCTGAAACTCCCCAAGTACATCCCTATACCACTCACAATAAACAGAGCCATGACTGCTTGCAGAATGGATGGCTCAGTGAAAAAAGATATGATGTCGTTTATCCACATAACATACGACTTGTTTGGATAAAATATTTAGTGTTTTTACTCTTTTGCTCTATGGTAGTAAACAGCAGAGAATGCCGGTTCACTCTCGGTATATTCATCTGTATATGCTGTTACAGTAAGCTGTATAAGCGTATCTTCCGGTATGCTCTCCAACGGAATGCTTAAGCTGTTGCCTTTGATGCTGATATGACATAAGTATTCGGATGTTTCCGTACTAACATCTTTCCCATCCGTAGAGATGTAGATGTTGAATACCGGATTATCTTTTCCCGCATAGCTCCACTCTGCAACTAAAGCATTCCCTCGAAGAGAGAAGTCTGTAATCTCCGGAACAGATTGAGGCGCTAACGACTTTGGAAATCTCTGTGGAAGAAGTGCCGGACGAGCGAATGCCTCTTTGCTTATATACTCCCAGAGACCGTACTTACTATCGAACAGCTGTTCTGCCCGAAAGAAACAGATACCGCCAAGACCTGCTTCGGCACGGCAGCTATCAATCTGTTGTTTCAGTTCTGTATAGCTCCACCCCCCCTGGCTTTTAAGCATCTTGTAGGATGCAAGCCCTGCAACAACCTGTCCTTCCATCTGTTTGTTCCACTCTTTAAGGTGATGGAAGAAATCTTCTCCCTTAAAATACATCATAGGTACCACGAAGTCTATCTTTCCCATACGCTTCCATGCGGGAGGATCTTGGTGTACAGACTCTTTTGCCGTCCATATATGTCCGTTGTCCGTAGCAATCTTTCTGTACTTGCCTATAGGTGATGCGCTCACTTGGATTTTGGGATTGACGCTTTTCACGGCATCGTATATTGTGGAGACTGTTTTCTGTATGTTCTCTTCTCTCCATAGGGAGTGGGGAAGGTTTGTCCTCGATTGTTTATAGTTACGTTGGTCTTTGAGCAGTTCGGCTCTCTCCGGATACCTTATATAATCGAGGTGAATACCATCTATATTGTAGTTCGCAGCAAGTTCTTTTGCCATGTCTGCGAGAAACTTTCGAGGGTGTTCGGCTGCAGGATTCATGTATATCTCCCCATTGTGCCGAATAGTATAAGCTTTATACTTTTTTATGTAGGCATCTTTTGGTGCATGCCTCAAGTCGGAAATAGCACCCATCTTGAGGGTAACCATCCAAGCATGACACTCCATACCCCTATCGTGGCAACCCTTTATGACATAAGCTAACGGATCGTAGCTTTTATCTTCCTGCATGGCGGAGCGGAAAGGAACCATTATCGGTTCAAACTTACTTCTGTAGATGACGTCTCCTCGTCCTCGTACTTGTATGAACACAGTATTGAAGTTTGCCGACCGGAGACTATCAAGCATTCGGTCTACCTCTTTTTTCTGAGAAGAGGCTGTTCGGGTTTTGGGCCAATCGAGACCATGAAGCGTGGTGAGCCATACAGCTCTCATCTCTCTTTTAGGAAAAGAGGCAGATCTGTTTTGGGCTAAAGAGGGTAACAGGGTTGTTAAGGCAAGGATAGCAACAAGGAAAAGAGTCTTCCTATTCCCTGTTGCTATTCTTGTTGATATGTGTCTGATCATGGTTTATTTCTTATTAGCTTGTAAAGTGGATGTGGTCTATCAGTCGGACTTCCCCGCAATAGACTGTGATACACCCCACCGGATCTTGGCTCTCTTGCCAATCCTTAATATCTTCAAGACTTTTCCCATCCACTATGGAGAAGTATTCCACCTCCAAGTATGGTGTGCTATTGATCTGCTCAACCACGGCTTTGTGTGTCTCTTCTACCGACCTCCCTTTGCGGAAAAGCTCTAATCCATTATTAAGAGCCTTATATATCATCGGAGCAGCCTTGCGTTCTTCTGCATTCAGTCTGGTATTACGAGAACTCATTGCAAGTCCGTCATTCTCTCTGATAACCGGACAAGGAACGATTTCCACGGAAATATCAGGCATGAGTGAAAGCATCCGGCGAATAACGGCTATCTGTTGGAAGTCTTTTTCACCGAAATAGGCTCTATCCGGCTCTACTATTCTAAAGAGTTTGGAAACCACTTCCGCCACGCCGGCAAAGTGTCCGGGGCGATATTTGCCCTCCATCACTTCTGCAACTCGTCCCAAATGGAATGGCTCCTGCTTGGGTTCGTTTTTAGGATACATTTCTTCTACTTCCGGGGCAAATACGTAGTCTGCACCTGCCTGCATAAGCAGTCGAACATCCCGGTTGAGATCTCTTGGATAGGTTTCGAGGTCTTTAGGGTTGTTAAACTGTTTAGGGTTGAGGAAAACACTCACTACCGTAATATCATTTTCCTGAGTTGAGCGTTGTACCAAACTGATATGTCCGTCGTGAAGAGCGCCCATTGTTGGCACAAAGCCTATCTTTCGGCCCAGGCTCTTTTCGTTGGCAATTTTATTTTTTAAGACCTTTATATTGTCTATTGTTTCCATGTGGATTTAGTTCTGATTCTGTTTTTATTATCTCCGCAAAGTTACCCAAATAAATAGGATTCCGCTCTCAACTTTCCTCTTTTATCGCATATCTTTTTTCTCTTTAGGTCGGCAAAAGTATACAGACTTCTCTCTTTGCGAACAAGAACAAAAGACAAATCTGATTGAATCTGTTTACAAACTCTTCGGATCATGAATAAAAGTAGCTCTGTACCCGAAAAAATTTAAGAATCAAAGCACGGTTAAGAGAAGTCAAATCCCGACTTCCACAAATCAAAGTTTGATTTACGGATTTCAAGGCTTGACTAAGAGATTTTTCTGTATTAAGGATAAGTTTGTAACAGGTTTGCAATATCTTTTATACCTGTTCACAGGAGAATATAAGAACTTGAGAAAAGACTTATTTTGTCATATAGGATGACGTAGAAGTCTGTGTAATATGACATTTAGGAGCTTTATCTGTAATTCCTGACTGTCTCTGCCTGCCGTTTTCTGTATATCGGATGCTTGGGCTATGCTTTTGATTATACTCTATTGTTCGGAAATCATAATAACATAAAACCTAAAAACTGAAATATCATGAACTGGAATAGTATGACTATTAAGTCGCAAGAGGTTATACATAGAGCTGTATCCCTTGCGCAACAAGAACACCAACAAACCATTGAGCCTCTACACCTTCTCCTTGCTATAATGGAGGAGGCAGAACATCTTGCCGGGTATATCTTTCCAAAGATCGGGATAGATGCGGAGGTGCTAAGAAGACGCCTTAAAGAGAAAATATCTTCACTCCCTCGTGTTACAGGAGGAAATACGGAACCTTATCTCTCTTCCGCCACCAATGCGGTGCTTGCACATGCATTGCAGTTGGCTACAGATTTTAAAGACCAATATGTTGCGGTAGAACACCTTCTGCTTGCGGTGTTGGAAAAAGGTATGGATGCCGCCACTCTGCTTAAAGATTTGGGGGCTACGGAGAAGAGTCTTAAGGCAGCCATCATGGAGCTAAGAAAGGGAAGCAATGTTACTTCACAATCTTCGGAAGAAAACTATGATGCTTTGGGTAAGTATGCCCAAAACCTGACAGAGAGAGCCCGAAGTGGTAAGCTTGATCCGGTCATAGGCCGTGATGAAGAGATCCGAAGAGTACTCCAAATACTTTCAAGACGTACGAAGAACAATCCGATTCTTATAGGAGAACCCGGTGTGGGAAAGACAGCAATAGCCGAAGGTCTTGCCCATCGTATTGTCAGAGGAGACGTTCCGGAGAATCTGAAGAGCAAAGAGGTCTATTCGCTCGACATGGGAGCTCTCATCGCCGGTGCAAAATATAAAGGAGAGTTTGAGGAGAGACTCAAAGGGGTAGTGAATGAAGTCTCCAAGTCGGAAGGCAATATCATCCTTTTTATAGATGAGATACACACTCTTGTCGGAGCAGGAAAGAGCGAAGGGGCAATGGATGCAGCAAATATCTTGAAGCCTGCACTTGCTCGTGGAGAGTTGCGTGCAATAGGAGCTACCACCTTGGACGAGTATCAAAAGTATTTTGAAAAAGACAAGGCTCTGGAAAGACGTTTCCAGATAGTTATGGTAGAAGAGCCGAGCGAACTGGATACCATATCTATCCTTCGAGGTATAAAAGAAAAGTATGAAAATCATCACAAGATCAGAATCAAAGATGATGCTATTATTGCTGCCGTAAAACTCTCTTCCCGCTACATCACAGATCGCTTCTTGCCGGACAAGGCAATAGATTTGATGGATGAAGCATCCGCCCGGTTGAGAATGCAGATAGACTCTCTTCCGGAAGAGTTGGACGAGATATCCAGAAAGATAAAGCAACTGGAGATCGAGAGAGAAGCGATAAAGCTGGATAACGATGAACGTAAGATGGGAACAATATCTTCAGAGATAGCTTCTCTGAAAGAGGAAGAGATGCAGCTCAGAGCACGCTGGCAAAGCGAGAAGGAGCAGATCGGAATCATTCAGAGCAATAAAGCAGAGATTGAGGAACTCAACTATCTTGCGGATAAAGCAGAACGAGATGGCGACTATGGTAAGGTAGCAGAGATCCGATACGGTAAGATAGAGGCCAAAAAGAAGCTTATAGAAGAGGCCGAACAGGAACTTATCAGAATCCAAGGCTCTAATGCAATGGTTAAGGAGGTGGTAGATCAGGACGATATAGCAGATGTCGTTTCGAGATGGACCAATATTCCCGTGAGCAGAATGATGTCTTCCGAAAAAGAGAAACTACTGCACTTGGAAGAAGAACTGCATAAGAGAGTCGTAGGACAGGAAGAAGCTATCTCCGCGATAGCCAATGCAGTGAGACGTTCAAGGGCAGGGCTTCAAGATCCGAAGCGTCCGATAGGTTCTTTTATCTTCTTAGGGACTACCGGGGTAGGTAAAACAGAGGTGGCAAAAGCACTGGCAGAGCTGCTGTTTGATGACGAAAACATGATGACTCGTATAGATATGAGCGAGTATCAGGAGAAGTTTTCCGCCACTCGTTTGATAGGAGCACCTCCGGGATATGTCGGGTATGATGAAGGGGGACAGCTTACAGAGGCTATCAGAAGAAAGCCTTATTCTGTTGTGCTGTTTGATGAGATTGAAAAGGCTCATCCGGATGTATTCAATACTCTTCTTCAGGTCTTGGACGATGGTAGACTTACAGATAATAAGGGACGAGTAGTAAACTTTAAGAATACCATCATTATCATGACTTCCAATCTTGGCTCGGACATTATCCGAGAAAGTATGGAAGAGTACGAGCGTACCGGTTCCGAAAATATACTGGACGATACTCGTGAGAAGGTGCTGACCCTTTTGAAGCGAACCATAAGACCTGAACTCCTGAACCGTATAGATGAAACAATCGTCTTTACACCTCTCTCTAAGGAAGAGATATTGAAGATTGTTGAACTTCAACTCCATGGCGTGACAAAAATGTTGGAAGAAAATATGGTGAAAATAGCTTTCTCAGACAGGGCGATAGAGCAACTTGCCATAGAGGGTTATGACCCTCAGTTTGGAGCCAGACCTGTAAAGAGAGTGATTAAGAAGAGGGTACTGAACGAGCTCTCCAAAGCTCTGCTCAGTGGGACTTTGGATACAGAAAAACTTATTACCGTAGACTATGAAAATGAGAGATATATCTTCGTACAGTGATTAACTCTCCCGAAATAGTTTTTGGGTCGAAGTAATATTTTTTGTACCTTTGCCCTTCGGCTGTTCAGCGGAACAGTGTCAAAAGTATCCGAAAATCGGATACCTCTTCATAGAAGGCAGCTGAAAAAGCGCCCTATATTGGAGAGCCAGTGTGAACTTAAACTTATTGTATGAATTCTAAAACTTTTGCCTTGGCAACAGTTTTCCTGATTCTGCTTTCTATACTGTTTACCGCTTCTGCAGGTAAAGGAGAGCGAGTTGTTTACGGATATAATCCGGGAGATATGTTGCAAAGGATTAAAGTGGAGGGAGAAACAGTAGCATTGTCTTCGGAGTCTGCAGATGGTGAAAGCTCTTCGGTAGTACACTTTTGGAGTGTTGAAGATGCAAAGTCGAGACTTACAAATGCGTTACTGAGCAAGCGATTCAAGGGATTGGACGTGAACTTTGTTTCTATCTGTATTGATGGATCGCTTCGGGATATGGAGCAGTGTTTGGCTTTGGATGGCATAGACACTGAAAACAGCTCTAACAAATACCTCCAATTGAATGATTACCGTACTCTTTCCAGAGATTTTGAAGTGAAGAAAGGACGGACAAAAACGTTCCTTGTATCTGCTTCAGGGATAATAGAAGAGGTTTTCTCCAATGAAGAAGCTTGGAAAGCCTATTCCGGATTATAAGCCTATTGGGAAAGGTATGCATGGTCTTAAAAAGACTAAAGCACGACCATGAGTCGTTTTTGATATTTAAACTCCTCACAGTAGTATCTTCGGATGCTTGTTGTGAGGGGTTTATTTTTTTTCTCTTTGTATCTTTGGGAGATCCTATAGAAAAGTTTATCGAAAATGTTACGATACCTAAAGCCCATTCTTTATCCCTCCTACCGCTCTCTTTCAACCAAAGATAGAGACCGTTTTACGGGTAAATGGGTGGTTGTTACAGGAGCCTCTCGCGGAATAGGAGCCTCTTTGGTGGAAGAGTTGATAGCATCGAAAGCCAATCTGCTACTCATCGCAAGATCGGAGAGCGAGCTAAAGGAACTTTGTCACAGGGCTGCTTCTAATGGTTGTGTAGCCATTTATCGAACTATAGATATGAGAAATGCGGAACAGCTGACGGCTCTTTGTGAAGAGTTGCCTACTCTGCTTCCGAGTGTTCATTTCTTCTTTAGTAATGCGGGGAAGTCTATCTATCGGACGATATCAGACTCTCTTTCTCGGGCTCATGACTTCGAGAGAACTATCTCTTTGAACTACACAGCTGTGGTAAAGCTGACTTTGGCTCTTTTGCCTGCCCTTAAAAGGTGTAAGGGAAGCATTATTTCCACTTCAGCTGTGAGTTTACTCTATCCTTTTGCTCCCGGATGGTCTGCTTATCACTCCTCAAAAGGAGCTGCAGATATCTGGCTACAAACAGCAAAATCAGAACTGTCTCCGGAAAGTGTAAGAGTGAAAATCGCCTATATGCCATTGGTACACACAGAGATGTCTGCTCCTAATCTTTATTATAGAAATCTTCCCGGATACCAACCGGAAGAGGCTGCGCGTATACTTTTGAAACTTTCTATCGGAAAACAAAGCAGATATATCCCTTGGTGGGCAAGAGTTACCGCCCCTATTGCTCGGTTTTTTGCTCCTTTGGTTACCTCTTTTTATAGATCCTTTTACAAGAACAAAAGATGTCCGAATACCGATACTCTATAATAAAAGCCCTCTACAAACAGAACTTTATCTCTCCCAAGGGTATTTTCTATTGGGTAGAATCTTTCATAAAAGAGGGGCTGTCTCTTATGGCTTTACTCCATTTTTCATCCAAACTTTACTCTGAGAAAACGGCTCTTATCTACGATAATGGAAAGGAAATAAACTATAAAGAGTTGTATGAAGAAACAGTGAGGTTGGCAAAGATATTGGTACAATCTTACGGCATAAAGAGAGGAGACAGGGTCGCAGTACTGGTAAGAAATCATCCGATAGCTGTTATGCTCTTATCAGCATTCTCTCGCATACAAGCAGATATCCATCTTCTTAATACAGACCTAAATGCTTCTAAAATAGAAAAGATGCTTACTGCAGAAGGAAAGAGATATACCCTTCTTATTGCAGACAGTGAGATCCTGGAGCATACTATTTCGGCAAATTTGTTGCCTTTCCCTTTGGTTAAGACCGAGGAGATAGAGCAGTCCATTCACTCTTATGATGGAAATGTCTTTTCTATTTCTCTTCCACGTATTTGGAGAGGAGGAGAATTTTCTATTTTGACGGGAGGATCCAGTGGAAACTACAAAGAAGTGTCTCGAAAACCTTCTGCCACAAACTTTCTTCCTCCTCTTTTAGCCCTGTTCCGACAGATTGGTATCCAGAATTACAGCTCTACATATCTGGCTCTTCCTCTCTATCACGGTTTTGGCTTAGCCACTCTTATTATATCAATGGTAATGGGTAAGAAAGTTTGGCTTACTCGCAGGTTTGATCCTGAAGAGGCACTTTACGGTATCGAAAAATATCGGATAGAAGTGATGCCCGTAGTGCCTCTTATGCTTTCAAGAATGCTACAACTACCTCAAGCAGAGAAATATCTTGGTTCACTACGAGCTATTATTTGCGGAGGAGACAGGCTGGATCGCAAATTGATTTTGCGTGTGCACGCAACTCTATCTCCAATTATTTTTAATCTTTATGGGACATCCGAAGCCGGATTTTTTCTTTTGGCAACACCGAAAGATCTTGATGCAAATAGTGAAACTACCATAGGTAAACCAATCAAAGGGGTAAGATGCGAGGTAAGAAATGTATCTTTCAAAGGTATTGGAGAGTTGTGGGTTTCTTCTCGCTGGGCTATGCAGGGAAGAAAAAACAGGTGGCAGAACACCGGGGACCGAGTTCGCACAAGCAATGGTTACTACTTTCATGAGGGAAGGCAGGATCAAATGGTTGTTTGTGGAGGTGAAAATGTCTATCCGGAAGTTGTAGAGAGAGTCATATTAGAGCATCCTAAAATTCTTTCAGTAAAAGTCTATCCGGCTTTAACTGCCGAAGGAAATACCTTTTTAGCTGCAGATATTGAACCGATGCAAGGGATGGAACTCTCACAAGAGGAACTGAAAGAGTGGCTTCTTCCGAGACTTTCCAGAGCTGAAATGCCTCGTAAAATAAACATTGGAGCCATTACTACTTTGGCTACGGGTAAACGAATATCTTCATCGTCGGATGCATAGCTTTCTTTATTTTAAAGGGGAGAAAGAATAAAATCGTTCTGCTTTTCAGATATTTATTATTACTTTTGTTCCGAATGCATTTGTGATCCTTGTTTGATGAAAAATAAAAGCATCATATCACTGATTCTGATTACCGGCATAATGGTGCTGGTCAATGCTATGGTGCCTCATCTTCATCTGAACGAACACTTTATGTCTGTTACCTCTATGATAGTAGGAGAGAAGCATCCTCACTCCCATGGAGATGATTGTTCAGATGGAAATGGACGGGCAGAGGAGTGTCTTGTGAAAGACGCTTATACCACACCATCCAGAAGTATGGATGAAGTTGATCCCATTCCCGATCCGGTCGTTTTTGATCTTTGGTTTGGGATATTATTCCCTTTTACCACAACAGACTCCGGAATAAGCAGTAGCGTTTATCTAAAGACGCTACTATTTAAGCCGTATATAAAAAGCAGGCTGTTAGAGTCTGTTCTTCCCGTCTCCGGGTTACGAGCTCCTCCTTTTGTACACAATCTTTAGTTCGGACTTGATTCGATACCTTTCCCTCTTTGTGTTATTTGTATAAAGAGGTAATGGGTTGTATTGTACAATATCTCCTTGAGAAGGAGTTTCACTAAACCTTTAAATAGATTTTACCAAAAAATGAGACGATATATAATAGTATCGACTCTGCTTCTTGCCATAATGTTGGCAGGATGTGGAGCGAAGAATGGTAGTGTAAAAGAAGAACATACTCACGATGAAATGCTACAATTAACGGCGTATGATGATAAGTACGAGTATTTTATAGAAGCAACCCCTTTTGCAAAAGGAGTACCTTCGGATCTAACTGTTTATGTAACTAAGCTTTCAGACTTTAAGCCTTTAGAAGCAGGAGAAATGACTATTAGTCTGGTTGGAGAGAAGATGGAGACGGTTAAGGAAAGTATCAAAGCCCCTCAAAGTCCCGGCATATTTAAGCTCAAGATCACTCCTTCAGCAGCAGGAAAGGCTTGCTTGTTGATAGAGATATCGGACGATAGGGAAGATAACGAGCAGATAGCCAAATCTGAGATAACAGTCTTTAATGATCTTCATAAAGCTCAACATGCTGCTGAAGACCTTACTATTACCAGTAGTGATGGTGTTGCCTTTCCGAAAGAGATGAGCTGGAAAGTGAATTTTTCAACAGATGTATGTTGCAGAGAACCATTTGGGCAAGTGATAAAAACAATGGCTCAAATAGAACCGGCGCAGGGAGAAGAGCGTGTGATCGTTGCTAAAAATAGTGGGATTGTTTCTATTCCATCGGGAGACATGGTCGAAGGAAAATCTGTTACAATCGGGCAGACTTTACTGTATATAGAAGGGGGGGAACTGGCAGATAATAATCTTACTGTACGTTATAAAGAAGCTGAGAGCCAATATTCTTTAGCTAAGAGAGAGTACGAACGGAAGAGAATACTTGCGGAGGATAATATCGTTTCGGAAAGTGATCTGCTTCAAGCAAAAACGGCTTATGAGACAGCTGAAAGTATCTATAATAATCTGAGGAAAAACTTTTCCGGAGGTCGTAAGGCTGTTACCTCTTCAATATCCGGATATGTTAAGCAACTTATGGTAGGGAATGGAGTCTATGTAGAGGAGGGAAGCCCTATAATGTCTATTTCTCAAAATAAGAACCTGTTTGTTCGTGCAGAAATTCCATCCAAGTACTACTCTATTCTTTCTGATGTAAGTACAGCGCACCTGAAAAGGGTCAGCGATGATAGGGTCTTTACTTTGGAAGAATTGGATGGGCGTCTTGTCTCGTACAGCCGTTTTGTCAGTGCTGAAACACCTGTTGTAACGACTCTGTTCAGTATAAAAAACAGAGCAGATCTGCTTCCAGGCTCTTTCATTGAAATGTACATCCGCACAAAAGGAGAGAAAGAGGTGCTGACAATTCCCGGCGAAGCTCTTATAGAAGAGATGGGCAACTTTTTTGCTTATATCCAGCTTACTCCTGTCTTCTTTGAAAAGAGAGAGATTGAGATAGGTCGGAAAGATGGTCTAAGAGTAGAGGTTATCCGTGGCATATCTGAAGGAGAGAGAGTTGTGGCAAAAGGATCTGTGTTGGTAAAACTGGCTCAAGCGTCAGGAGCTGTGGACCCTCATGCCGGTCATCTGCATTAAGAAGAAAGGAGAAAGACCATGAATATAATAGATAGTATAATCCGATTCTCTCTCAAAAATCGGTTATTTATTCTGCTTGGCTCTGTTTTACTTATAATAGGAGGCATATACTCTTCCGGTAAAATGGATGTAGATGTTTTTCCGGACCTCACTGCTCCCACAGTCGTGATTATGACTGATGCACGAGGGATGGCTGCAGAAGAGGTAGAGCGACTTGTTACCTTTCCCATAGAGACAGCCGTAAATGGAGCCACAAATGTAAGAAGAGTCCGTTCCGCTTCCTCTTATGGGTATTCTTTTGTTTGGACAGAGTTCGATTGGGGGATGGATATTTTCAAAGCTCGTCAAATTGTCAGTGAAAAGATGGTGGCTTTAGGAGAGTCTCTTCCTGAAGGTATTACGCCGATTATTGCTCCTCAATCCAGTATCATGGGAGAGATACTATTCATTGGAATGCAGGCAGACTCTACTTCCATGATGGATTTACGGACATTGGCAGATTGGGTTGTTAAGCCCGCTATATTGGCTACGGGCGGTGTGTCACAGGTAACCATAATTGGTGGAGACTTGAAGCAGTATCAGATCTTTGCTGATCCTCAAAAAATGCACTCTTATGAAGTAACCATGTCTGAGTTGGAAACGGTAGGCAGGAGTATGAGTACAAATTCTACCGGAGGAGTAGTGAGAGACTATGGCAATGAGTACGCTATTCGAGGCATCGCTCGAACAACAGACTTGGAAGAGCTGGGATCTACGCTTGTAAAAACAAATAATGGTAAGCCTATTCTTCTTTCCGACGTAGCGGAAGTGGTCATAGGAAGTGCCATAAAGATGGGATATGCCTCTCGGAATGGTACGCCGGCTGTTATTCTGTCCGTCTCCAAGCAGCCCAATATCAATACTCTGAACGTAACAAGAAAGATAGAAGCAAACCTGAAGGAGATTCAGAAATCTCTTCCTGCAGATGTGCGTTTAGACAGCCATATTTTTCGTCAGGCAGATTTTATCGAACGTTCTGTAAGCAATGTAGGACGGGCATTACTGGAAGGAGCCATATTTGTAATAGTGGTGCTGTTTATATTTCTCAATAGCTTTCGTACCACTGTCATATCCGTCATTGCCATTCCTCTTTCTCTACTCGGAACACTTGTCGTACTCTATCTTTTAGGTCTGGACATCAATACCATGACACTTGGAGGAATGTGTATTGCCATAGGATCTTTAGTAGATGATGCCATTATAGACGTAGAAAATGTATATAAACGACTAAGGCAAAATCATAAGAAACCCAAAGAGGAGCGAGAGTCTGTCTTCACTGTAGTATTTGATGCCTCCAAAGAGATACGTGCTTCCATCTTGAATGCAACATTCATAGTAATGATAGCATTTGTTCCGCTTTTCTTTCTTTCTGGAATGGAGGGGCGAATGCTCAAACCTCTTGGAATAGCCTATATAATAGCCCTATTCATGTCGCTTGTTGTGGCAATGACTGTTACTCCTTTGCTTTGTAGGATGATCTTGTCCGGAGACAAGTACCTCACAAAGAACGAAAAAGACAGTTGGATCACTCGAAAACTCTCTGTAGGCTATTCAAAATCTTTATTTTGGGTATTGGGGCATAAAAAGCTCGTTGTCGGTCTTACGTTGATGCTTTTTATCGGATCTCTCTTTTTGTTTACCAGAATGGGTCAAAGCTTTTTGCCGGAATTCAATGAAGGTTCTGCCGTGATATCTGCCGTGGTTAAGCCGGGAGTATCATTGGATGTGAACAACGAGGTTGGAACACTGATAGAGAAAGAGTTGTTGAAGATTCCGGAAGTTACGAGTACTGCGAGGCGGACAGGAAGAGGAGAGTTGGATGAGCACTCCCAATCTACAAACGGAGCAGAGATAGATGTCAACTTCAAGCTTGGTGGTCGGGACAGAGAGATGCTTTTCAATGACATGAGAGATAAGCTTGCCGGGATACCGGGTATAGCCACTACCATAGGACAGCCTTTGGGGCACAGGATAGATCATATGCTTTCCGGAACAAGAGCCAATATTGCCATAAAGATTTTCGGGACGGAGCTTTGCAAACTTATGATGTTGGGCAATCGCATAGAAGGAGCCATCGAGAAGATCAGCGGTGTGGTGGATGTCTCCGTAGAGCAGCAAACCGAGACGCCTCAACTACAGATTCGTGCCAATAGAGGAGCATTATCCAAGTATGGGATAAGCATAGAAGAGTTCAACCGCTTCGTCTCTTTGGCTTTTTCGGGAGAGGAACTCTCCGAAATATATCAGGGACAGAGGAGTTTCGGCGTTGTGTTGCGGCTGAACGAGCGATACATCAACACCATTGACGGAATAAAAGATGCTCTTATAGACACCGGATTTGGGGGCAAAGTCCCGCTGAGTGAAGTTGCAGAGATTATATCCACCGGAGGTCCCAGCAGTATCAGTAGGGAGAACGTACAGCGCAAGCTTGTTGTCTCGGCAAATGTTTCCGGGCGGGATCTGAAAGGAGCAGTGGAAGAGATACGCAAGGTTGTCGAGGAGAGCATAACACTTCCGGAAGGTTATCGCATCGAATACGGCGGACAGTTTGAAAGTGCGCAGAGTGCGACACGGACGCTTCTCGTCGCCACCATTGTCTCTGTTTTGATAATTTTCCTTTTGCTTTTCGGCGAGTTTAAGAATGTTTCTCTTTCAGCCATCGTCTTATTGAATCTGCCGTTGGCACTTATAGGCGGTGTTTTAGCCATATTCTTCACGTCGTCCATCATCAGTATTCCCTCCATCATAGGGTTCATAACGCTTTTCGGGATAGCCACACGAAACGGGATACTGCTTATTTCCAAGTACAAGCAGCTGCAAGAGAAGCAGGTTCCATTGCGGGAAACGGTTTTGGAAGGTTCCATCGACCGTCTCAATCCGATACTTATGACGGCTCTTACGTCGGCACTTGCACTCATTCCGCTCATACTCAGTGGGGATAAACCCGGCAACGAGATCCAAAGTCCCATGGCGGTGGTTGTATTGGGAGGTTTGCTTACCTCAACACTGTTGAATATATACCTGATGCCGATAGTGTATCAATGGTTTGCCACAAGACAACAAAAACAAAACAGAAAATGAAGACAATAATATACACAGCATCTCTTGTTTTGTCTCTCACGACAGCCACCGTTCCGGCGCAGGACATTTATGATCCGGTACTGAACAGCATAGAGCAAAAGAGCAAAACATTAAAAACACTTCAACAACGCCATTTGGCTCAGCGCATAGCCAATAAAACGGGGCTGACGCCTTCAAATCCCGATGTCGAGTGGGGATATTTCGGAGGACACCCGTCCGAATTGGGCATCAAGCAAGTATTAAGTGTCAAACAATCGCTGGACTTTCCGACCGTCTATCTGCACAAGAAGAAGCTGTCCGACACTCAAAATCGAAAAGCAGAGTACGAGTATCGCCTTCAGAGGATGGAGCTGATGTTATCCGCAAAAAAGCTGTGTATCGAACTCATTCGGTACAACTCCCTGACGCGGCTCTACAACAACCTTGCCGAAAACGCCCGACGCATAGCGGAGGCGTACGACAAAATGCACAAATCCGGAAGTGTAAACATCCTCGAATACAACAAAGCGATGCTCAACCTCACCAACGTGGAAAACAAGCTTCGGCTTCTCGACCTCGAAAAAGAGACACTTCTTTCCGAACTTGCCGTACTCAACGGGGGAGAGAAGATCGGATTCGACCACGCCGTCTTCCCGTCCATAGGATCGCTTCCCGACTTTGAGAGTTACTACTCGGAAGCAGAGCAGGGCAGTCCCGTTTTGTTGCTGCAAAAAGAGGAAGAGGAGGTCGATGAACGTCGGTTGAGACTCACAAAATCCGAGACACTTCCCAAGCTTGCCATCGGATACATGGGCGAATTTGTCACTGGAGAACGCTTCCAAGGTATCACCGTGGGTGTCTCGATCCCTTTGTGGGAAAATAAAAACAGAATCAGAGAAGCCAAGGCCGGGCTTCTTGCCACCCGTTCCGCCACACGGGAGATCAAAACCGAGCATCTCCACTACCACCGCAATCTTCACAGCCGTGCACGGATGCTTCTCCAAAACATCGAAAGATACAACACCGCACTGAGCAGCAACCGAAACGACACCCTGCTGTTCAAGGCATACAGCGAAGGAGAAATCTCCCTCCTGACCTATCTCTTGGAAGTGGAATACTTTTTTGAAGCCTACGAAGAGAAGCTGAATACAGAGCGAGACCTTGCATTGGTACAGGCCGAACTCACCGCATATCGTCTCTGATCCGTCCCTTTCCGCTTCCCGCTTCCACACCTCCGAACCTCCCCGACGAGTATCTCAACGCTCATCGGGGAGGTTCGCTTTTTCACCCCCGGACGGCAGCGTTCTCTCAAAACTTTCGCTGCATCGCTTCCGAAGTGG
>JAUMWS010000130.1 GCA_030529525.1 Porphyromonas sp. | reverse complement strand
AAAACTTCTCTTTTTATATTTCCGTCATAATGTGTGTGGCTTACGTAAATAAATATGACTTGTCTACCAAGAGAGAGGAGATAGGTCTGCCCCATACTTTTTCTTGTAAGAATAAAGGATGGAATAAGGGTTGAAGATACATACAGTACTGAAAAAAAGCAAAAGATTATGAGAACAACTAAGAGACACCACCTGCTTTTCTGTACATTCTTGATTCTCACGACTTTTTCGTGGACAGGTTGTACACTTTTCAAACGGGCAGCAGCGCCGGAGGCTAAACCACGGGAACTGAATATCCTTGCCGTGAACGATATCCATGCCACGCTACCCAACTTTCCTCGCTTTGCCTATATGGTAGATAGTTTGAGAGGTATCTATCCCGGTCTTCTTTTAGTATCGGGAGGAGATAATCAGACCGGTAACCCTCTTAACGATCAGTATATCCCTAAAGGGCTACCCGTTATAGAGCTTATGAATGCATTGAGATTCGACATCTCGGCGGTAGGTAATCATGAGTTCGATACAAATGGTGAAAATAATCCTTTGGACGTGCTTGTAAGAAAGGCGAACTTCGACTTTATAAGTGCCAATACGGTACTGCCTCGTGCCGACTTCCCTTTCAAGACACACAAAATAATGCGTATGCCAAGTGGGCTAAAGGTGGGCTTTACATCGCTTTTGGATATCAATAGCGGAAATATTCCCGACACACATCCCGACAGAGTACGAGAGTTTCGTTTCAAAGATCCTTTACAGGTAGGTATGGAGATGGTCTCTTTGAAGGATAGTTGCGACCTTCTGATTTATCTTAATCACTACGGATTCGGCAATGATGTGGAACTCGCAAAAAAACTTCCTGCCGGAAAGGTAGACCTTATAATAGGAGGACACTCGCATACGACAATAGACACCGAACAGGTTCATAACAATATCCTTATCACTCAAGCCGGTAGTAAGCTCAAGTATGCCACGCTTATAAATGTGGTGATACTGCCCGGAGGAGAAGTGAAGAAGACGATGAAGCTTCTTCCCGTAGGACAGAAAGGAAATATAAGACCCGAAATTCAGAAAATGGTTGAGCGTTATCAGGCGGACTCTCCCCTGAAAGAGCTTGTGGCTAAAGCCGAAGAGGACTTTACTTCTTCCGAGCAACTCGGCTATCTTATGGTGGATGCCTACAAGTGGAGCACAGGTGCGGATATCGCTCTTGCCAATCCGGGTAGTATCCGTATGGATCGTCTTTCTAAAGGGGATATCTCTCTTATAGATGTATATACGCTTGACCCATTCGGAAATGAAATGATCCTGATAAACCTTACGGGGCATGAGATGCGTGAGATGATGCTTGCCGGCTTCGATATGGATGAGAGACGCCCGATAGTACCCTCCGGACTAAAGTTAGACTATACTCTTAATGCCGATGGTGGAGTAGAGGATGTTAAACTTTCTAATCCCGATGGTTCTCCTTTCGATATGGACAAAGTCTACAAGGTGGTAATGAGTAGCTATATGAGTGTTACTTATAAGTATAAACATTCAGACCCCGGACACTCTACTTTCCGCACTACTGCAGAAGGGCTGATAGACTATCTGCGCCACCTGAAAACGGTGCCAAGCTACCGGAAAGAGCATCGTATATCCGGAGCAAAAGTTTAAACAAATAAGAAAGACTTCCAAATCTTGGAAGTCTTTCTTATTCTTAAATTAATCAAACAAACATTTGTTTTCTATTTATCTATTGTTTATTTCAAAAAAGGTACCTACATTTGTGATGTAGGATTCGTATCAGCAACGTGTTCTCCTAATTCCTGTCAGAAAAAATTTTTAGAGAATCGTCCTGTAATGCTTTCTACTTGCTTCTGAGCACCCGTTTTGTATTTATCCTGAAGGTGCCCTTGGCAACGTTTTTTATGAAGATATTGAACCTGTAAGTATAAGAAACGAATGGAAATCTCCTTAGAAGGAGAGCTCTATTTAAAAACATGATTTGGAAAATGAAAACTAAGTGCTTGATGTTTTTTCTGCTTCTTGCTCTTTCCCTTACTTTTTCAGGAAAAGGTTTGGCGCAGTCTTGGGCTTTGAAGACCAATGCAGCAAATTGGGCTTTGGGAGTCTCTCCTAATCTATCTGTTGAAAAAAGTGTCTCTACGAACTCTTCTGTTGGGCTGAAAGGCAGCTATAATTGGTTTTGGAGTAACAATGACC
>JAUMWS010000129.1 GCA_030529525.1 Porphyromonas sp. | reverse complement strand
AAAAATCAAAGGCTGATTTGCAGAAATCACAGCCCGATGAGTGAAAATCAAGTCTTGAAAAACAGATCCAAGTCTATTTATTTCAAGATATCAACATATACAGTAAATCTTCTAAACAGGCTCAGGTCTTTTCTTATAGTCTGATACTTTTTTAACTTTAAAACTGAAATATCCGACAGAGCAGATAACAGACAATACTTTTAACAGGGAACGTGTAGACAGCAGATGAGGATATCAACTCAGTTGAATTGATATCCTCATCAAAATCCCCTCTGACAAAAGAGAGTCTCTACATATCCGAAACAAATATTTTGTTGTTCAAGAATACATAGCAGAAGGTGTAAACATTACATTAAACTATTTGAGATTATTCCAGTATTCCATATTCTTAATAATCTCAATCGTAACCTTACGGTCTCCTTCTCTCACGATATGAGACTTGGATACAGGAATTGCAGCAATCTTACGGCCTACTCCTCTACTCTTAAGCATATCCAAAGGTACACCTCTCTCTTCCAATGCCTTAACAACTGCATTGGCTCTTTTTCGAGAAAGTTCTTCATTATAACGCTCACTACCTCTGCTATCTGTATGTCCCGTAATAAGGAATTTGTGCTGAGACATCTTTTTAAGGATAGCAGCTGCATCATCGAGGATTTTGGCAGACTCCGGTGTTATGTCGTACTTATCAAACTCAAAGTTGATATTTGCAAACAACATATAAAGAGGTTCGCTTTCTTTCTCAACATATCGAATAACCTCCTTCTCTATCGGTTTTTCTATGATTTCGCGTAAAATCTTTTCACGATAGATTACCTTAGGAGCCTCTTTCGTCTCGCCTATTCTAAACATCACTCTGGCAAGTACTCGAGGAAAGTTTAGTTTACTTTCAGTAAAGGAGGTCAGGTAATCTGCTTGAAGTCCAAATCCAATACGATCATTGAACCAGCTATTGACTCCTATCCCAAAAGAAGCTAAGAAAGCATGTTTTTGCTTGTCCGTCATGCTGTTAAACTCATCAGAGTGCTTCCACTTCAAGTTATCTCCTTGGAAGTTGGGCAACATTCCGCTTCTTGTCAGATAAAAATCCTTGAAAAGGTAGTTAGCTCCGACTCTAAAGTATGGTTCTACGTATTTTCTATTGAAGAGAGGTGTCAAACGAAATTGTACTCCCAATCCTCCCATACCATAAAACTTATATTGGTTTGGCTTTTCAGCAGAAAGGCTATTAGCCCAACCAACTGTTCCTTGAAGATCTGCGTACAACCATGGATTGATCTCTCTTGCAATGTAGATATTTCCACCGATCATCATATTTCTGAGATCAAGGTTGTAAACGTCGCCTTTGGAGGAAGAGTGGTAGCTGTGAAAGTTCATTCTGCTGATGTTGAAAACATCCACTCCTAATCCGAATTCCAAACTCTTTTTTTCGCTTACTCTATTTGCCGCCCTCGCCATCTGTTCTTCTTGAGCTACAGCTCCAAAAGGAAGAGAAAGCAAAGAGAAAAGCAGTGTGTATTTTAGTAGTGACATAATTTCTATTTTATAATTAAATATCAAAAGAGGAAAAATCAGGTCAAAATTGACATAATAGATCTAACTCTGACAAGCATATTCTGAGAGTATGCCTTACCTTTAGCCAATGCCCAGATATTCACGACCAATGTTTCAGTCCTATAAATAGTTACAGTAGCCTTTCCGGCTTCATCCGTCACTATCTCAAAAACATCAGTATCTGACGTTTCTCCTATTCCAGAATACGCATCACCGGTAATAATTACTTGATAATAGATAGTCGCATTAGGATCCGATTGAACTTCAATCTTAGTAGGAGTACACGGACTAGATTTTTCCTCAGAATTGTCTTTCCCAGGAGCAGCTTGCCCTGATGGGATAGCAGTTGTATCAAAACAGCCTCCTGGAGTTATTTTAAGTATGGATAGCCTTGTTACTTTAACTTCAGAAGAACCACTCTCTCCTCTCATGTAAATCATAAAATCATTCATGGTTATCCTACTTCGATCCCAAACTTCTCCATTCTTATCAAAAATAGTTCCTTTCTCAACTTCTTCTATCCAAATCTCATAAGCAGACTTTCCTTTACCAGGGTCTCCTTTTTCTCCTGCTGCAAGAACACCTGTATTGATGCCATTGATATACCAGTAACCTTCTATGATCTCAATTTTATCGCCGGGAGCTCCGGAAGAACCTTGATCGCCCTTATTACCTTGATCTCCTTTGTCACCTTGGT